>JBQNBK010000066.1:0-9814 GCA_052169975.1 Treponema sp.
TGGGGCAGATGAACTTGCTCACTATGCAAAAGATGCTTATGACATTGAATATGAATTTCCTATGGGCTTTAAAGAGCTTGAAGGTGTTCATAATCGTACTAATTTTGACCTTAACCGACATACAGAATATTCAGGAAAAGACCTTTCTTATGTTGACCAAGATGATGGAAACAAAAAATATCTTCCATATATAATTGAAACTTCTGCAGGTCTTACTCGAAATGTTTTAATGTTTATTTGCGATGCCTATGCTAGAGAAAAAGTAGCAGATAAGGGTAATGATGATGACTTTCGAACAGTTTTGCATTTTCATCCACTTGTTGCCCCCATTACTGTTGCTGTGCTTCCGTTGATGAAAAAAGATGGGCTAGCTGAATTAGCTAAATCAATACAAAATGAGCTTAGGGCTGAATATAAGACTGATTATGATGCTTCTGGTGCTATAGGTAAACGTTATAGAAGGCAAGATGAAGTGGGAACTCCTTTTTGCATCACTGTGGATTATGAATCTTTAGAAGAAAAAACTGTTACATTGAGATATAGAGATTCAATGGAGCAGGTGAGAATTCCTATAGAAAACTTACTTGAAGAAATTAGAAAAGCAATTAAAAACTATGTAAGGGCTTGAAATTTATGGAATATAAATATAGTGCTAATGATGCCTCTTTAATGACACCTTTTTTATATCGCTTTTTTATCTCACCAATGCTTAAAATTGTGCCATATCAGATTCCAGCAAATATTATAACAATTATTTCTAATTCTTGTGTTCTTGTTTCTTTTATCATTGCAGGTCTTGGTTATTATAATAAGAACTTTGATTTTTATTTTTTGATTCCTATCTTATGCTTTTTATATCTTGTTGGGGATTGTTTTGATGGGATTCAAGCTAGGCGTACAAATACATGCTCCCCATTGGGAGAATATTTTGATCATTTCCTAGATAGCTTTGTTACAGGGCTACTAACAGGTATTCTTCTTTTTGCATTAAGAGCTAATAACTGGGTAATTTTATTTTTTCCTTTTCAGGCATTATATTTAGGACAAATTGGTACTTTTTGGGAAAGACTTAAAAAAGGTGTAATGTCTTTTGGTCTTATAAGCACAACTGAAGGGGTTATGGCTATTGCTATTCCTTCATTTTTAGTTTCTATTCCTTTAGTTCAACGTTTTATTGTTGTGAATAAGTTGATTTTTTCACTTTCAGTTATGGATTTTGTGCTTTTGGTAGCTTTCTTTTTTGCAGGAGTTGCTGGTGTTAAAGCTATTATTGCTTCTAAAAAGTGCAGTTTAAAGCTTATTTTACATGTTCTTCTTTCATGCTTTATAACTGCTTGTTGTATATATTTAGGTTTTCCTATTCTTTTAACTACATTATTAACAACATTTTATAATGCTTTTTTTATTTCCTCTTTACTATCAGCTGTTTCAACAGGAAAACAAGAAAGCTTTCCCGATTTTATATTGCCAATTCTTTTTATATTTTCTTTTTTTATAGAGCAATGGCAAGCATTTATTCCTATGATTCAACTTATTTATATTATAAGTAGAGTTATTTTACGCTTTTCAATTTTTGTCTATAAAAACAGACGTTATTGGGTGTGGAAAAATAAAGAATGTATGCAGGTTAACCTTTTAGGAAAACATTAAATTATACGTCTAAATTTGGTAGTGGCGGTTGCGATGAAAAGATTGTTGCCACTTTGTTTTCTGCTTGAATTTCTTTATATAACTCTTGCCTAAATACTTGTATTTCTTGAGGAGCTTTTATACCTATTTTAACTTGTTCTCCTCTAACTTCTATTATAGTGAGTTCTATATCATTGCCTATTAATATTTTTTGATTTGTTTTTCGAGAGAGTATTAACATTATTTTTTCTCTTTAGATTCAAGTTCTGCTATTATATCATGTTTGGTTTTCCAAGAACCACCTGCAATTACTTGCATTGCTTTTTTATTTATCTTATTTATTATAAGAGGTCCTTGAAGGTTTGCAGTTGGGGGAATTTCTGGTTTTGACATTGTAACAAGTGCAAAAATAAGAGCGTCAGTTGGTGATTTTAACTCTAACTTTCTTAAGACATCATCGTTTAAGTCAATCTCATAATCAGGGCGGAAAATAAATGGGTCTATAACAACAAAAGTAGGACCACCTTCTGTTACTGAAGCAACCCAAAAAAAAGGTTGAACATCTGAATCTATTAATGCAAATTCATGATATTCTTCAAAGCCAAAAAAACCTTCTTCAAGTTTAATGATTTGCTCTTCGGTTACATCAACTACACCGACACCTCTAACTGTAACTTTCATATTTTACTTATTATCCTTATGTTTATTATTTGAAGTTAAAATGTGTTTATATTATACACAAAAAAATATATATAAGGAAGATAGTTATTTTTTAAATTTGTAGAATTAGGATTTTAAAATAGAAGAGGCTTTTATCTCCATAATCATAAATAGAGTTAAATTAAATGAATTTGTTATAAAATGGATAAAAGAGTCTTGACTATTATCAAAAATAGGTTAATATATGAGGTATGAGCGACTATTTTGACATAAACAATGAAGAACTCTTAAAAGATTTCTTCAGCGAAGCTACTCAACAAGTTGAAGTGCTTGAGAGTAATATTTTAGTTATTGAGCAGAATCCACAGGATTATAGTGCTGTTGATGAAATATTTCGTGCTGCACATACATTAAAAGGTGGATCTGCAACTGTTGAAATGATGGAACTTTCTTCATTTACTCATGCAATGGAAGATTTACTTGATCAAGTAAGAAGTAAAGTTGTTCCTATCACTGAAGATGTTGTAGATTTGCTTTTGAAAGCGATTGATATCATCAAAGCTATGCTAGAATCTCGCTCTAATGGTGTGCCATATGGTGAAGATGTTTCAGATATGGTTGCAAAACTACGCTCTTATGTTCCTGAGAAAAAGGGCGGTGCCAAAAAAGCTAGTGTACCTGCTTCTAAGGTTCAAGCACCACCTCCTCCAAAAGAAGAGTCTCAAGAATTTACGGTGGCTAGTGTTGATGCGGTGAATGTAGGAAAGTATTTTTCTGAATATGAGTTTTTGGAACTTAAAGAAACTGTTAAGGGTAGTAAATTATATACTGTTTTAGTTACTTTTGATGAAAATTATCCTATGAATACTGTTGGTGGTATTCAGGTTTTTGCAAGTTTGAAGCAATCTGGGAATGTCTTAAAAACAGTGCCTGATTTTGACTCTCTTTATGAAGATGTTTTCCATGAAAAAGTATTATATTTTGTTGGTAGTTCTAAGTCTTTAGATGAAGTTAAGGATGCGGCTTCAATTAATGAAGTTACCTTAAAGGTTGAAGTTGCAGAACCTGATCTTGCTGATATGGCAGAGAATACAGAAAAGGCTAGTGTATATGAAGAGCCTAAAAAAGAAGCTGTAGCTTCTGCTAAAGAAGAAGTTAAGCAAAAAGAAGAAGTTCCACAACCTCAAGCAACTGCTCCAGCTAAAGTTGTGCCAAAAGCTCCAGCTACTGGAGGTGCTTCTAATGCTCATGCTCCTAGTGCTGTTTTGCGTGTGGATGCTAAACGCATAGATTACTTGTTGAATTTGGTTAGTGAGACAGTAATTACAAAGGCTTCATTAAATCAGAGTGCAATAGAATTTAGCGATTTATACAATAGTTTTCAGGGAGCTAGTTCTGATTATAAGGATAGAATTAGGAAGTTGTTGGATAAATTGCCATCATATTTAGAAAAAATTAAGAATGGATATAATATAAATGAAATTAAGCAAGAAATAGGGCAAGAATATGCTTCTCTTTTTGAGATTTTCTCAGATTTTGATTCTAAGATGAAGCATTCTGTGACTAAGTTTAAATCGTCAGCACAGAATTTAGGGCGAATAGCTGGTGAATTGCAAGAAGGCGTAATGAAGATTCGTATGGTGCCTATTAGTCAAATATTTAGTCGCTTCCCAAGAGTTGTTAGAGATTTGTCAAAAGATTTGCATAAAAATATTCAATTAGTGATTGAAGGTGAAGATACAGAACTTGATAAGTCTGTAGTTGAAGACTTGCTTGATCCTATTATGCACTGTGTAAGAAATGCACTTGATCATGGTATTGAAACACCAGAAGTGAGAAAGGCTGCTGGAAAACCTGAACAAGGTATTATGCTATTAAAGGCAAGTAATGAAGGTAATATGATTGTTATCGAAGTTTCTGATGATGGGCATGGTATTGATGTTGAGAAAGTTAAATCTAAAGCTGTTGAAAAGGGAATTTTACATCCTGGTAAAAAATTAACAGATGTGGAAGCTTTTCAATTAGTTTTTGCACCGGGTTTCTCTACTAGTGATAAGATTTCAAGTGTTTCAGGACGTGGTGTAGGTCTTGATGTTGTAAAGACACACATAGAAAAACTTAATGGAACAGTTACTGTTGAATCTGAAATGAATGTTGGTACACGTTTTATAATTAAGTTGCCTCTTACTTTGGCTATTATTCAAGGTCTTCTTGTGCGTGTTGGAGAACAGGTGTACTCAATTCCAATTACTTCTGTTATTGAAAGCCATAGAGTTAAAGGTGAAGAAATTAGGTGTATTGATAATTATGAAGTTTTTAATGTTCGTGAAGAAGTTAATAGTTTGTTGAGGTTAAATAGACTTTTTGGTATTGCTTCTAATGATACTGATGAAGATGGTTATAATTATATAGTTATTGTTGGAACTGAAGATAAAAAAGTTGGCTTGATGGTTGATAGCTTGATTGGAGAAGAAGATGTGGTTATTAAACCATTAAAAGATCAGTTTACTTCATCTCCTGGTATTGCAGGAGCGTCTATTTTAGGTGATGGTTCTGTTTCTTTGATTATTGATGTTGGGCAGCTTCTTGAGTTGGGACTAAAACAAGAGATGCAAGCACGTGAAAGACGTGAAGCTTCTGTATGGTAGAAACAGCTGAATTAAAGGTGTGAGGATTGTATGGAAAATGTGAATGTAGTAGAACGAACTCTTAATGGAAATGAAGTTGAAGAAGTTAATGATAAGCTATCTGCCATAGATTTTAAGATGGTGACATTTTCTTTGGCTAATAAAGATTATGCAATAAACATTATGCAGGTTAAGGAAATTGCAAAAGCTGGTAATTTTACTTATGTTCCTAATACTTCACCATTTGTGCTTGGTGTTTATAATTTAAGAGGTGATATTATACCAGTTATTGACTTGCGTGTCTTTTTTAATATTCCTGTTAAGTTACGTAAAAAAGAACAAGTTGAAAGCATGGTTATTATTACTGTTGAAGAACAGACTTTTGGTGTGGTAGTAGATTCTATTGATAAGGTTGTGGGTATTTCTAGTGCTTCTATTCAACCACCACATCCAATATTTGGTGATATCAATATAAAATATATACATGGTGTTGTTGAAAATGGTGGACGTCTTTATGTTCTTCTTGATGTAAATAAGATATTTGCATCTCGTACTGCAACAAGTGAGACTACTCCGGTTGTTGAAGAAGAAGTCTTTCAAAAGGTTGAAGAAAAAAAGACTGAGGTTGCTAATAGTAATGAAGTTTTAGGAATTCGTTTTATTAGTGATACTTTGGCAGCATATGGTAAATTCTTTCCAAGTCCTGTAAATGAAGATTGGATTTCACAAAGATATGTTGAATGGGCAAATTCAAGATCTCCTTCTGAATTGCAAATTCAAAGTGAAAAAGATGCAGAAGTTTTTCTTTCTACTTTTCTTTCACCATCTACTAAAAAAATATGGTCAGAAGATTATTTTGAAAAACTACTTCATGCTTTGCCTGATAATAACTCTAAGACTATTACAGCATGGAATGTTGGATGTGCTTTAGGATATGAAACTTTTAGTTTTGCAGTTTTATTGAAAAACAAATATCCACGTGCGAGTATAAAGATTTTTGCTAATGATTCAGATCTTTTAGCTATATCTGGAGCACCAATGTTGACTGTTTCTGAAGAATTGTTGGATAGTGTTTATGGTAAATATCTTGTTAAAGGTACTAATGGGTCATATTCTTTTAATAAAGAAATAAAAGATATGATTCTTTTTGAATACCATGATTGTGCTCATCAAAATACTGTTCCAGATATTGACATAATTCTTGCAAGAGATGTTTTGTCTTTTTTAACTATTCCAAATCAAAATGCTATTTTGTCTGAGTTTAAAGAGAAACTGAAGAATACTGGTGTTGTTATATTAGGTGCTAATGAGGCAATGCCTAAACATGAAGGTTGGTTGCGTCATAAAGGTGATATTGTCATTTTTTCAAAGGAATAAATATTAATTAAGGTTAAGGAGATGGTATGCGTGTAGAATATATCAATCCGTTTAGTCAGGCAGCATATGACATTCTTACAGAAGTGTTAGGTGGTGAAATAAAAAGAGGAAACCTATACTTAAAAGAGACTTGTATGCCAATGATGGGGGTTGCAGCTATTGTAGGATTAGCTGGTGATGTTGAAGGGCGTGTTATTTTTGATATGACATTACCTACTGCTCTTAAAATTGCTTCTGCAATGAACTCAGAAGAATTGCCTCAATTTGATGAGTTGGCTCGTGCAACAATTACAGAATTGGCAAATTTGATTACAGGGCGTGCTGTAACTAGCTTGCATGATTTAGGTTTTAGATTTGATTTAACTCCTCCTGCTTTGTTTACAGGTGAGAAAATGGAAATATCAAATATGAATATGGAAGCACTCATTGTTCCAATTGAAACTGATTGTGGTAAAGTTGAAATAAATGTTGCTATTCGTGATAGAGTGTAAGGAGGTACCCTGTGATATCTAAACAAGATTTTCCTACTATTAATGAAAGAGCTCCACAAGGTATTAAGGCAGATGGAACTCCATATAGAGTTTTACTCGTTGATGATTCTGTCTTTGTTACTAAACAAATAAGTCAGATACTTGGTAGTGAAGGCTATGAGATTGTTGGCGTTGCAGGTGATGGTTTTGAGGGTGTACAAAAATATAAAGAGTTATGTCCAAATGTTGATCTTGTTACTATGGATATAACTATGCCTAAGATGGATGGTATAACTGCTTTAGAGCAAATTATGGAATTTGATAAAAATGCTAGAGTTGTTATGATTACAGCACTTGGAAAAGAAGAATTAGTAAAAAAGGCTATTCTTATGGGTGCCAAAAATTATATAATTAAGCCTTTAGATAGAAAAAGTGTTTTAGAAAGAGTGGCAACTATTTTGTCTAAATAATTTTATTAACTGAAAAGCATGAAAATTAGTGTTGTCTATTTTCATGCTTTTGTCTTATTCTTATGCCTAAGTCTGTTCGTGTGTGTTTTGCTGGTGATGTTTGTGGTGATTTGGGTGTTTCAGTTTTACTCAAACTTTTACCTTCCGTTATTAAAGATAATTCTATAGATTTTGTGTTTGTTAATGCTGAGAATGCAGATAATGGTTCTGGTATTAACCCTCATAATGCGTCACTTTTATTTTCTAATGGGGTTGATGTAATTACTGGAGGAAACCACACTTTAGAAAAATTTAATGTTAGGCGAGCTTTTGCTGAATGTGATAGAATATTACGACCAGCAAATTATCCAGTTGGAGTTGTTGGTTTAGGATTTGTTAGTATAAAAAAAAATGGTGTTGACTATACAGTGATGAATTTGCAGGGACGAGAAGGTATGCGTTATCATCTTGATTGTCCGTTTCGTAGAAGTGATGAAATTTTGTCTAAAGTTTCTTCTTCTATTGTTCTTGTGGATTTTCATGCTGAATCAACACAAGAAAAAGAGGCTTTAGCTTTTTATCTTGATGGAAGATGTGCTTTTTTGGGTGGAACACATACACATATTCAGACTGCTGATGCTAGGATTCTTTTAAATGGAATGGCTTACATAACAGATGTGGGAATGGTTGGAGCTTTTGATTCAGTGATTGGAGGTGACTCTTCTATTGCGATTAGAAGAATAAAAACTCAAATTCGTGAGAAGATTCCTATGGTTTTAAGTGGAAAAACAATATTTTCTGCGGTTTTAATAGATATAGATGTGCTATCTAAAAAAGCTTTCAGTATAAAACCTCTTATTATAACTTTATAGTTTTAATGTGATAAAAATATGATTAAACTATTGACAATATAAGCCGATAGTTGTAATGTGAAGTGTCCATTTATTTTATAAATCAAATATATTTCTAATGCTTTGCTATGTTTTTATATGCCTTTTGGCTTATTTGTAATAATAAACAAAATTATAGTCCAAATTCTCTGTAGTACCTATCTAAAATTTAAATGGGAGTATAAATTAAAGTGTCAAAATTTAATGATCAAACAGATGAAACAATAGATATGAATGAAAATACTGGTGTTGAAGCTTCACTTTTCCCTGAAGCTGAAAATGAGAAGAAAGTTGTTGTTCGTCAAACAAGAGTTAGACGTCATGTGACACCAGTAGATGGAAAAGATGTTAGAACAACAAAAAGACTTACATCACATGAAAGAAGAATTCTTGCGACAACATCAAAAGAAACAGTTAATGAAGAAATACAAGATAATAGTAAAGCAGATGAAAAACTTGTTGTAAATGATCTTACAAAAATGAAAATGAATGACCTACGTTCTCTTGCAGTTGTTTATGGTATACAAGAGGATGAGATGGTTTCAATGAAAAAGCAAGAAATTATTTATGGAATATTGAAAAATCATACATTAAAAGGTGGTATGATCACAGCTTCTGGTGCTCTTGAGATATTAACTGATGGTTATGGATTTTTACGTTCACCTCAGAATAGTTATTTGCCAAGTAGTGATGATATTTATGTTTCTCCTAGTCAGATAAGATTATTTAATTTACGAACAGGAGATACTGTAGCAGGGCAGGTCCGTTTTCCAAAAGAAGGAGAAAGATATTTTGCTCTTTTAAGAATTGAGACTGTAAATTTTGATGAAGTAGTTAAATCTCAACGTCGTATTCCATTCGATAATTTGACACCACTATATCCTAGAAATAAATTACATCTTGAAACAAAAACTGAAGAAATTTCAACTCGTATTTTAGATCTATTTTCTCCGCTTGGTAAGGGTCAGAGAGCTTTAATAGTGGCACCTCCCAGAACAGGAAAGACAATATTTTTACAAAAAATAGCAAATGCTATAACTACTAATCATCCTGAAGTTTATTTAATTGTTTTGTTGATTGATGAGCGTCCTGAAGAAGTTACAGATATGGAACGTAGCGTTCAAGCAGAGGTTATTTCTTCAACTTTTGATGAGCAAGCCACACGCCATATTCAGGTTGCAGAGATGGTTATGGAAAAAGCTAAGAGACTTGTTGAACATAAATATGATGTGGTTATTTTGTTGGATTCTATTACACGTTTAGCTAGAGCTTATAACCAAACTATGCCAACTTCAGGAAAAGTGCTTTCTGGTGGTGTTGATTCTAATGCTTTGCATAAACCAAAAAGATTCTTTGGTGCTGCTAGAAATATAGAAGAAGGTGGAAGTTTAACTATTATTGCAACTGCTTTGGTAGAAACTGGAAGTAAGATGGACGAAGTTATTTTTGAGGAGTTTAAGGGAACTGGAAATATGGAAGTGAATCTTGATAGAAAACTTTCTGATCGTCGTCTTTTCCCTGCTATTAATATAAAGAAATCTGGCACACGAAAAGAAGAACTTTTATTGACTGAAAATGAAATGAACTTAATGTGGATTTTAAGAAAATTCATAAACCCACTTGATGATACTCAGACTATTGAGTTTTTAATTGATAAAATGACTAAAACAAAAAATAATGAGGCTTTTTTAAAGTCTATGAATACTGGACTT
>JBQNBK010000067.1:0-9803 GCA_052169975.1 Treponema sp.
TTTTTATTATACTTCTTTCTAACTTATCATACTGCCCTTTTACTGTATCAGTCCACTGGCATTACCCCTAGTAACCCCCGAATTGTTTTGTAATATAAAATGTTGCATATAATATAACATGGTTGTTGGGTTCTTAGGGGCAAAGCCCCTAAGCGATGTGACTTGAAAAGCTCGAAGAGATAAAGATAGGTTGGGGTGTGGGGAAGGAAAGAAAAAACTGCTTCGAACAGTTGTGTCTATCTCTTCAAGCTTTTCAAGTCCTTCCCCACATTATCAAAATTGCATATTGGCAATTTATAAAATGAATAGGCGTCATCACGCCTAGAAAGAGGAAATCAGATAATGGAATTATTAAACTTTGAATGGAATAAGATATCGGGCAACCCGGACTTGAACCGGGGACCCCAAGTCCCCCAGACTTGTACGCTAACCAACTACGCTATTGCCCGTATCCATAAGGTCAAAACTATTATAAATCTTCAAATTTGTCAACATATTAATTTATCTTTAACTACTAATTTGAAAATATTTCTCTTACTTTTTGCTTAAAAGTATTACCCCTATCAAACTCATTCTTAAAAAGCTCAAAACTACTAGATGCAGGTGAAAAAACCACTTCATCACCATTAGCTACATTTAATTTAAGCTCATAAAGTAAGTCATCTAAATTATTATATGGGCCAAAATAATGAATATTCATTTCGTCTAAAAGAGAAATAAGATTGTTTGTGGCACTTCCTTTAAGCAAAAAGATACTCTTTGCTTTGTTTATTTGCTTTGCGAGAGGCGAAAAATCAAGAGCTTTATCTGTTCCACCAGTAATGAGTATTGCAGGTTTTTCAAAAGAAGAAATGGCAGCACATGTAGCTTCGGGAATTGTAGCAGCACTATCATTATAAAAGGAAACATTGTTTTTATCTTTGAAAAAAAACTCCATTCTGTGCTCTAAACCTTCAAAGTCTTTCATTACATTAATAATTTTTTCTATATTATTACCTAATAGAAAAAGAGCCAAAGAAGCATTGAGTAAATTCGCTTTTGATTTCTCACCTTTCACTTTCACATTTTCAGCAATGAGAGGTAGTTTTTTTTCATCTTCTAATTGAAGCACACCTGCATCATTTTCTAAAAAACATCCTTTAAGATTTATAGGCTTACTACTATACCAAAAGATATTTGACAGGGCAGTTAAAGACATCTTATGCCCCCACTCATCATCATAGTTTAATATTAAAAAATCTTCACTTGTTTGGTTTTTATAGATAACACTTTTATCTTCAACATATTCTTCCATACTGGAATACCAATTTTGATGATCTTTCATAATAGGAGTCACTATTGCAATATGTGGCTTAAATGCTTTGCATTCTTTTAAGTCTCTTAATTGCCAGCTAGAAAGCTCTAAAACTACTGGAGTGTTTTCATCTGTTTCTTCTAAAAAACTTAAAGGATTATGCCCAATGTTTCCTCCAAGAAAAGCATTAAAACCTAATTTAACTAACCCATAATGCAATGCTTTTGCAGTTGAAGATTTTCCTTTAGTTCCTGTAATTGCGATTATGGGTGCTTTAGTTAGATTCAAAAATACTGAAACATCACTTTCAATCCATTTAGCTTTTTCTAAGTATTTATTTCCGCATTGCTTAACAATTGGGTTTTTAATTACTAAGTCAGCATTTTCAAAATCTTCTATTTCATGCTTACCAAGCACAAAGCGAACGTTAGTAAGATCATTTAAAGCTACAACAGAAGGCTTTAATTCTTCCATAGGTTTTAGGTCAGTAACAGTAACATTTGCACCATATTTTGCAAAAAATTTTGCACTCATTAAGCCACCACCATGAAGGCCTAAGCCCATGATAGTTACTTTTAAGTTTTTTATGCTATCTAAGTTCATGTAAATTATACTAGTATAAAAGGTAAAAAAAGTATAGAATTTGCTAAAAAGGTAATCATTAGCATTATGTTTTACTATTTATTATGGATGAAATTATGAAAAATCTTGTTATCTTAATATCTGGAAACGGAAGCAATTTGCAATGCGTAATTGATGCAATTAAAGAAAAAAAAATTAATTATCATATTTCAATGGTAATCTCTAATTGCAAAAATGCTTATGGCTTAAAGCGAGCAAGTCTTGAAGGCATCCCTTCTTTATACCTTCCATTTAAAAAGAAAATAGAAAAAAGAGAAGTTTATGATGAAAAACTAGCTATTGAAATTAAAAAACACAACCCCTCATATATTTTTTGCTTAGGCTTTTTGCACATTTTCACTGAAAAGTTTGTTGGGCAGTTTGAAAATAAATTGATTAACTTACACCCTGCTTTGCCTAAAACTTTTTTAGGGCTAGAATGTATAGAAAAGCAATATAATGCAATGATAAATGGTGAAATAACAGAATGTGGTGTTATGTGCCATTATATTGATTCAGGTGTGGACACTGGAAGTGTAATTGCGACAAAAAAAATTAATACAAACAAAGGCCAAACACTAGAAGTTTTTGAAGAAAACATTCATCAAGCTGAACACGAACTCGTTTTAGAAGTTCTTTCTCGTTTAGAATAATTAAAGCTAACTCTTCTCATTAATCTATTACTCAATTAAAAATGCAAAAAGCCGATATCTTTTTTGTTATGGCTTTTGATACATTATTTTTACAAGATTATCAAATTAAAAAAAATAAAAACCTATTTTCTTTTTTAGGAACAAAGAAAAAGACAGCATCTAGTCTTACTTTTTCTTCTTATGTTGCATCTCTTGATTCTTCTTGGTTTGACGATAGTGTTCCGCATTTAAAAAATAGAAGAATCTTACACAAAACTAACTTAAACTTTTTGCCATCAATATTAAAAAGCTTTGCAATTTATTTAATTATAGTTATTGCATCTTTCTCTTTATTTTGTGCTTTTTATTACATAATAAATAATACTAGGTATGGCATTAAAGCTATAACATTTGCAAAAGAAGAAAGTGTAGATAAGTTTTTAAATTCCTTTGTTGATTTGCACACTGAAATTCATGAAGCTACAAACCTTCCTTCAGTTATTAAAGAAGTGAAATATACAGACTATGTTGTGCGAAGTGGGGATACAATAAGTGGCATTGCTTATAAGATGGGCTTAAAGAACATTGGAACCATTTTTTCTGCAAACAACGTAACAAATGCCAAACGAATTATGAGTGGAACTCATTTAACAATTCCTTCTATGGATGGCATTTTGTATACAGTAAAACAAAACGATAACCTAGAAAGCATTGCAAAACAATTTAATGTTTCTATTGAAGCTTTGCTTGATGCTAATGACTTAAATGATGTAGAAATAAGTGTGGACACAAAGCTTTTTATTCCCGGTGCTTCTCTTTCAATTATGGATTTAAGAAAAGCAATGGGAGAACTTTTTATCTATCCAATAAATGGCAGGCTTACCTCTCCTTTTGGCTATAGAAAAGACCCTTTTACAGGAAGAAAAAGCTTTCATTCAGGGATAGACTTAGCAGCACCAACTGGCACTCCTATAAAAGTAATTCTTGATGGCACAGTTAGTGCAACAAGCTTTTCACGCATTTTTGGTAATTATATAATCGTAACTCATCCAAACGGATACCAAACTCTTTATGGGCATGTAAGTGCATTTAATGCAAAAAAAGGTCAACATGTTAGTCAAGGTGATGTGATAGCTTTAGTTGGAAACACAGGAATGTCTACAGGGCCTCATGTTCATCTTTCAATATATAAAAATGGAAAGTTAATTGACCCTCTTAGTGTGTTAAAGTAATTTTTAAGCTTTTTAATGAGTGAATATACAATAGAAGAAAACGATAGCGGAAGAAGAATTGACCGTCTTGTGCGAAAGTTTTTGGTTAATGCTCCTCTTCCTTTGGTTTATTCTTCTATTAGAAAAGGCTTAATTAAATTAAACGGGAAAAAAACAAAGGCTGAAAAGAAGACTTCTTTAGGTGACGTTTTATATATTGATGAAAGCCTTGAATCACTTAAAAAAGAAGAAAGGGCCCATAGTTTTCAAAAACACAACCTTAATGTTATTTTAAGAACACACCATCTTTTATTTATTAATAAAGAAATAGGTGTTGTAACACATGGAAAAAACAGTGTTGATGAAAAAGTTAAACAATATTTTACCAAAGATAAAAGCCTTTCTTTTTCTATTGGTGCGTTGCATCGGCTTGATAAAAACACAACAGGAGTTTTAACTTTTTCTCAAAGTCTAAAAGGTGCTACTAGTTTTTCAGATGCTTTGATGAATGGCGAAATAGAGCGATATTACATTGGGGTAAATGAAGGCAAAATCAAAGAAGGCATTTGGAAAATGCAAATGAATAATAAGCTTGAAATTACTCACTCTCTTTTATTAGAATATTCAAAAAAAGAAAATCTATCTCTTTCGTTTTATAAGCTCATTACAGGCAAAAAGCATCAAATTAGGCGTGCCTCACAATATTTTGCAAGCCCTTTGTTTTGTGATGGTATGTATGGAAGTAAGCACAAAGATTATCCTGCATATTTTTTACATTCACTTTGCCTACAATTTATAAAACCAATTTTTGATGATGTTCCAGAATTGGTTATAGCCTCGCCCCCTAATGAGTTTTCAAAACTTATCAAAAAGCATTTTCCAAATACTAACAAAAGATTAACTGAAAAACCAATAGAATTTGTGGTAAGTGAATGGATTAAATCCATCTTTAATGGATAGTTTTGTTTTAGAATATCTAGCTTTATTCTGACTATTTTAATAGTGTTTTTATTTTAAAGCTTTCTTTTAAGAATTAGTCCCGTAATATTGGGTCATAATAGCCTTCACGGTTAAAAAATCTATTTATTTAAATACTATAAGATTAGTTTACATTGGCAAAAAAATTATTCTAAACAATTTGTAATCTTATAAAAAGCTTCTATTTCTATTCTAATACGCTTTAAAAAAGAAATATCTGTTGTGTTTAATGAGCTATCAGGAAAATGTGAATAAAGATAGTCGCATGTCTTTAATATAGAAAGAAATTGGTTTTCATCAAAAGCCTCCACACCTATCAGCATGTTTTTTAGTGTTTCAAGCTTTTGTTTTTCTTTTTTTAAGTAGCTTTTTATTGGTTTTGCATCTATTTCATGCTTTTGAAAGTTTATACTACTATTTTCATTCTTAAAACAAGCTTCAATATACTTTTCAGCCACTTCTTTACTTATAACTTCTCGCAAAACTACTCCATCACTAGAAAGGTCAAAGATATTAGGAAGATGGCTAAATAGTCTTTTATAGATACTAGCATAGGCTTGCAAAATAGGTGTTGAAAAAAGCTTTTTTCCACCCTTCCCATCCACTTTTATCACACCATTAGGAAAGGCAATTTCGCTTGGGTATAGGCTTTTTAATCTATTATTATTAACCATTAAATTATGCCAATTTGATGATCCTTTGCTATGAGAAAAGCCCTTACCATAAGAAAAATCAAGCCCCATATGAAAAATGGGCATACCTTCTTTTGCAATAAATAAAGCTATTTGAATTGCAAGAAGACCTACAGAACCTACAGAGTCAAAAAATGGGATGCTGGAAAAGACCTCTTGAATATCTTTTAGAAATTGCATTTTAGCATACTTACTACCATACAAAAAAATGTTTCCCTGCATTATATTAAACACATGGGGATTGCTGGTTATGTCAGTGAATAGGGGGATGCTTCTATTACTAGAAGCCAAAAAAGAAGCTTCCACCCAATACTGCCCTTCAAGCAACAAAACCGCATCAGGGGTAATGGAAAGTGAACTTAAAGCTGGAAGAGTCACATCAACTGCTAGCAAAAACAAGCTATCACGATTTTTTAAGATAAACTCATAGTTTTCATCCAATGAAGGCCCTGCCCCAAGCACTAACACGGGCTTATTAACATAGCTTTTTTTTAAGGCATGCACTCTTCTTTTTTCATCAAGTGCGACATTTATTGCATTCTTAAAGATATTTTTTGCATAAAGGCGACCCATTGCAATAAGTGTTATTTTATTTTTCCAAAAGTTTGAAACTTCAGCTTCCATATTTTGAAATAGCTTATTATAAAAATCTTGATACAAGGCATAGCCACCACTAGCCCTAACTAAAACACATTTCTTAAAGTTAAAAGAAGTAAGTGCATCAACCTTTTGCATAATCTCTAGCATATTAGAAGAATGCAAATATTGAACATTTTGGGCTTGCCATTTGTGCTCAGTTTTTTCAAAAAGCTTTGCTAAAGCCACATCACATTCAACTATAAGCAAAAATGAAGATGGAAGTAGTTTTGAAATTAAAGAAGATAGTCCATAACCCAAAACAGGGGAAGCAAAAACAAATAAGGTATTTTCAAAAGAGAGAATAGAAGAAATTAAAGATTCAATACTAGAACTGGGGCTTCTTTTTGAATATAAAAACCGCCCCATGTATTGAACAGTGTGCTCCCCTCCTTCGGTTTCACAAAGGATGGGAACATCTATAGAAACGTCCACCAAAGCCTAAAACTACTGGCCATCCCTATCAAAAAGCCTTGTGTGATTATCAACTAATTTTGGATTTTTTAATATAAAATCGATAAATGTTTTTTGTGCTAATGGCACGGTGTAAAAGTTCATTCCCCTAGCCTGAAGCAACATCACTAAATTATAGTATGGCATGTAATTTTCACATTGGTTTTTGTATGTTTTACCATTATCTTTTGTGTATTCATCACTATCTTTTTCACTATTTTGAGACAACACCACAACATTAGAAGCTATAAGATGAGGAGATGAAACCTCTCCGTCTTTTAATGAAAAAACATTTTTATAAAAATCTTCGTTTTTGGAAGCAGGAGATAGTACAGAATCCTTATCAGTTGAAATTGATGGAAAATAGCTTAAACTACCATAATTCAAAGAAAAAGGCTGGCTTAAAGTAGCTTCTTTACTATAATAATTCAAAGCTTTATTAAAGCCTGCTGAGCTTGCCATAGCTGCAAATTCTTTTCCTGTTTCCAAAAGATATTCTTCAATCTTGCCCCTGTCTTCGCTTTTCATCTTAGCAAAGACTTTATCTTGCACTTCGCTAGAATCAAAATCAGCTTCTTTTACATCTCCATCGCATCTTATAATCACATAATCCATACCTGAAGTCTGCAAAACATCAGAAAGTTCTCCTGATTTTAATGCAATTACTTTGTCTAAATCAGCATTGTCAGGAAAAAGATCTGCAATATCTTCTTTACTAGATTTTTCTAATTTACCATCGTCATTTGTAAGTTTTTTGTTTTCAATTTCTTTTAAGGCATCTTCAAAGGTTTTGGAACCATCTTTTAATGAAGTTAAAACATTTTTTGCCTCTTCTTCAGTTTCGTATGACAAAAGAGAAAAGTCGTAAGTTTTATATAATTCTGCTTTTTGCATTCCATATTCTTTAATCTTTTCTTTTGGGTATGAATCAAAGCCAAAACTAACGTAATTAAAATCTATAACTTTCTTTGCCATGTCTTCAATAAAGGCAGTTTCGGCTGAACTCATCTTCATGCCACCTTTCTTGCCATCGCCAAAAATATCTTCAACATAACGACGAGTCATCATTGAGTGTTCAACAGCTCTTTTATATGAAAGCTTAGTATTAGCTGGAGTGCTTTGGAATTTAGTTTCAGAATACATTTCGTTTTCATCTAAATAATACCTAACCAATTCCTTATTCACTAAAAAGTCGCTTGGAACATAGCCTGCTTTTTCAAGCTCATCAGTCATTGCAACATCAATTATGCTAGAATCAAAAGCTACCTTTGCAAGGCTATGATAAAAAGAATTACGAGAAAACTCATCAGATGGAATTAAGTTTTGGCTTTCTGCATATCCTGCTAAGTTTCTATATTGATTTGTAAATTGAGAATTCTCTGTGTTTTGAATAGAAATGCCACCCCATTTACCCAAAGTAGTAGCCCTACTACCGCTTTGAATCATAGTTGGCAAAAAGATAAACGAAATGATAGACAAAATTAAAATGATGACTCCACCAATAGAAGTTGAAACCTTTTTATAATTCATAATGAAATTTTTCCCTTAAATAATTATAGACGATATAGCCTATATGATATCTATATATAACTTTAATGTCAACTTATGATAATCAGGTCTTCTAGCTTAGAAAAAAGGATGGTAAGTCTAAAATCGTCATCAAAAGCACAATAACACTTACTTAGACTTAAAATATTTATCTTTTGGAAAACTCAAAGCATAAAGCAATGTAATTAGCTAACCGCGATGGCTTTTTATATTCCACTTTTATTTATTTCATCAGTATAGCATAGTTTATATGATGTTCTCTTGCGTAAGCAATGAAATCTTTTTCTTCCTGTGTTACGCGGATTTGAAATTTTAATGGAGAGCCAAATTTATGTTTTCTTCCAGCATTTTCCCTTGCACCACCATGTCCAAATTCTTTCTCATAAGCTCGAAGTCCAGATGTTTTCATATATTCTTCTTTGGAAATTATTTTTTCATCAGAAGTAACTTCTGCTTCCAGTTTCTTAAAAACATAACCTTCTGAATCTTTTATATATACATATTTCATAATCAGACCTCCTTCAAACGATTTTCTGCAAGTTTTATTATATCTTTTGGAGTTTTTTGCGTCTTCTTTACAAAAACAACTCCAATTATAATAATTTTTCCTTTTTTGTACTTAAATAAAGACCTAAGATCATTTGATTTAATTTCATAAATCTTTTTTTGCAGTGGTTTTACTTTTACAAACTCAATACCTTGTTGTTCAATCTTTTCGTATTCAGCTTTAAGCAAATCTTTTTGAGGATGTTTCAAAGTAGCTATTTCAGATTCAACTGCAAGAAGTTTTTCAACTTTAAACTTTATAGTTGAAATATACTATATTATTTTTGATTTCGTCAACAATTTCAAATATATAAAAGTGGGCTGGCCTCGTTCAACATTCATGTCTTTGATAATTCAAGAATATAGCAATATAGTTAGCTAATCGCAGTGGATTTTATTGTATCATTCCAGTTAAGCACCTACCTGCCTTCAGGCAGGTCAACCTAACATTCGCTTAACCTGCAAACGGATGTAGTCCCGTTTATCAGTGTTGAAACGAGTGTTAGATGCTATTTGCGATTTTCTTCAAACAAAATACGAACAAAATCTCTTCTTGAATACAAAATCCTTACAATTCTTATAACTTTGTCTTCAATTCTATAAAATATTGAATAATTATTTGCAATCACGAACTTATAATCCGCAGGAAATGAAACATATTTTTCCACAGAAATCCCTATATTTGGAAAAATTGCCAAATTTTCATAGGTTTCTATAATTTTTGAAATGGTATTATGTGCAGCAATGGGATTTTCAAGTTCATTCTCTATATAACCTTTGATTTCGAGTAAATCTGCTACCGCTTTAGGAGCAATCTTTATCTCAAATATCAAAATCCTGCCATTTTTCTGACTTCAGCAGTATCTAGCCATCCATTTTGCAAAGCAGATTCTTCACCTTTCTTCAATTCAGAAAAAAGAGTTTGTGTTGCCGTCAATTTTTCGTAATCTCTTATGGAAATCACCGCATAACACCCTCTACCATTTTTAGTAAGAAATACTGGCGATTCATCAGCAACATCCTGCAAAACTTCATTATAATTACGTAAATCTGAAACTGGTTTTATAGCAATCATACACACCTCTAATATTCGTAATATTTTACTAAATAATCATCTTAAAATCACACTAAATTGTCAAGAGGATTAAACTTTCAGTATTAAAGCTCAATAGAAATATCCCCTATTTTAGCG
>JBQNBK010000068.1:0-9784 GCA_052169975.1 Treponema sp.
TGTTGCAATAATATGCTTCATATTTTGAGAATTTGGTTAAAAATTCAAACTATTTAATTAAAAAGATAATAAATACTTTTTCTATATTGAATTATTTCTTTTCTACTATTACAATAATCTCGCATTATAATTTTGCTTCTTATAAGGACTTTTACATGCATTCTAAATATATTTTTATAACAGGTGGAGTAGTCTCATCTCTTGGTAAAGGAATTACAGCTGCATCCATTGGGCTTTTGCTAAAAAGTAGAGGTTATTCAGTAGTTAATCAAAAATTTGATCCATATCTAAATGTTGATCCTGGTACAATGGATCCATACCAACATGGTGAAGTGTTTGTTACAGAAGATGGTGGGGAGACCGATTTAGACTTGGGCCATTATGAACGTTTTACAGATGTGGCTCTTCATAAATTTAATAGCACTTCAGCTGGAAAAATCTTTTTAAGTATTTTTGAAAAAGAAAGAGCAGGAAAATATAATGGTGGTACAGTGCAGGTAGTTCCTCATGTTACAGATGAGATTCAACAGCACATTATGAAAGCAGAAAAAGAAGAGGCTCCAGACTTTATTATAAGTGAGATTGGTGGAACTGTAGGAGATATAGAGGCTCTACCATTTATAGAAGCAATTAGGCAAATGCGTTATACAGTTGGAAAAGAAAATTGTATGTTTATACACTTAGGACTTCTTCCATACTTAAAAGCTTCTGGTGAAGTGAAAACAAAGCCTATGCAACACAGTGTTAAAGAACTTTTGAGTTTTGGTATACAGCCTGATGCTTTAGTGTGTCGTTCAGAAAGAAAGATGAGTGAAACTGTTAAGGCAAAATTGAGTCTTTTTTCAAATGTAAAAGAAGAAGCCATTATAGAAAATGTGACAGCTCCTTCTATATATGATGTGCCATTAAAGTTAGAAGAGGCAGGGTTGGGCTCTGTAATTTGCAAAAGCTTTAATATAGAAGATAAGAAACCAGATCTTGATAAATGGAAGGAAATAGCAAAATTATATCATAATCCATTAAAGCGAGTTTCAATTGCTATTGTTGGAAAATATGTGGAACTTCAAGATGCATATTTAAGTGTTATAGAAGCTTTGACTTCAGCAGGTATTGCTCATAAAATAGGGGTAGATATACTTTGGGTGGATTCAAAACATTTAAAAAATGAAGAAGATGCTAAAATGGCATTAAAAGATGTTCAAGGCATTTTAGTTCCAGGCGGTTTTGGGAAAAGTGGTATTGAAGGAATGTTTTTAGCTTGTAAATATGCACGTGAGAATAATATTCCATATTTGGGTATTTGTTTGGGCATGCAAATAGCTTTAATTGAGTATGCAAGAGATGTTTTAGGAATAAAAGAGGCTTCTTCTACTGAATTTGAACTTGATACAAAAGAACCTGTCATTACACTTATAGAAGGGAAAAATAAAAAAATAATTGGTGGAACTTTGAGATTAGGGCTTTATCCTTGTTCTTTAAAAAAAGATAGCTTAGTGGAAAAAATCTATTGTCAGAAAGAAATAAAAGAAAGACATAGACATCGTTATGAATTTAATAATGAGTATAGAAAAAGATTTGAAGGCTCTTCTTTAGTTTTTTCTGGTATTAATGAAGAACAAGACTTAATAGAAATAATTGAACTTAAAAATCACAAGTGGTTTGTAGCAGCTCAATTCCATCCTGAATTTGCATCTCGTCCTAATAAGCCACATCCACTTTTTAAATCTTTTATAGAAGCTACATTAAAAGAGTAGGAGAAAAATAAATACATTATGGGAAAATACTCATTTAAGGAAATAGAAGCAAAATGGCAGAAAATTTGGAAAGAAAATCAAACATTTAAATGTCTAGAAGATGAAAATTATCCAAAAGAAAAGAGGTGTTATGTATTGGATATGTTTCCATACCCTTCAGGAGAAGGTCTTCATGTAGGGCATCCTGAAGGGTATACTGCAACAGATATTTATTCTAGGTTTTTAAGGATGTCTGGTTATAATGTTTTACATCCTATTGGATTTGATTCTTTTGGACTTCCTGCAGAAAATTATGCAATAAAAACAGGTACTCATCCTTTAATTACAACAGAAAAAAATATTAAGAATTTTGAAAGACAAATTGAAAGTTTAGGTTTTTCTTATGATTGGAGTAGAAAAATTTCTACATGTGAACCTTCTTATTATAAATGGACACAGTATTTATTTTTGAAATTGTATGAAAAAGGTTTAGCCTATGAAAAAGAGGCTGCAATTAATTGGTGTCCTTCTTGCATGACAGGATTAGCAAATGAAGAAGTGAAAGATGGAAAATGTGAGCGTTGTTCATCTAATATTGAAAGAAAAAATATTAGGCAATGGTTTTTAAAAATTACAGAATATGCAGATAAATTATTGGAAGATTTAGATGAACTAGATTGGCCTACTTCTATAAAAGAGATGCAACGAAACTGGATTGGACGAAGTGTTGGTTGTGAGGTGGAATTTGGTGTTAAACTTTATGATGGAAGTTGTATTGATGAAAAGATTAAAATATTTACAACCCGTGTTGATACTATTTATGGCGTTACATATATAGTACTAAGCCCAGAACATCCATTACTTGATTCTATAGTTTCTACCGAAGAAAAAGAAAAAATTGAAGAATATGTAAAATTAGCAAAAAACAAGAGTGATCTTGAGCGGACAGACCTTGCAAAAGATAAAACAGGGGTTTTTACAGGTTCTTATGCCATTCATCCACTAACAAAACAACTATTGCCTATATGGATTTCGGATTATGTATTATCTTCTTATGGCACTGGAGCTGTTATGGCAGTCCCTTTTCATGATGAGAGAGATTGGGCATTTGCATCTAAATTTTCACTACCTAAAAAAAGAGTTGTGATAAAAAATGATGAAGATAATTCATCTTTAAAAGATGACTGTTTTACAGAAGAAGGTAAATCTATTAATTCAGAAGATGCAAGTGGTCTTTGCACGAAAGAAGCAAAAGTTTTTATTGCTAAAAAGATAGAAGAAATGGGATGTGGAAAGCAAACTGTTTATTACAAAATGCGAGATTGGATTTTTAGTAGACAACGCTATTGGGGAGAGCCTATTCCTATAATTCATTGTCCAAAATGTGGATGTGTCCCATTAAAACTTGAAGATTTACCTTTAACGTTGCCAAATGTTGATGCCTATAAGCCTTCTAACACAGGAGATGGGCCTCTAAGTGTTATTGAAGAATGGGTGAATACAATGTGTCCTAAATGTGGTGGAAAGGCAAAGCGTGAAACTAACACAATGCCACAATGGGCAGGTTCTTGTTGGTATTATCTTAGGTATACTGATCCTCATAATTATGAGTGTTTTGCAAATAAAGAAAAAACTGATTATTGGATGCCCGTTAATCTTTATGTAGGAGGGGCAGAACATGCAGTTTTGCATCTTCTTTATGCTAGATTTTGGCATCGTGTTTTTTATGATTTAGGATTGGTAAAAGATAGGGAACCTTTTAAAAAACTAGTTAATCAAGGTTTGATAACATCTTTTGCATACATGAGAAAAAATAAGAGTTTAGTACCTACTGATGAAGTAAAAGAGAGTGATGGCAAATTTTTTGATAAAGCTTCTGAAGAAGAGCTAACTCAAGTTATTGCAAAGATGTCAAAGAGTTTAAAAAATGTTGTCAATCCTGATGATATTATAGGTGAGTATGGGGCTGATACATTTAGAATGTATGAAATGTTCTTAGGTCCATTAGAAATGTCAAAGCCGTGGAACATAAAAGGAATTTTAGGTTTATATAGATTTTTAGAAAAAGTATGGAATTTATTGGATAAGCCGATAAAAGAACTTAAAGAAAATGACATAAGCAACGAGATAAATAAAAAAATTACTTATTTATTACATAAGACAATTAAAAAAGTTACTTTAGATACTCAGAGTCTTAACTTTAATACTGCAATTAGCCAGATGATGATTTTTGTTAATGAATTTAGTAAGTTAAAAGAAATTCCATGTTATGCAATTAAAACTTTTTTAAAGCTTCTTTGCCCTTATGCTCCTCATATAACAGAAGAAATGTGGGAAAGATTGGGGGAGAAGGCTTTATTGTGTAATACTGCATGGCCTATATTTATAGAAGAGTATTGTCAAGATGAAAATAAAACAGTTATGATTTCTATTAATGGAAAGGTTAAAGGAAGCTTGAGTGTTGCATCTGGTACAGAAAAAGATGAGATTATTAAGTTAGCTTTTGAAAATGAATGTATAAAAAGGCTTTCAATAAATAAGGAAAATGTAAAAAAAATAATTGTAGTTCCTGATAAAATTATAAATATAGTTGTGTAGGGGTATAAAATAGTTGACCTTTATATATTAGAGTGTTAGTATAGTTTAGAAGCTAAAGCTTCACTTTTATGATTTTCTCGGGGGTTATTAATGAAAGAAAAATTTATATATTCTTTCGGTAATGGTAAAGCAGATGGCGATGCAACAATGAGAACAGTGTTGGGTGGAAAAGGTGCAGGTCTTGCAGAGATGACAAAAATAGGATTGCCTGTTCCTGCAGGTTTTACTATTTCTACCTCCGTATGTGAAGATTATTATAATCATGACAGAGGATATTCTATCTTGGTCAAAGAAGAAGTAGAAAAAGCACTCCAATTATTGGAAGAGACTACAGGCAAGAAATTGGGAGATAGTAAAGACCCTCTTTTGGTTTCTGTGCGTTCTGGTGCTGCCATTTCTATGCCAGGTATGATGGAAACGATATTAAATTTAGGGCTTAATGATGAGTCTGTGGAAGGCTTAGCAAAGAAAACTAATAATAAACGTTTTGCCTTGGATGCTTATAGACGTTTTATTATGATGTATGGAAGCACAGCTAAAGATATAGAACGTAAAAAATTTGATGAGATTTTTGATAGAATTAAAGATAAAAAAACTAGGAAGAGACTTGGACTTTCAAATGATATAAAGATTTCTGATATTTCTGACACTGATGTGGACGAAGAAGAGCTTTCAGAGTTAATTAATGAATATAAATTATTGTATAAAAAAGAAATTAAAGAAGAATTTCCACAATCTCCTATAGATCAACTTTGGGGAGCAATTAGTGCAGTATTTAATTCTTGGATGAGTGATAAGGCTGTTAAGTATAGAAAAGTTGAAAATATTGTCGGTCTTCAAGGAACAGCTGTTAACGTTATGCAGATGGTTTTTGGTAACAAAGGGCGAACATCTGGTACGGGGGTGTGTTTTACACGAGATCCAAATACAGGTAAAAATGAGTTTTATGGCGAATATCTTTTTAATGCACAAGGTGAGGATGTTGTAGCAGGGGTTAGGACTCCAATGAAGTTAGATGAGTTTGCAAAAGAAGATACAAAATCTTATAAAAAGCTTTGTGATATGAGAACTATTCTTGAGAAACATTATAAAGATATGCAAGATATGGAATTTACTGTAGAAGAGGGAAAGCTTTATATTTTGCAGTGTAGAAGTGGTAAACGATTACCATCAGCTAGTTTTCAAATGGCTGTGGATATGGTTGGAGAAAACTTGATAACAAAAGAAGAAGCTATTTCTAGGATTAAAGCTACTGATATTGAAGGTGTTTTTTATCATAGTCTTGATTATTCTAAATTAGGAGACTTAAAGCCTTTTGTTTCTGGAATTCCGTCAGTACCTGGAGCTAGTGTAGGTATTATAAGCCTTTCAGCAGAGAAGGCAGAAGAATATGAAAAAGAAGGAAAAAAAGTTATTCTAGTTAGGCATGAAACTAGCCCTGAAGATGTTGGCGGAATGCATGTAGCTGAAGGCATTTTGACAGCAACAGGAGGAAAAACTAGTCATGCTGCAGTTGTGGCAAGAGGATGGGGAAAATGTTGCATTGTAGGCTGTGATGCTTTACATATTGATGAAGAAAAAAGAGAAATATCTAGCAATGGAGTAACAATAAAAGAAGGAGAGTTTATCACTCTTGATGGTTCTAAAGGTCATGTTTATAAAGGTGAACTTGATTTACTTAGTCCAAAGCCATCTAAAGCATATGAGCAATTGATGAAATGGGTTGATGAAACTCGAAAGATCAAGGTAAGAACGAATGCTGATACCCCAGAAGATGCTAAGATTGCTAGATCTTTAGGTGCTGAAGGTATAGGTCTTTGTCGAACAGAGCATATGTTTTTTACAGACCCAAAAACTGGTAAAAATGATGCAAAAAGGCAATTGGCAATTAGAGAGATGATTCTAGCCACTAATCAGCTAGATAGAGAAAAAGCTCTAAAAAAACTACTTCCATATCAAACAAAAGACTTTGAAGGCATCTTCAAAGCAATGGATGGATATCCTGTAACTATTAGATTGATTGATCCACCTTTACATGAGTTTTTACCTAAAGATAAGGAAGAGCAACAAAAGCTTGCAGAAGAGCTTAATGTAGGTTTTAGTACAGTAAAAGATAGAGTAGAGCAATTACATGAAGCAAACCCTATGCTAGGACATAGAGGTTGTAGACTTTCTATTACATATCCTGAAATTTTAATCATGCAAGTTACTGCTATAATACAAGCTGCTTGCACTGTTCAAAAAAAAGGTGTCAAGGTTTTTCCTGAGATTATGATTCCTTTAGTGATTGACAGTAAAGAATTTGCACTTTTGGAAAAACAAGTGAGAGATGTCGCAAACTCCATTATAGAAAGCAAAGCAGAAGGCGGAAAACTTGATTACATGGTTGGTACTATGGTTGAAACTCCCCGTGCTTGTATTTTTGCAGATAAGATTGCACATGAGGCACAGTTCTTTTCTTTTGGAACCAATGACTTAACTCAGATGACTTTAGGTATTAGTCGTGATGATGCTGGTAAATTCTTAGACACATATGTTGATGAAAACAAAGCTGGTATTTTTGAAAGTGACCCTTTCCAATCTATAGATCAAGAAGGTGTTGGCTCTTTAATTAAAATGGGTATAGAAAAGGGCAGAAGTTCAAATAATAACTTAAAGGTTGGCGTTTGTGGAGAACATGGTGGTGACTTAAAGTCTGTAAAGTTTTTCTGTTCACTTGGAATGAACTATGTTTCAGCATCCCCTTATAGAGTGCCAATAGCTCGTCTTGCAACTGCTCAGGCGGAGATATTGAAGAATAAATAATACACTTCTTCTTTAATATTTTATTTGGGCTATCCTATAATTGTTATGAGAATTTAGATATCCTAAGAAATATAAAGAATTTGTATACTACTTATGCATAAATAAACTAGGTTTCTAAAATATGTCTTCGATTACAAATGAAATGATTTATTATTCTTATAAATATGCAAAAGATGTTTTTTTAAGGAAAATTAAAATAAATGATGCTGTTAATATATTAGCAACAGAATATTTTATGAATAAAGCTTTAGCGAGAGATTGTATAAATAATTACAAGTGCATGAGAAAAGACGGTAAACAATATAAACGTACAATGGATAGATATGCAACAAAATATTTTTAGATAAAATATATCAAGAAGAAGGAGTATTAGAGCTAAAAAAAGCCTTAAAATTGGTTAAAAATCATATTGACTATAATAAAATTAGATGTAATAAAAATTTAAATGGAATTAGGTTGATATATGAACAATATACTGAAATGATTAGTGATAATCTAGAATCTTAAACTGAATGTACAGAAGTAAAAACTAAAAGTATATGTAAATTGTGTATATTATTGTGATATAGAGGTTAGAAAATTGATTGAACTCTCTATGGATATAGATGTTTTATCTGTGAAATATTATTGTAAGAAAAATATTGTGGTATTGGTACTGAATTTGTTCATGTACATCATATTAAGAATTGTATGAAATTAAATTTGATAGTTTTTACATCAATTGCTAGTAATCCATTTTGGAATATTATTTCAAAACGCTTGATATGCATAATCTATGAATACTTTTTCAAATTACTTAGCATCAATTTTTGCAAGTAAGACACAAAATCTTATACCTACTAGGTATGCAATTTTCTAGTTTGAAATATTTTTAGAGCTTTGTTTAGTTAGGTTTATAAAAGTATAGAGCTAGATATATACTTTTGTGATTACATAACCTCCATGCAAGCTAAGGTTATCAATATATCAAATAAGATGTGTTTCTTAACAAATTTTACACCTTTTAAGAATATTTATAATACTAAAATCCCTATGCTATTGTTAGCTTAGCTAATATAAAACATTTTCTTAACTCTCAAGCTAATTTTTATAGTTTAGAATGCGAAAATCCTGTATAATTATAGCAAATGAGTGCATATTTTCATTCTAATTTTTCATCTATATCAATGCGATTTCCTCTTTATTCATCTTTACAAAATAACTTACCCACAAACCACACTTTAAGCATGCAATTTTGGTACATTAGTTCATGTTATAGTTGTACATTAACTAGTGTTACGATTGTACATTAGTTAATGTTATGGCAGTACATTAGCTAATGTACTGGGTAAAAGTATAATATATCTGGCCTCGTTAACGTACGTTTTCGCATAGCGAGAACGTACGTTAATGCTATGCAAAAACGACCGTTTTTCATATGGAAGCTATGGTGTTTTGCATAACGATATCATTCAAAATGGCTTTTAGACATTAGCTTATAATAAAAGCCAATATCAGCAGGAACATTCAAGCTAAAATCTCAACTAAAACCTCAACTTTCAAAAGCAGGTTTGTGCTTTAATATGTCAGAAATGCTATTAAGAGTCCTATCAATTGTAGACCGAGAAATCCCAGTAACCTTAGCAATAGTCCTATTACTAAGCGTTTGTAAATGCCCCTCAAGCTTAATGCAAGCTCTTTTGTATTGTTCAAGGCTATACTCTTTACTGCATTGCAAAGAGTTTTTACTACTTTCACTTAAATTACCATTATTTAATAAGGCTTCCGCACTGGACTTCCTAACAAAATATTTATCTCTTTGACATCTAACTTCAAAGACCTTTCTTGCATTGCTAGTCATAGCATATTCAAGGTTTAACTTACTAATATAATAACGCAATAAATGTTGAGGTATCTGTATGTAATTAGCAATAGTGCTAATCATATCTTCATCAAGAAGATAAGCAATCTTGCAAGCTAAAATAAAAATAGCTTTTCTATAATTTTTCTTAATGCCGTAAAGTTTAGTTTCTAAAAGCCAAGCACAAAGCATTTTCTGCATATCTTTGTCTTGATATTCTTGTTCTGATGTGTATAAATCCAAAGTATTTTCTGAAGAAGCAAGGTTATTATCTTCGATGAGTTTGTTGTTTAATGTATTGATGAGCTGATTGACAATAGTTTCATCGATAGCATTTTTAAGGTATATTTTTCTTAAAAAACATTTAGCTTGATATTTTAAGCAAGTGCAAACAAAGGTGAAAAAGCTAGATTTGGATTTATTATATTTGGAAAAAATATTGTGTAAGACATTGGGGTAAAGTGTAGAGAGAAAGTCATGCAATAGTTCATCTTTCAACGAGATGCCGAAGGCAGAGGGGTGAAAATAAATAAGGATGAAAAGCCCATCGGTGGCTTTACTTTTATGATGATTAGAAAGATAATCTTGCAACAAAGAATTTAATTTGTTTTTAATGTGTATGGTAGGCATAAATACTCCTTATAAATATGAATAGCAAGAAATATGCCATATTAGATATAATAGTGAAAATAATGTTAAAATAGTTGAAAAGTAGACAAAATAGGGGTGGAAAGGCAATAATAGAAAATAATGCAAGCTAAAAAGACTCAAGATATGAGTATATGGTTCAATGATAAAATCATGAGTT
>JBQNBK010000069.1:0-9634 GCA_052169975.1 Treponema sp.
CAAAATATATAAGGAAGATATCAAAAGAGATTGAAGATTTGTCAGGATTGGAACTGGAATTTGATGAGGTTAGGGTAAGAGTGAAGAGTTAAGAATGCAATTATTGTAGAGTGTTTTGGAGAAAAATAAATGTCAATTAAAAAAAATAAGTTAAAAATAAATTATGACAATAGGTTAAAAAAAGCAGTTGAAAGTTTAGAAAAAATTAAAGATAGTAGTTTAGTTGCACAGACAGGAATATTTAAAGATGATTTATATACAATTATAGAAAGACTTAAAAATAATACATTTCGTTTAGCTATTGTAGGTGAATTTAGCTCCGGAAAATCTACATTTTTAAATGCTATTCTTGAAAATGACATATTAAAACATGGTGTCGAGGAAACTACTGCAACAATAACAGAAATATATAATGATATTTCTGTAGGAGATGAGATATTATTTGATGTATATTTGTTTAATGGTAAACCTATAAAAGGTATTTCGTTAGAGAGAATATCGGAATTTACAACTACTACAAGTAAAAAGTATAATGTTGTGCAAGATATTGAGAAAGTTGTAATTAGGAAAAAAATTTTAGAAAATGATGCAAAAATATGCCTTGTAGATACCCCCGGCTTGAATGGAATGGCGGATAAACACAAAGATAGGACAATTGAACAAATAAAAAATGCACATGCGTGTGTGTATCTGTTGAACCTAAGAGGACTGGCAAATAGTGATATAAATTTTATTGAACATATTTGTAAGTATCAAAATAATATAATTTTTGTGCAAAACTTCATTGATACATTAAATGAACTGGAAGGAGAAACACCTGAGAGTAAAATTGAAGAACAGAAAAAAATTATTGAAGAAAAAATAAAAAGAAATAATCCAAATCTTAATTATAAAATAATCGCAGTTTCTGCTAGGGATGCTCTGATTTCAAAAGTTCCTTCGCTATATGACAGAGGAAATATGACCAAGGAATTAAGAGAAAAAATATATAAAAAATCAAAATTTGAGCAGGTTTTTGAGGCTATGAATGAGCTGATTGAAAAAAATGTAAAGGATAATGTATATATTAAAGACACAATTTTTGTTGCAATTAATTTTTTGAGACAATTTGAGGGGCTTATTACGTTTAAAAGTGATAGTGAAAAAGAAGAATGGGAGAGGTCAACAGAAGGGATTAATAAAAAGAATTATGAGAAATTAATCAAACTATTGACTGATAACAGATCTGAATATGAGAAAAAACTTAGTAACTATATAAGTGGTGAAAGTATTGAAATTGACCGAAAAGTTAGAAAAGAAATAAGGAAAAAGATTGAGGAAATTGAAAAAGAATTTCAAGATGATTGCGATAGCATTGGAGAAATAGACGAACTGGAGAAATATATAGAAAAAGATTTATCAAATAAATTATATCATAAAATAGATAGTCTTAAACATAATATTAATAATAATATTAATATTTGTTTTGACAATTTACTTAGTAGTGCTACTTTGAAAATCCATAATTATACGAATGAAGAACCTGAGAATGTTTTGAAAATTCGACCACTTGATGTAAAAATAGAAAGAATAAAACCGGTATTTATAACTGAAGAGCAGAATTTATCCAAGCTAGAGGCTGAAATTGAAAGAGAAAAGCAAAATTATGAAAGGAAGGAACAGGAACTTTATACAAAGAGGGAGGAAATTAAAGATAAAGAAAAGGGATGGATTAGGGATAAAGAATTATTAGAAAGAAGCCGGCATAATAGGCAAAATGAAATAGAAAAGCTTGGAGTAATGCCGGAAAAAGAAATAAAAGAAATTATAGGTACTAAATTGGTACATCAAGAGGGCGTGATGAGATTCGTTGAGTTTATACTTGGGAAAAAGAAGGAAACTACAGTAACCTCATATGATGATTATAGTAAACAGGATGATTGGAAAAGAAAGAAAAATGAAATCGAAGCGGCTTATAAAAAGCAAGAAGAAAAGCTTAATGATGAAATTAGAGGGATAGAAACTGCGACTAAATGGCTGTTTGAGGAAGTAAAGAAAATAGAAAATGATAAAGAATTTATAAAAAAGGACATAAGTAATAGAGAGGATTTGTACAATGCTAAAAAAGAAGATTTAGTAGTTAGAAAAAATAAAGCAAAGAATGAATATTTACACAACCTGAAAGAAGTGGTCAGAGAAAGTATTCATAAGTATTTATATAAAAGTATAGAGGAGATATTTTTAGATGGTTTTAGTGATGGGGTTAAGTCGCATAGGGAGAAAATAGAAGAGTTGACCTTAGATATGTTTGATATTTCATATAATGAAAGAATTGAAAAGCTAAAAAATATGATTAACCAAAATACATTCAGGTATGAAGATAGAACATTAGAAACAATAAAAATAATTAAAAACTCAGTTGAAGAATTGGAGGGACTATTATGTTAGAATGTGAGCGATTAAGTGCAGAGGAGTATCGTGAGATTTATGAAGAAAGAAAAAATAAGGTATTGTTACTTTTAGAACAGGCCAAAGAGTATTTCATAGAAGTGGGGAAAGAAAAAGAAGCTAAGGATTGTGAAAAACAGTATCAAGATTTAGAAAATGGCGAGTTTAGTGTAGTAGTTGTTGGAGAATTTAGCTCTGGAAAGTCTACCCTTTTAAATGCTCTTATGGGTAAAAAAATATTGCCATCATTTTCAAATGAAACTACTGCCACAATTAACTTTTTGAGGCATTCAGACAAAGCAGAGAATGGAGAGGCAGGCAGAGTATTTTTAAATGATGGAAATGAAAAAGTAATAGAGAATGCTTCATTTGATGTAATAAAAAAATATGTCAGTACGGATGGAGAAGATGTAGCTAAAAGAGTTCACCATCTAGACCTATATCTTGATTCTGATTTTTTAAATGATAATGTTACATTAGTAGATAGCCCCGGACTTAACGGAACTGCAGATGGACACAGGGAAATTACTGAAGCCCAGATTAGAGATTCCCATGCAAGCATTTTTGTTTTTAGCAGTGACCATCCTGGAAGTAAAACAGATTTTGAGTTTCTTCATGAATTGAGAAAAAAAGTAAAAACTATTATTTTTGTACTCAATAAAATAGATTTTATTAAGAAAGATGAGGGTGAAACTCCAGAAAAAATAATTGAGTCGCTTATAAATAGATATAAGGAAATATTTCCGGAAGAGGAAAGTATACCCGAAATATGGCCGGTAGCAGCCTTACCGGCTTTAGTGGCAAGAAATTCGGAATCTCTTGAGTATGATCATAAGAGAGAGAGAACTGCTGATGAAAAGAAAGAGCTGGAAAAGAGTTCAAGACTTAAGGAATTTGAAAATAGATTGTTTTCCTTTCTTACACATGGAGAGAAAGCAAAGAAACAACTTTTAGTACCGGTAGAAAAGATTTTGTCATTTTCTGAGGAAATACAAGCAGGCTATAGGGATGAAAAGGAATTATTAGAAAATTCTGAGGATTCATTTGAGATAGAAAGGCGTATAGCAGATATAAGACAGGTTATAGATGGATTGGAAGATGAGATAGCAGGAATAAGGAATAATGTTGGAACAACTATTAGAGAAGCCACAAAAGATATAAAAAATGAATTGGAAAATAAAATTGATAAAATGCAGAAAAGAAAACTGGATAGTATTGTTGCTGAAGAATATGAAAATATAGATGATCTTATTAATGATATAGAGGGGTTTGGTGATGAATTTATAAAAAATGCACAAACTATTATTAAAACTCAGGAAGAAGAATTAAAAGAAGAGATTATTAATATAATAAATATAGAATATAGTAAGCAGGTAGAAGAGATTAAAGCTAAACTTTCTGAAGAAAATAGAAATATAAGTATATTTATTTCGGAAAAATTTGAAGTAGGAAAAAGTATTTTTGAATTTGGACAAAAAAACATGGATGCAAAAATTAAAGATTATGAAGCAAAACTCAAAAATATAGAGAAAGAAATAGCTTGTGCAGAAGAAAAATATTATAATGCCAAAAATAAAGAAATGCAGATTCAAGAATTAAAAGATGAGATAAAAAATATGAGAGAAAAGATGGAAAATTTGGAGGATAGAACAACATTACCACCAATATATAAAAGGGTGGTTATAGAAAACAATAAAAAGTTTAGAGGAGGAATTTTTGGAGGATTTGAATTTCTTTTGGTTGGTGGAATGGATGTTGTAGAAGATAAAGAAATAATAGATGATACGGAGCGTAAAAATGAGATAAAAACAAGAAATGAGGAGATAAACAGATACAATAATTATATAAACATTAAAAATAATCAGCTTAAAAACTTAGGTGATTCTAACTCTGACTATGAGATGAACAAAATTACAAGGAAACAAGAAGAGTATCATAGTATGAAACAAGAACTCAAAGAATATATTGAAAAGAATACTGAGGAAATAAGGCAGAAAAGTAGTAGAAAAATAAAAGAAGTTAAAAGAAAGCTAAGAAATTATAGTGATAACATTACCGAAACTATAATGGGTATTGCTAAAAATGAACTTAGGAAGGCTGAAAGTGATTATATTGAAATAATCTTAAGCACAGTAGAGGGAAAACTTAGTGCAGATCTTAATAGTAGAATGAAACAGTTGGAAGGATTTGAAAGGGACTTACATTCATCTGAGGAGGATAAAGCAAAAAAATTAGTAGAATTAGATAGTAAAATTGAAAAGCTAGAGAACTTAATGAGTGATGCAGTTAGATTGGAAACAGCTCTTAAAAATATAGAAGTCGATGAGATTGAGCAAAAACAACTTTAATTTTTAAATGGAGGATATGAATATGAATTTTGAAAATATTTTAGAAACAGCTGAATGGTTAGGAAAAAATAATGATGTGGTTAAAATTATTAAATTAAAAGAATTATTTGATAATAAGAAGTTTTATGTTACAGTATGGGGACATTATTCTGCCGGAAAGTCAAAGCTTATAAATAATCTGTTAAATAAAGATATACTGCCAGTACAGACAAGAGAAACGACAGCAGTAATGACATACATACAATATGGTGAAGTGGAAGAGTGCAGATTGGTATATGAAGATGGTACAAGTTCTGTACAGGATTTGAGCGTATTAAAGGATGTGTTTCAAAATACAGATAAATTTGAAGGCATTAGTAAAATTTCTTATATAGAAGTATATATTAATAATGGCATATTGGAATCGGGTCTTGTTTTAGTAGATACTCCAGGTGTGAATACTATTATACAAAAACATCAGGATTTAGCGGTTGAAGCGATTGAGCAGTCTGGAAGAATAGTATATGTTTTAGGAAATTCACCTTCTAATGTAGATAAGCAATTTATAGAACAGATTGTTTCCTGTGGTATAAGAATAAGCTTTGTAAGAACTAAATGTGACAGATTTTCTGAAACTGAAGAGGATATAAACCAATCATTAAAAAAAGAAGAAGCAGATCTTATGTCATTTGCAGGTATAAATACAGAATTTATACCTGTATCAAATGAAAATGGAAGCGAATGGTTTGGAAATATTGAGAAGGTAAGAGAGGTGTTGAAAGTAATTTCAGCAAAAATTTCTGAAGAAATAAATGAAAGAAATTCTAATCAGCTTTCAACTTTTAAAACTCAATATATATCAGAGTTAAAGAAGGAAGAGAGTGATATTCAGGATTTAATCAACGGTAATTCTCAGAAATTGACAGATGAGATGGAAAAATGTAAAGCAGATATTAGCATGCTTGATGATAAATATACAGATATTGAGAAGAGAATAGAAAAAAGGGTAGAAGAAACTAAAGTTGATTCTCAAAGAGAAGTAGAAGATTTAATTGATAAAAGAATAGAAGAGTTTGAAAAAGCATTAACAAAGATTGAAGTAGATGATGATGGGGCAGATAAGGTAGCAGGAACATACAAGTATCATATTTCTAGAACAGTAGAAAAGATAAAAGGAATTTTTGAAGATAAATTTTATGATATAATGAAGGATGAGTTAGCGACTATAACAGAAGATTTATCGGATACCACAATTGAATTACCGGTGCCATCTTATTTAGAGGTACAGCATGATAACTCAGCTGTTTTAGATATGTATAGAAGCAGACTTTTGGAAGCAAAAAATAAAATAGCAAAAATATTAGAAGAAAAAAAGGAAACAGAAGAAGGAATTAAAGAAAAAGAATTTGATGAAGATGGCCATAAGGAAACACTTGCTTTGTTAGATAAAGAACTGAAGGAAATACCAACAGGAATAGCATTAAGACAAGCTGAAAATAAGGGAATTCAGCCATCTGAGGTGTTCAAAAGAATTGGTGTGGCAGCAGATTTAGCATTACTTGCATTGCCTGGAGAGGCCGTTTTTAATGGAATAAAGACAGTAGCTAAAACAGCTAAAATTACAGAAAGTCTTAACAAAATGGGGGAAATAGGTAAAGTAATTACAGATGCGGCAAATGCAGCAGGAAAGAGTGCAAGTATCATAGATAAGTTTAGAGATGGTTTATATTTTGCAGGAAAGTTTTTGGGAATAAAAAAATGTAAGGATGAAATAGCTAGTCAGGAGATGGAAAAAGTAGCTGATTACGCAGCAAAAAGAGGAATGGAAGCTTTTGAAGCTTATAAAGAGAGTAGAAATTCAGGAAACATATTTGATATATTTTCTGTAGCTTATTGGACTGAAAAGCTTGGAAAACAATTTGATTCAGAACCTAAGATGGAAATTGATAAAGAAGAACAGTATTTGCGTGATAAAAAACGAAAGGAGATAACTGAGGAACAACAAATAATACTTAAAGAAACAATGAGGAGAAAAAAAGAAATTGGAGTTCTTAAAGATAGAGCAAAAGAATTAGAGGAATTGGAAAAAGAAGAAGCTATAAAAGAGAAAAATATAGTGGAGGAAATGGAAAGGGCAGAAAAAAAACTTAGAAGGGAAGCCTTGCAGAAAGCACTTAATAAATATAAGAAAGATTATATAGCTTATTATGCAGAAGCTATTGAAAAAATTTCACATGACATAAGAAAGCAGTATTTTAATGTTGCAAATCAGAATATTGTTTTATTTATATCAAGTAAAACTACAGGTTTGGTAAGAGACATTGAAGAAAAAAAAGAACAGATTAATAAGCTGCTTGAAATGGGGAAAAAAGCTAATGGAGATATGGAAGTAAGATTGATGAAGTGCAGAGAATTATTAGATAAATTGGAAAGGGTAGAGTAATGTACTACATGGTTTTAGGCGATAAGTCCAGATATCAGTTTTTGCGTGGTATTATTGAAACTGGATATAATAGCCGGAATTACTTTTCTGATGTGAAATTAGGAGAAAATGACATTTGTATTAGTTCTGATAAGTGTGAAGAAGATATGGTATATTATTCAAGGAAAATTCCACTTAATACAAAGTTGTTTTTTCCTAATGCTTATGGTGAATTATCAAAAGAATATGAAGATTATAAAAAATACGATAAAATTATCGTTTTTGATGAGTTTCCATATGCTACTTCAGACATTATTAAAGATGTGGATACGCTTATTAAATTAGTAGGAAATGTTAAGCTTTTAGTTGTTATTTTTAGAAATGGTATTGAAGGCCTTAAAAGTGATGTTTCAACGGAGGATGATGCATTTTTGAATGCAAAAAGAATATATGAAAGTAAGGAGATTTGCATTCATTCTTATAGTCCAAATGAAAGTGCCGGTTTTTTGTTCAGAACAATAAAAAATATAGATAATTGTGGTTTTACAATAATGCAAGAGATTGTTAAGGTAAGAGGTAACCTTATAACATTAGACAGTTTCTTTGATTTAATTTTTGAAGAGTATATGAAGTCATATATTGACATAGATATTTTGAATAGATTTATTAAATTATCTAATATAAAAAATAGAGAAAATATTTGGGAAATATATTCTAAGACTGCTTATGATTATTACTGGATAAAGAATGAGCATGAGATTAGGAAGTATTATTTAATGCTTTATGCTAAAGTAGTTGCTGGATTGCGTATATGGAATACAGAAAATGATGAAGATAAATTATTAGATATATTGAAATCCGAATTTTTAAAACAATTTGATGATTTTGATGAAGTTATTTTTAATAAAAATATGGATTTAAATGAATTATTTTTAAAAGCACATGAACAAGAAATTATTAGATTTAAGGAAAAAATTATATATTATTTTAAAAATGAAGCTAAAAATATAATCAAACAATATGTTGTAGAGTTAATGGATAAGATTGAGAGGTTGTTAAAATGAAAATAGTTATCTATATTTTTTTGGGATTATTTCTAATTATTTCAGGTGGTGAATTAAAGGATTTACTCAGGTTTAATTTAATGCCGTTGTTATGTAATATAATAGGATGTACACTTATGGGGTATGCTTTGCTTATGATTTGGAGAGAGAAAAATAAGTTAGAAGATAGACTTTTTAGTGATATTAGAAGTTTGAATGAAAAACTTCCGAGTAATAATGAGTTTAAACAAAATTTTGATATTATTAAAGCAATATCAGAAAGACAGGAAAAAATAGCAAATTATACCTGTGATTTAGATGGAAATATAATAACTTTAGTAAACTATATTAAAGAAAAAATGCCGGTAACGGATTTGTTGGTTCATATAAAGGAGATATTGGAAACACAAAATACTGAAAATAAATCTGCATTGATGGATTTAAATAAAGTGATACAAAAAGAAACTGAAGAAATATATAAAATCACAGCTAAGATTGATGAGTTGAAAACTGAAAGTAAGAATAGAAGTAAAGAAACCAATAATGTAATTGAGAAAATTGATAATAATATTAAGGCTTGTGCAGATGAAGAATTACAAAGCTTGGTAAATATATTAGAAAAACTGGAAAATATGAATAAATTGCCATTAGAAATTAATAGTCAAATTGAAAAGCTAATATATGGGTTGAATTTAAATTATAATAATATTGTAGAGAAAATGGATATTTGTGTACGAAACTCTGAGGAACATATTGAAGAATTAACAGCAAAAATGAAGAAAGAATTTATGAAAATGATTGATGATTTTGCTGATAAAAATGATGAAGTGGTTGAGGAATTAGAAAAACTGAGTGGACAGTATGAAGTTTTTGAAAGAACTATTAATGGTATTGTGGAGAATATGACTTTGATGTCAGCAGAAGATAGAAAATTTTTGGAAGGACTATTTAATGGATGATTTGAAGCAGAATATATTAAAAAAATTGAATGTGCTAGACTCGAAAATAAATGAAAAAGAAAAACTGATTGTGATGTATGGCTTATTAAATAGAGAAGTGAAATCAAGATATTTTCTAATATTTACCTTGCAGTCTATAGCAAAAAGATGTTTACAGTGTGGTAATTATATGAGAAGTTGTAGATACATATTTGCGGTAGAAAAACTAATTGTTGAATTTGAAAAAATAGAAAAAGAAGCAAAAAGTGTTATAACAAAGTATATGTTAGAAAATAATTAAAAGGAGTAGTCAAAGCTACAAGACAAAGTCAAAAGTATACAGTATCTGAATGTACTATAACTATAATATTAAAAATAAATAATAAGTGACTAGAATTATGTATAGATGAAAATATTTTATAAGGAGGCAATATATGTCTAGAGTGTTATACTGGTTAATTTTAGATTTTATCGCAA
>JBQNBK010000070.1:0-9562 GCA_052169975.1 Treponema sp.
TTTCTTCGTATTTTTCTTCGTATTTTTCTTCGTATTTTTCTTCGTATTTTTCTTCGTATTTTTCTTCTTCAGTGCATACCTTTTTATTAAACGAAGAATGTATATGAAGAAGGTTTTTAGCTCTTTCAATCACTTCTTTTGGTAAGCCTGCAAGAGAGGCAACATGAAGCCCATACGAACTCTTAGAAACCCCTTCCACAACCTTTTTCAAAAAGACAATTTTTCCATCTGTTTCCATAATGTCAAGCTTTAGGTTTTGCAAATTGGGGTGTTCCAATTCTGTTAGTTCCCTATAATGTGTTGCAAACAAAGTTTTAGACCCAATCTTATTGAGTAAGTATTCAGAACATGCTTGAGCTATCGCCATTCCATCTTCTGTGGAAGTGCCTCGCCCCACTTCGTCCATAATCACTAAAGATTGATTCGTTGCACTTTGCAATATGTATGAAGTTTCTGTCATTTCAACAAGGAACGTGGATTCACCTCTTGCAAGATTGTCAGATGCCCCAACTCTGCAAAATATCTTATCAACTGGAGACAGAGTTGCCTTATCAGCAGGAACATAAGAGCCAATTTGGGAAAGCAAAACAATCAAAGCTGTTTGACGCAAAAAAGTACTTTTCCCTGCCATATTAGGTCCAGTAATTATTGCAAAGGTTGGTAGCTTTTGTTTTAGTTCAAACACCTCTTTTTTGCTTAGTTCGCTAGTGAGTGAAATACTGTTTGGAATGAATTGCCCACTTGGCAAATGAGCTTCAACAACAGGATGGCGGCCCTTGATGATTACTAAAGAACCATCATCAGAAAACTCTGGTCTTTTCCAATTATTATTAATTGCAACTTGAGTTAATGACTGAAACACATCAAGCTCTGCAACTTCTCCTGCAAGCTTTTGCAATATTTTATGCTCTTTTCCCACATCTTTTCTAATACTAATAAACAATTCTTTTTCTAGTGCGATTAAAGCTTCTTCTGCACCTGTAATTTTTGAAACAATATCTTCAAGCTCTTCTGTGCTATAGCGGTCAGAATTAGAAATAGAACGCTTTCTTATAAAGTATGAAGGCACTTTGTCCCAATAGCTTTTTGAAACTTCTAAGAAATAGCCAATCATCCTGTTATATTTAATCTTTAGATTTTGTATTCCTGTTTTTTCTCTTTCTGAAGCAACATACTTTTCTAGTATTTCTTGTGCATTATTATGTAGCATTGCAAGGCGATCAACTTCTTCATTAAAGCCTTTTTTAATTAAAGAACCTTCTGTAATAGAAGTTGGGCATTCTTCATTTATTGCAGAATCTAGTAGTTTATAAATATCTTCAAGTCGCTTAATTTCATCATCATTAAGACTGAAAAAATTAAGGTTGTTTTCTTTTATTAAAGATTGAAGGTACTTAACCTTATTCAAAGATTTTGCAAGAGATAAAAGCTCTCTTGCATTAGCCTTTTGCATAGTGATTCGGCCCACTAAACGTTCAATATCATAAATAGAAGAAAGAGAAGAACGAATCAAAGTAAAAGCTTTTTGTTTTTCTATTAAAGAACTTATTTTATCAAGTCTTATGTTGAGTATATCTTTTGCTCTTATTGGTTGTTGCAACATACGATGCAAAAGACGAGTCCCCATAGAAGTTTTTGTGTAATTAACCACATCAAATAATGTATAACTACTAGTGTTATCGTTTAAGTTAGTGATGAGTTCTAAGTTTTTTCTTGTAGAATAATCAATGCCAACAAAGTCAGTTTCTAAAACACGAGTTATTCCAGAAATATGCAATAAAAGATTTTGCGAAGTTTTTTCAAGATATTCGATAATTAAACCTGCTGGGGGAAGCTCAGGCGAAGTTTTTTCAAGACCAAATGCTTTAAGAGATTCTGTACCAAAAAGATTACATAGCCTATCAAATGATTTTTCTGCATTAAAAGAAGAATCTGGCAATGAATTCTTTAATATAGAAGGATACTCAAGTTCAAGCCTTTTCATAATATTCTGATTTTTTTCTAAAGATTGAGGCAGTAATATTTCTGAAGGAGATATTCTTCCAAGCTCCTTAAAAAGCTCTTTTTCTATATCTTTTCTTAAAAATGACATGCAAAAAAAACTTCCAGAGCTTACATCAATATATGCTATGCCATCATAGTAGTCATAACCTAATCTTCCATCCGTTTGAGTTGGTGAGCAATATATTGCCAAAAGGTAGTTATCTTTTCCACTTTCAAGAAAATCATCTTCAACAGCAATACCTGGACTAATCACTTCTATAACTTCACGCTTTGTTAATTCACCGGGTAATGGGTCTGAAACTTGTTCACAAATAGCTATTTTTTTCCCCGCACGTAAAAGGCGAGCAACATAAACCTTATAGGCATGATATGGAATGCCACACATAGGAACATCATTACGTTTTGTTAAAGTAAGGTTTAAAATACGACTTACTTCCACAGCCTCATCAAAAAACATTTCATAGAAGTCGCCAAGCCTAAAAAATAATATTGCATCTTTATATTTTTCTTTGATATTTAAGTATTGTCTTATCATTGGTGTTCGTATTATTTTATCTGACAATTTGAACTCCTTCCCATCCTATGATATTGTTTAATTATATATCCAAATTTCCAATAAGTATATATTATTAAAAAATCATTTTAAAACATAGGAAATATAAGGTTTTAATATTAAAAGAAATTTAAGCAAGAATTAAATTGAAAAGTTATGCTGTTATAATAAGTGAGAGAATTGAATTATGAATAGCATTTATTGATAATTTTAATGCTTTCTATTTATTTGATTTTTCTCTATTGCATATCTTACAAAGCATCTGGCAATTAGCTATTTCTGTTTTGCCACCTTTTGACCATGGGGTAATATGGTCTGCTTCCATTTCATCAAAAAGAAATGTATTTTTGCAAATAGGACAAACACCCTTTTGTTTTTCAAACACTTCTCTTTTCATAGAAGGAGAAAACTCTCTGATATTCAAATACTTTTCTTTACCTGTAATTAAATAGGAATACACACCTTTTTTGTTTGTTACCTCATCATCTTGCATTAGGTCATTCACTCTTTTTTCTAGCTCGTTTGGATTGAAATTGTGGTCTTTATATGTGTTGTATAATTCTCCCCACTCAATGCCCTTTTGTTCTTTTCGATATACTGGGAAAAGTGTTTTAACCCAGCTTATTATGTTAGAAAAATATAACCATAGTTCGCTTGCATTGCTATCAAGCTGATGGCGAGCCATGTAGTCTTCAATTGTGGTGTTTTCTTTGTGACTTATCCATTTTAATGCTTTTTCTAAATAGTCTTGACGAATAGAAGAACCTGAAAGATAGCTAGAAGCTGTTTGATATGCAGGGCATGAAGTTTTAGAAAAATACTTTTTTGCATCAAGTAGCCATTCCCCTGCATAGACTGCATTTCGCATTTCTTGGTCTGTTAATTTTTCGCCTGCAATGTTTATTGTTTTAAACCAATTTAATTTTTCACTATCTGTGCCTATGCAAATGTAGATCATCAATTTATAGTTTAAAAACTCTTCTTTTTGGTCAGTTGTAAGATTATGAAAATACTTTTTCTCGAAAGAAAATTCCCCTTTTACATATTGAGCTATGCTTATTGTGCGTTGTTGCCCATCTAAAAGTTCAAAACTTTCATCATTGTTTTTAACCCAATACATAACATTTAAGGGAAACTTATTAAAGATTGTGTGTATCACTGCTTCTCTTTTTTCATCTTTATAAACAAACTCCCTTTGATATTTTGGTCGAATATTCAGTTTGCCCGAAAAACCAAACACGCCTTCTTCTTGTGTGTCAGAATAGCCTTCCACAACATCTTTTATGGGGATTTCTGTAAGAGTGATGTTCATTTTATTTCTTCCTTTTAATTATGATTCTAGCATAAATACTTGTGTATAAAGCACCTGTTTCGCAATCTTTGAATGCTGCTTTCTTTTTGTCTTTTAGTGGATTATAAAGTCGATATAATGTGCCTTTTGCATTATAGGTGAACTTTCCAGTAGGCTCTCCATCTTTTAATATTTCCATTCGCCTATTATTACTAAATTCACAAGAGCCAACAATACCTAAGGCTATAATTTCAAATTGATCAGGGTTATATTTATCTAAAAATGTAATTGGCACACCTATGTTGCCAAAATAGTCAGCGGGAATATCTTGAGTTTTGTCCACATTGATTGCATTATAGTTTTCATAAAATGGGTATTCTTCTGGTGTATATTTTTTCCATAATAAGATATCTTCATGTCTTTCTCTATAGTCTAAATTTGAAAACCATCTTACACCACTTACACGAACAAACTGATTTCCTTTTTCATCTGTTCTTTTACTAGGACTATGTAATATATATCTATTGGGAACTTGAAATTCCCTATCCCCACTATGAATGCTACACCCCAGCCAAATTTTGTTTTCTTTTATAAGTTTAAATACCTCTTTATAGCTTGTTGCATTTTGATGTCCTACAATTACAAACTTCTTTTCATACTCTATTAATTGAGCTACGTATTCCCTAAATAAACTAAACGGAGGATTGGTAATAACTATGTCTGCACTCTTTAATATTTCTATGCACTCTGCACTTCTAAAATCTCCATCTCCTTTTAGCTCATTCACTTTGATGTTGTCAAAATTGTCTATGCTTCCTCCGCCTTCATATTCAATCCATACAGCTTTTTCACTATCATTTTGACTAAACAAATCTATTTCTTGGTTTTTATAGCAAGTGGTTATTAGCTTTTTGAGCCCAAAATGTTCAAAATTAAGATAAAAATATTTGAAGAAGTTACTTACACGTGGGTCATCGCAATTGCAATAAATTACCTTATCCCTAAAATGCTCTTTATAATGCTTGAGTTCTTTTTCTATATCTGTCAGTTGAGTGTAAAACTCATCATTTTTATTCTTATTTGCTGCTTTTAGATATTTATTGCTTGCCATGTCATCTCCAAAACTACTGGTTATATTATAATGAGGATAATAAATATGTCAATTTTGAAATAAATGGAGATATTTTACTATTTTTTTAAAGCTAGTTCACAAAGCAAATACATCATTTTCATTACAATTTCTCTTTTCTTTTAATTATGATTCTAGCATAAATACTTGTGTATAAAGCACCTGTTTCGCAATCTTTGAATGCTGCTTTCTTTTTGTCTTTTAGTGGATTATAAAGTCGATATAATGTGCCTTTTGCATTATAGGTGAACTTTCCAGTAGGCTCTCCATCTTTTAATATTTCCATTCGCCTATTATTACTAAATTCACAAGAGCCAACAATACCTAAGGCTATAATTTCAAATTGATCAGGGTTATATTTATCTAAAAATGTAATTGGCACACCTATGTTGCCAAAATAGTCAGCTGGTATATCAGAAGTTTTATCCACATTAATTGCATTATAATTTTCATAAAGAGGATAATCTTCAGGTGTATATTTCTTCCATAATAAGATATCTTCATGTCTTTTTTCTATATCTAAATTGGTAAACCAATTAACACCTGAAACTCTTATCATTCCTTCTTTATGCACTGAAGCCGTAGCATAGTCTTCATAACTTTTATTTATAAAAAATCCTACTCCAGCACTAAAGCCAAACCCCAGCCAAAGTTTATTCTCTTTTATTAGTTTAAATATTTCTTTATAACTAACTGCATTTTGATGTCCTACAATTACAAACTTTTTTTCATATTCCATTAATTGAGCTACGTATTCTCGAAATAAGCTAAACGGAGGATTTGTCACTACTATATCTGCCGTCTTTAATATTTCTATGCACTCAGCACTCCTAAAATCTCCATCACCTTTTAACTCATTCACTTTGATATTGTCAAAATTATCTATGTTTCCCCCGCCTTCATATTCAATCCATACAGCTTTTTCACTATCATTTTGGCTAAACAAATCTATTTCTTGGTTTTTATAGCAAGTGGTTATTAGCTTTTTTAAGCCAAAGTGTTCAAAATTAAGATAAAAATATTTGAAGAAGTTACTTACACGTGGGTCATCACAATTGCAATAAATCACTTTGCCCTTAAAATGCTCTTTATAGTGTCTTAGCTCTTTTTCTATGTCAGTTAATTGAGTGTAAAATTCATCGTTCTTATTCTTATTTGCTGCTTTTAGATATTTATTGCTTGCCATGTCATCTCCAAAACTACCTATCATATTATAGTGAACTATGTAAATCTATGCCAATTTTGAAATGAATAACTTACTTTATATTTTCGTTTACTTTTATTCACACCTTGCCCCATAGGCATAATTATAATGGAAGAAAAGCAAAAAATGTAGGTTTATTTTATTTTGTTTAATGGCATTTTACCTCTTGGTATAAAGTCTCCAGCTATGGCAGAAAACACTGCCAAAAAAGAGAACGGTGAGTTGCTATAAGTTGCAATTATGTTTTCAACACTGGGTATATATTGTATATATGTAGGCGACATAGCAGAAACAACTATATAGTTTTTTCTAGGAAATATTGAAATAAGATTTTGCAAAATACTTAATGAATGTGTGTCTTCTAAACAAAATATTATAGTGTCAGCTATTTGTGCATTATCAAAACAATTTTGCAAATTAGAAATACGTGCTTTAGGAAAGCGTTGTTTTCCTGCTTCTAAGAAAGAAGGAGTGGATGAAACAATTAAAAGTCTATCTTTTGAATATTCAGTGTAGGGCTCTTCCATGCCTCTAACAACTGTAATGGACCTTGCAGCCATTCCAATAAAAAAATCTTCAGCTTTGCTATTGGGTAGTGTTTGGTTGATTTCTTGAACAGCAGGAAGGATTGGGACATGATTATTGCTTTTGAAATATTCTAGTTTTAGTGTTAAAAGCCTTTTAGCAGAGTCTTTTACACATAAATAAAAATCTTCATTTTCTTTCATTAATCTAATATTGTGTCTCCATACATCTTCATTCAAAAAAGGTGTGCGTGATGATTCAACAATATTATTGCCGGCTTCAATTGCTTTTTGAATTGCAATAGCAAGTCCTCCAACATAACTTGTTGCCCCGTTCATCATTATATCATCTGTTATTATAAGCCCCTTAAAGCCTAATTCATCTCTTAAAAGATTGTTTAAAATATACTTAGAAAAAGTTGCAGGCTCTCCTTGTTCTGCTAGTGAAGAAAAATTGATATGGGCTGTCATTACTGTTGGCACACCCGCATCAATTAATGCCTGAAAAGGAATAAGTTCACGATTGAATAATGTTTCTCTTGTTGCTGCTATTTTGGGAAGACGCCCATGGCTATCATGCTGGGTGTCTCCATGACCTGGAAAGTGTTTTGCGGTGGATATTACTCCTGCTTTTTTCGCCCCTTTCATAAACGCAACAGCTAGTTTTGCCGCAACCTCTGGCGATTCACTAAAGGAGCGAATCCCTATAACAGAAGAATTATAATTTGTGTATAAATCCACTGCGGGAGCAAAATTGATATTGATTCCTAATGTTCTTAATTCCATAGAAACATAATAGCCTGTCATATATGCATCATAATATATAGAAGAAGCACCTAGTGCTAAGTTGCCGGGTGTGTGCATTGCAAGCCCTTTAACATGGCGAACTAACCCACCTTCTTGGTCTGTTGCAATAAAAAGAGGAATATTAAATCTTCCTTTTGAAGCACTTCTTTGAAGGCTTGCTATTGCATTGCCTAGTTTAGTGGAATCTTTTGTGTTCCAGCCAAACACTTTTATGTTGCCAAGCCCTCTTTTTTCTATCCAATTAAACAATAACTCATCAGGACTATCACCTTTCCAGCCAAACATAAATATTTGTGAAAGAAGTTCTTCTTCTGTCATTGCATTTGTGATTTTTTCTGCCAAAATAGAAGGAGCTTCATTGTCATAAAAGTTTGGCAAAGCATGTATGGGTATAGCGAATAGGAGTAAAAGCATCAAACTAATAATTTTCGTATTCAAAATAGTAAACATAAACGTGATAGCATTATACGCATTTTCTTTAATGATATTAAAGAGGCGAACTTAAAATATTGCTAACTTTGTAAGCCAAAAGGTGCAAAAAAAAGTATCAATTTTCTTGTAAAGTCTAGCTAGAGTTCTTTTCAAAATATAGGGGCATCTACGTTGTCATTACACAAAAATAAAGCCTCGACGTACAATAAGTACGCCTACGTTTTATTTTTGTTAATTCCTAGTAGCTGCCACCACTATTTTGAAAAGCATTTTTGAAAAACTCTAGCTAGAGTTGAAAAATAGCCTAGCTAGACTTTACAAAAACTCTAGCTAGAAGTGATTCAAACTCTAGCTAGACTATGGTCTCGTTTCTCGTCGTTCTCGCATAGCAAGAACGTACGTTAACGGCATGCAAAGTCGCATATAATCGATATCGAAAATTGCACTGTTTTTAGGTCAATAAATCGTATTATTTTGAATATCAAATATTTTAATTTAAATTGCTAAAAAGTAAAAAATTACATGTTGTTAGCTAATATAAAGAGTGTGGAAAAAGAGCTTCTTTTAATTTTTGTGTATGTGTATTAGATTGTGAAATGTAATATAAGGTTGTAGGTTATGGAAAATATCAATTTGAATAGTGCAAAGATTGCAAAGCAAGATGAATTTTATACTCAATATAAAGATATTCAAACTGAAGTAAACGCTTACCTTGAATATGATTCAAATGTGTTTAGAGATAAGAGTATTTTACTTCCTTGCGATGATCCTTCCTATAGCAATTTTACAAAGTTTTTTGTAAAGAACTTTAATTCATTAGGCTTGAAAAAGCTTGTAAGTACAAGCTATACAAGTAAGAAGATTTTAATGGAATTGCAACCTAGTTTGTTTGAAAGTGAAAGTTCAGTTTTTAGTGAAGATAAGGCGGAGGCTAAGGGAAAGATATTCATGCTTACAAAAGATAGAAATGAAGATGGAAATATAGATATAGACAATTTGCAATGGGCGTATATGAAAGGTGATGGGGACTTTAGAAGTGAAGAAGTGAAAAAGCTAAGAGATGAGGCAGATATCATAATAACGAATCCACCGTTTTCGCTGTTTCGTGAATTTCTTTCTTGGATATTTGAAGCTAAAAAGAAGTTTTTGATTATAGGGAACATGAATGTTATTACGTATAAAGAAGTTTTTCCATTGATAATGAACAACAAAATATGGCTGGGTGTGAGTATTCATAGTGGTGATAGGGAATTTCAAGTTCCTAATAATTATGTTTTGCGAAGTAAGAGCCAAAGAGTTGACGATGAAGGAAGAAAGTTTGTGAGGGTTAGTGGAGTGAGATGGTTTACAAACTTAGATCATGGTAGAAGGCACAAACGCTTATCTCTTATGAGCATGGAAGATAACATAAAGTTTAATAAAAAGCTAAAAGGCAAAGCATATCAAAAATACGATGACTATGATGCAATAGAAGTGCCTTTCACAGATGCAATTCCAAGCGATTATTTTGAAAAAGATGATTTTAATTGCTTGACAAAGTTAGAGAATGGCATACAATTTATTACAGAACAGAACAGAACAGAACAGAACAGAACAGAACAGAACAGAACAGAACAGA
>JBQNBK010000071.1:0-9243 GCA_052169975.1 Treponema sp.
TGGGGAACAGGCAAACTTCGATTGTTAGGCGGTGCGTGAAAAAGTTTAGTTTTGAGAATAGTGTACAAATAGCTTGAAACTTGCTATAATCCACGCTTGATAAAAAACCTATCGCTTAAAGTATTAGAGGTGTTTCATGAAATGTGTGTTTTTAGGTCCTCCAGGTGCTGGGAAAGGTACTTTGGCATTGGAAGTTTCTAAGTTGTATGACATTGTTCATATTTCAACTGGTGATTTGTTTCGTTCTGCAATTAAAAATGGAACAGAGCTTGGGAAAAAGATTAAAGCTGTTATTGAAAGTGGGGCTTTAGTTAGTGATGATCTTACTGTGGAACTTCTAAAAGAAAGACTAAAAAAAGACGATTGGCAAAAAGGCTTTATTCTTGATGGTTTTCCTCGCACTGTAGCACAAGCCGATGCTCTTTCAAACATTGTGGCTTTGGACTATGTCATCAATCTGGATATCTCAGATGAAGAAGTAATAGAACGTCTTTCTGGGCGAAGAGTGTGCTCAAAATGTGGACATAGCTTTCATATTAAATTTATGAAGCCTAAAACTGAAGGTCTTTGTGATGAGTGTGAAGGTTCTTTGATAACTAGGGAAGATGATAAAAGAGAAGCTATAGAAAAAAGACTAAAGACTTATGCGGAACAAACTTATCCACTTATTCAATATTATAAAGAAAAAGGTCTTTTAGTAAGCATTGATGCTAGACCTTCTACTGCTGAAATATTAAAAGATTTTCAAGCTAGATTCGCTAAAAAATAGTTTTTTTAAGAGTCTATAAAAAGAGTTAAATAGAGCCTTAAAAATGTATAGTGGGTTGGTCTTTTAGTGGAAAAAGTTTATTCAATATCTGAAATAACCAATAAGGTAAAAGTTATACTCGAAGAAGGTGTAGGCTATATTGGCCTTGAAGGGGAGGTTTCAAACTTCAAAGCACAAAGTTCGGGGCATTTATATTTTACTCTTAAAGATGATGATGCAGCTATTTCCGCAGTGATGTTTAGGGCTAAGGCAATGGGCTTAAAGTTTAATTTAAAAGATGGGCTCACTGTTAAAGCATTTGGTTCTATAACTGTATACCAAAAACGTGGTGTTTATCAAATTATAATAGACAAGATGGAGCTTTCGGGCGAAGGCGACATTTTGAGAATGCTGGAGCTCAGAAAACAAAAGCTTGCAAGCGAAGGATTATTTGATTCTAAAAACAAAAGACCACTTCCGTTTTTCCCAGAGAAGGTTGCCATCATTACAAGTCCTACAGGGGCGGCAGTGCAAGATATAATTAATGTTTGCACAAGAAGAAATCCAAAGTTGCAATTAAATATTTTGCCTGCTGTGGTGCAAGGAGAAGATGCTGCCCCTTCATTGATTAGGCAACTTAAAATAGCCAACTTACATAATCTAGGCGATGTTATCATTATAGGGCGTGGGGGAGGAAGCATTGAAGACTTACTTCCTTTTTCTGATGAAGGTGTTGTAAGAGAAATTGCAGCATCTAATATTCCAGTTATTTCTAGTGTTGGGCACGAGATTGATTGGGCGTTATCAGATTTTGCCTCTGATGTTAGAGCCCCCACTCCTTCTGCTGCCGCAGAGCTTGTGACGCCATTACTTTCTGAAGTTACTAGAAAGCTTGAGAAAGCCCATAACGAGCTTTTGGATTCAATTAATCGTAGAATAGAAAAATTAAAGCTTTTATGTTCTGCCTTTAGCGGGGAACATCTTGAAAATATGTTTATGCGTATTGAGCAACCTTTTTTAATGAGATTTAATGATGCAAAAGAAGACTTACTTCGCAATATGAAAGAACGTATTTTAGAAATGAAAAGATATCATATGCTTTTAGCTGAACGTCTTAATGGCTTAAGCCCTAAAGATATATTAAAACGAGGGTTTTCTATTGTGAGTAACGAAAAAGGGCAGTCTATAACAAATGCAAAAGATGTTAAAATAGATGAAAAACTAAAAGTGATGACATATACAGGAAGTTTTGATGTTTCAGTGTTATCTAAATAAATTAACAAATGGTTAAGATTAATTTACATAAAGGGATGTGTGAATTAGGAGGAAAAGAGTATGCATATTGTTAAAGCGGAAGATATCAAAAATGCAGTGAAAAAAATGGCAATGGACGCTGCTTATAATCTTCCAGAAGATGTTAAGAATTGCCTTTTTAAGGCTAGGGATGCGGAACCTTGGCATTTGGCTAAAGACACGCTTTCTCAAATTATTGAAAATGCTGATATTGCAAAAAATACTTCGTCCCCAATGTGCCAAGACACAGGTATGGCAGTTCTTTTTGTTGATATTGGGCAAGATGTGCATATTGAAGGTGGATTTATCGAAGATGCAATTAATCAGGGTGTTAGAGAAGGTTATACTGAAGGCTATTTAAGAAAGTCTGTTGTGAAAGACCCTGTTTATAATAGGGTGAACACTAAAGATAACACACCTGCTGTAATTAATTATTCAATTGTGCCTGGTGAAGCTCTTCATATTATGTTTGCTGCAAAAGGTTTTGGTTCTGAAAACATGTCTCGCCTTGCTATGCTAAAACCATCGGATGGTGTTGAAGGGGTTAAGAAGTTTATTCTTGAAACTGTTGAGCTTGCAGGGCCTAATCCTTGCCCTCCTATTGTTGTAGGTGTTGGAATAGGTGGAACTGTTGAAAGGGTGACCCTTCTTGCAAAAAAAGCTTTGATGAGAGATATGGCTTCGTATAATAATTACCCATTTTATGCAGAGCTTGAAAAAGAAATGTTAGAAAAAGTGAATGCACTTGGAATAGGGCCACAAGGCTATGGTGGAAAGACTACGGCTTTGCGTGTTTTTATTGAAACATATCCAACTCATATTGCAGGTCTTCCTGTGTGTGTGAATATAAATTGTCATGCAACACGACACAAAGAAGTTACATTATAGGAGGATATGATATGATAAAACTTACAACACCATTTACTAGAGAGATGCTAAAAGATATTAAAGCAGGCGATATTGTTTATATAAGTGGATATGTTTATACGGCACGCGATGCTGCACATAAACGTTTTTGTGAACTTCTAAAAGATGGTAAGCCCTTGCCTTTTGATGCAAAAGGGGCGGTTATGTATTATGTGGGGCCAAGCCCTGCAAAGCCCGGTGAGCCTATAGGTTCTGCAGGACCTACCACTAGCTATAGAATGGATGCTTATACGCCACAGATGCTAGATGAAGGGCTTATGGGGATGATTGGTAAGGGTAAGCGTGATGATAAGGTGGTTGAAAAAATTATTGAAAAAGGTGCTTGTTATTTTGCTGCAATTGGAGGGGCTGCAGCCTTAATTAAAAGCAAGATTAAAGAAGCCACTTTGATATGCTATGAAGACTTAGGTGCTGAGGCAGTTAGACGACTTTATGTTGAAGACTTTCCTGTAACTTGCATAATAGATTCTAAAGGAAATAACTTGTATAAACTAGGGCGTAAGGCTTATTTAGATTCGCTTGAAAAATGAGCGTATGGTGCAGGTTTATTATTGTTATGGTTAATATTAGAGAAGTTATTTTGGTAAGATTTAACATATTAGCTTTGGGAATGTTACAAAAGTATACTAGACTTTTTTGATATTGTGTGTTAGGCTTTGGCAGTAGGTATGGAAGCTTTTATCTATATTGGTATAGTTATGAAGCAATCTTTACTATCAAAAAGTATGGAGAACAAAACATGGGCAATTATTTTGTAAGGCGTTTGTTACTTATATTTCCTACGTTTATTGGGATTACTGTGGTAGTTTTTGTTATAACACGGTTTGTTCCAGGTGGACCTGTTGAGCAGGCTATAATGAATAGAATGCTTGCATCAGATTCAAGTAAGAGTAGTGTTTCAAATAACACACAACCTTTAAGTGCAGAAAAAATTGCTGAGCTTAATGCTTACTATGGTTTTGACCAACCTACTTGGAAAAGCTATCTTATTTGGCTTGGTAAGATATGTAGAGGCGATTTTGGAAGGTCAACAAAATACAATGACCCTGTTTTGGGTATGATTGTTTCACGCTTTCCTATTTCTTTGCGTTTTGGTCTTATATCTTTAATTCTTACATACAGCATTTGTATTCCTATGGGAGTGAAAAAAGCTTTAAGACATAGGCAAGTTTATGATAACGTTACTTCCATATTAATATTCATCGGTTACGCATTGCCTAGCTTTGTTGTGGCAATTATTCTTCTTTCTTTCTTTTCATTCAGACTTGGTTGGTTCCCATCAGGTGATATGTATTCGCGAGGTTATGAAAACTTTAACTTTTTCCAAAAGATTTGGGATAATGTTAAACACATGTTTCTTCCAATGATTGCTTATGTGCTTGCAAGCTTTGCAGGTCTTACCATTGTTATGAAAAATAACCTTATGGAAAACATGGCTTCTGATTACGTTAAAACTGCTGTTGCAAAAGGTCGTACTTTCAAAGATGCTATGTGGAAACATGCTTTTAGAAATAGTATGATTCCTATTGCTGCTGGATTAGGTGGTGTTATAGGTGTTTTCTTTTCTGGTGCCTTTCTTATTGAAAAAATCTTTAACATTCAAGGTATGGGGTTGTTGGGTTTCCGTGCTATAGAAGAAAGAGATTATCCAGTTGTTTTGGGCGCTCTTGCTATGACTGCTACAATTACTCTAGTTGGTAATATATTAAGCGATTTTATACTATCGCTAGTTGACCCTCGTATTAAGTTGGGTAGATAGGAGATTGTATGAATAGTAATAAGACTGAAGATAAGAAAGAAAAAAGTGAGTTTGTAACTAATTTATTAATGTTTTTAAGTCTTACAAAAGAGAAGTTTTCTATTGACCCTCTTACAAAAAAACGTATTATGCGTTTTAAGAGAATTAGAAGAGCTTATATTTCTTTTCTTATTATGGTGGCAACTCTTGTTGTTGCTATTTTTGCAGAAATATTAATTAATAAGCGTCCTTTAGTTATGAACGTTGATGGTAGTTTTTATTTTCCTATCTATGGAAAAATGAACTATAATAAAGATTTTCATTTTGCAGAAGATGATAATTCTGAAGTTAACTATAGAGATTTTAAAAAATATCTAAAAGAATCTGGGCGTGGATGGCTTATTCTTCCAATAGTCCCTTATGATGCTTTTGAAGTGGATAAGGCTGAAGCACCACTTGCTTTGACCTTTAAGGTTACTCCTTCTTTGGGTATTGCGGTTGATAAAGATAGTGATCAGCCTTCAGCTTCTCGCACTGATTATTACTGGGTTGAAGTGGGAGCCGAAGATGGTGTTAAACATGCGGTTATCGAAGGAGATGTAACACGGCATAAATACACATGGGTTAAATATTCTGAAACAAGTGATAGTTCTGAAAAAGGGGCTAAAGTATCTGACCACTTTAGTGAAAAGAAAGTGTATATTGGGTTTGCATGGAATAAGTCTAGTTCTATGGAATCTGATGATCACACTGATTATACTTGGTTTAAGGTTGGTACACAAAATAACGTTATAAAACAACCTGATGGAAAATATACATGGGTGCGTTATGCAAGCGATCCTAGTGGTCTTATTAGGCATCCGCTTCCTCCTTCATTTAAAAATGGACACTTTCTTGGTACTGATAGAATAGGGCGTGATATTCTTGCACGTCTAGTTTACGGATATAGAATTGCAATTTTCTTTTCACTTTTATATGTTTCTATTACATTCTTTATGGGTGTAGTTATTGGTGTTTTGATGGGGTATTATGGTGCTACATTTGACACTGTATTACAACGTTTTATTGAAATATGGGAGCAAATTCCATTCTTGTATATGGTTATGATTTTGTCTGCTATTTTTGCTCCTTCTTTTGCAATCTTCTTGCTTATCTTTGTTCTTTTCGGTTGGACAGGAAAAACTTGGACTGCTAGAGCAATGACATATAGGGAAAGAGAAAGAGATTATATACTTGCTGCTCGTTCTATGGGTGCAAGTACATGGCGTATTGTTTCTGTACACGTAGTTCCAAATATCATAGTTATAATTTTAACTTCATTACCATTTGCAATATCAGGCGGTATTTCAAGTTTAACTTCACTTGACTTTTTAGGTTATGGTTTAAGACCTCCTACACCTAGCTGGGGAGAGCTTCTTAATATAGGTATTGCGACTTTTAAAGATGCTCCATGGATACTATCTTCAATTACAACTGCTATGGTCTGTATCCTTGTTATGATCACATTTATAGGTGAGGGTTTGCGTGATGCTTTTGATCCTCGTCGCTTCACTGTGTATAGATAAGTTTTGAATATTATTTTGATGCTAAGAGGGGGTGCTTAGGTGAAAAATTTGTTTAAGTTTTTAGTTGTGTGTTTTGCTATTGGCTTGATATGGTCATGCTCAAAATCTGAAGGTGGCGGAAGTGGAAATGCTTCATCAGATGGATATGTTGAAGCTTATGAGAAAATGGTGATGAAGGAGAATGGTGAGCTTGATCCCACATCTTTTACTTGTCCTACACAAGTTGATCCAACTTTGAAAGTGGAAGGAGTTGAAGAAGAAGTTGACTGGCTTTATGCTAAGTTTCCTGATTTAGGTTCTCCATTATGTAAAAAAGGTGGTGTTTGGAAATCAGCTTTGTTTGAATATCCTACAACATTTAGAATTTGTGGTCCTGAAAGTAATGTTGGAACACGTGACTTAATGGGTCCTAATACTGCTCTCGTTGGTATTTCTGGAGAAAGTAGAGAGTTTTATTCTGTTTCTGCAACACATTGGGCTTTTTCTAATGATGGTAAGTCTGTGTATTTTAAGTTGCGTGAAGATATGAAATGGTCAGACGGTATGCCTTGTACTGCTGATGACTATGTATTTTATTATGAAGCTATGCTTGACCCAGATATGGAAGATTTTTTCTATAGTGATTATTGGTCAAAAAGAAAGGTTGAAAAAATAAATACATATTGTATTAAAGTTACAGATTTAGAAGATAAAATAAACCCAAAATCAACATTATTACTTCAACTTAATATGTCTCCAATGCCAAAACATTTTTTCCCAAATGGTATAGAAAAAGGATGGTATAAGGAATACAACTATAAGTTTATGCCTACAATTGGACCTTATTTTATGGCAGAAGATGAAAACATAAGAGGAGAACTTATTGTTTTCAAAAAAGTTCCTGATTGGTGGGGACATAAAGTTTATGGAAATGGAATGGCTAACTTTGATAGAGTTGAATACAAGGTTATCACAGGTGGTTTAGACATTTCTAAAGAGTATTTTTATAAAGGTGAACTTTATACTTATGCTTTGAACATACCTCAAGAATGGAGAGAAGCTGCAAATAATGATAGAGTGGCTAATGGATACATTGACCGATGGGTCTTTAATATGGTTCCTATGGTTGGTTTTTCTGGTATTCATTTTAATGTACAAGCTGCTTTTGTTAACGATTTGCGTGTTAGACAAGCTCTTTACTATGCAATTGATATGCAAGGAATGATTGATAATGCCTTGTATGGAGAATATCCAAGATATTATAACATTGGTATGGGACATGTTTGGGGTGGTTATGACTTTGATGACCACACTATTACAAAGCCTTCATTTGATCCTAAAAAGGCTGGAGAAATGCTTGCAGAAGCTGGTTATTCAACAGTTGGTTCTGATGGTATTAGAATGAACTCTAAAGGAGAAAGAGCAACATTTGAATTGCTTTATTCTCAAGCTCACCATACTGAACGTCTTACAGTTTTGCGTGAACAAGCAAAAAAAGCTGGTGTTGACCTCCAACTTAAAATGATGCAACAAGGTATGTTTAATGTTGTTTTGAATAGAAGACATCAAGCATGGTTTGGTGGTTTAACAACTTTCTATTATCCAACATATTGGCAAAGTTTTTCTAGGGAGTTAGTGAATACAGTTCCTTCAAACAACTTTTATGGATATTCTAGTGATGAAATGGAAAAACTTATAAAAGTTGAACAAGAATCTAGTGATTTGGCTGTTTTATCTGAAAACTGCAAGGCTATTCAACGCTTGGTTGATAAAGAAGCATTAATCATTCCAGATTATTACCTTAACTTTAGAAGACTTGCAACATGGAAATGGGTTCGCTTTCCTTCATGGGGTAACTTAAAATTTGCAGGTGATGATGATATATCTAATCCTTTCTGGGGTTATTTCTGGATTGATGAAGATATAAAGAAAGAAGTAGAAGATGCTATGGCTAGTGGAAAAACATTTGAACCTAAAGTATGGCGTCTTAGCAAGAGATATATTGAAAATTAATAATAGTAAGAGGGTATTAAAAGCTATTAAATTAGTACCCTCTTTTTATTTGATAAGTAGTTGGAGTGAATATGGGATACGAAGAGCTTCTTAAAATTGAAGATTTGTCTGTTTCGTTTTCTACGGATGCTGGTACTGTTGAAGTACTTGATAAGGTATCTATACGTGTTGGAAGAGGGGAGACATTATCTTTAGTTGGCGAATCAGGATGTGGAAAGAGTGTTACAGCATCTTCTATAATGCGTTTGCTTCCTCACCCTGCGGGCAAAGTAACAAGTGGAAAAATTACTTTTGATGGACAAGATATAATGTCTTTGCCTATTGATGAAATGTATCGAATCCGTGGTTCTTCTATTGCTATGATATTCCAAGAGCCTATGACAGCCCTTAATCCAGTGCATTTGATTAAGCATCAAATTGCAGAGGTTTTAAGACTTCATCGAAAAGATATAGCTGAAGCTGATCTTGATAGTTACGTATTAAAATACTTAAAAGATGTTGAAATGCCTTCTCCAGAGATGCGTCTTAATAACTATCCGTTTCAGCTTTCTGGTGGTATGAGGCAACGTGTTATGATAGCTATGGCACTTGCAGGGCAACCTAAATTGCTTATTGCAGATGAGCCTACTACAGCTCTTGACGTAACTGTGCAAGCACAAATTATTGCACTAATTAAAAACTTACAAGAAAAAAACAACATGAGTGTTATGTACATAACTCATGATATGGGTGTTGTAGCTGAAGTTAGTGATAGGGTTGCTGTTATGTATGCTGGTCAAGTAGTAGAATCAGCAGATGTTGTTACAATCTTTAAAAATCCAAGACACCCATATACACGTGGTCTTATTGCTTCGATGCCTAAGTTGGATTCAAAGCCCAAGACACGTCTTCCTTATATTAAGGGAAGTGTGCCAACACCACGTGCTTATCCTGCAACATGTAGGTTTGCAGATAGATGTTCTTATGCCACAGATTATTGT
>JBQNBK010000072.1:0-8914 GCA_052169975.1 Treponema sp.
CAGGATAAAGACCAAAAAATATTCCTATGCTAACAGAAACTATAAAAGAAATAATAATTCCATTAATGTTAAGTGAAAAAATAAAATATGATGGAAATGCTTTAGAAACTGCAACATAACTAAGAAAAACTCCAACAGCCACACCCAATAAACCACCTAGTAATGTTAGCGTGGCAGATTCCACTAAAAACTGATTCCTTATAGCCGAATTAGTGGCTCCTAATGCCTTTCTAATTCCAATTTCTTTTTTTCTTTCAGTAACAGTTACAAGCATGATATTCATAATACCAATGCCCCCAACCAATAGAGAAATACCAGCAATGGTAGAAAGAATAAGATTAATCATATTCATCATTCTTGAAAATTGCTTAAACTGCTCTTCTGCAGAAAAAGCCCAAATAACTTCTTCTTTTTGAGTACCATTAGATCTATTCATAGCAATTTCAGAAGAAACTTCCTGAATCCTATTTTTAACTAAACTTGCATCCTCTTGCCTATAAACCACAACATCAACTGACCTCACCTCAAAAGGGTCTCCTGCTTCTGAAAGTTGATTTTTATAAAACTTATCATTAACAAAAACAGAATCTGAGGCTCTTAAAAACCAATTATCTTTTGGTTTTAACACCCCAATCACTTCAAAACTAAAATTATAAGGAGTAGATTTAGGACCAGAAGAAGATATTTGGAGTGTTAGGCTTTTACCCACAGCATTGCCTTCAGGAAAAAGCTCTTTTGCAATATTCGCACCAATCAATGCTACTTGACTACCATTGGCAAAATCACTAACAGAAAAACTTCTTCCATAATCGAGAGCAACCCCCAATGTTTCAAGCCTATAAGGTTCAACAGCAGAAACACTTTTTCCACCAATAGACAATTCATTCCTATAAACTTGTGCATTAAAGCTTCTATCAAGAAATATTCTTTTAATCTCTGGAATTTGAGCCATAGCTTGTTTTCTATAGTCTTCATCAAAGCTCAAATATGGTAAATTAGTGCTAGGATTCCACCTTCCTTCCACCACCACTACATCCATGCTAAAATCTTTAAATTCTTGTGCAATACTAACATAAAGAGTTGTTCCCAAAGATGTTGAAATAACCACAGACATAACACCAATTAATATACCTAAAAGAGAAAGAATTGTACGTGTTTTATTTGATTTAAAATTGTTTAGTGCATTAACAAAGTCTTCAAACATTTTTTCTCCTTAAATAATTGATAAACTAATTTGAATCTTGATTTTGTATCATATCTGAAATAATAAGCCCATCTTTTAAGTGTATAGAACGCTCAGCCATAGCCCCTATGTCAATATCATGGGTAACCACCACAACAGTTGTGCCTTCTCTATTTATAGAAAAAAAGAGATCTAGCACAGAATGCCCAGTTTCAGAATCCAAAGCTCCCGTAGGCTCATCTGCTAATATTAGTTTTGGCTTTGTAACCAATGCCCTAGCAATTGCAACACGCTGTTTTTGCCCACCAGAAAGCTCATTAGGTGTATGCTTTAAGCGTTCTTTAAGCCCTACTTTTTCAAGCTCTTCTTTGGCTCGCCTTTTTCGCTCATCATAAGAAACGCCTTGATATCTAAGTGGCAACATTACATTGTCTAAAACACTCAAACCGGGAAGTAAATAGTATTGCTGAAACACAAAACCTATTGTTTCATTTCGTAATAAAGCTAAGTCTTTATCATTCATATCAAGAGTGTTCACTCCATCAATCAAAATGTCTCCGCTACTAGGACGGTCAAGGCATCCAATCATATTCATGCAAGTAGATTTTCCAGAACCAGAAGGTCCTAAGATAGAAATGAATTCTCCTTGCTTTATATCAAAAGAAACACCACGCAAAGCATGAACCAATACCTCTCCAACAGAAAAGACTTTTTGAACATTTTTCATCGAGACTATGTTCTTCTTTTCCATTAAAGTGCTCCTTGTGGATTATTTGAAATAACAGTTTGATTTTTTAGCTTAAAGCCTTCTTCCACACCAGAAGAAAACTTAACAAATCCTTGTATGTAAGGTGCAATTTCCACTTTTATCGCTTCAGTTTTTCCATCGTCTAATAGCCTATCAACATAAGGCTGCCCTTCTTCATACCTTATTGCATTCTTATCGCATATCAAAACTTCTTCATCTTCACCTGCAATTATAGAACCAGAAAAAGAATAACCAGGAAGCACTCCTTGTGGGGGATTTTCCACTATAATTTTAGTGTCTAGCACAGTGTTTCCTCTTTGAGTATTTAGCCTTGCAATAGCAGGAAAAGCTTGCACCACACCTTCAACCACAACGCCCGGCAAAGCAGAAAAATTAAGGTTAGCTTTTTGCCCTACAGCAAGACGATAAGCGTATGCTTCAGAAACTTCAACAGTAGCTTTTAAGTATGAACGATCAACCAATGAGCCAAAGTTATCTTGTGCTTTTGCATATTGCCCTTGGTCTAAGTTAAGAGAGGCAACAATTCCATCAAACTTTGCATAAACACTTCTATCTTTTAATTGCTTTTCAAGAAGCTCTTTTTCTTTTTGCATAAGAACAATCTTTTGAGAAGGGCCATTAATACGCTCTTGCTCTATTGCAAAAATCTGATTTGCAAGCTTCACTTCTTGTGATTTTGAATCAAGAGCAAAAAGAAGCTGCCCTTTTTTCACCTTCTCACCTTCTTTTATCTTTACAATTTCAACAATTCCCTCACCGGGTGATTCAAATTTTTGTTGCTGTGCTGCCTCTATATATCCTGATATTTGAATCTGGTTTTTTGAAATTTCCTTTGTAACAACTATTGGAGGCAATTCCACTAATTGGTCAATTGTTGAGGAAGAAAAAAAAGTACTATATATCAAAAAGCTTGCAATCAATAAAGCTAACACTATTAATATAGCCTTTAGTTTTCCCTTTCTTTTTCGTCTTTTTTTCTCGTTATTAACTAAGCTAGAAATATCAACATTATTTGCATCACTCATAATAAGCTCCTTATTCAAACATCAACATGGTTTCAATATTAAAGGTGGAAGCATTAATTCTAGAATCAAGCTCTCTTACAATAGCTCTTTTATATTCAAGATCTGCTTGCATATTTTCATAACCACTGATCAAGCCACGCCTAAACCATTCATCATGTTCAGCCCTGTTTTGCTTATATATCGAAATTTCTTCATTTGTCATTTGTCTTTGCCATTCAATATAACTTTTTTTTGTTTTCAACTCATTAAAAACACTTTCAAACTCTTCTATTGAATCTTCCAATTTAAGCCTATCTATATCATTTTGCATTTTACTAGCTTTTTTTTCCAACACATAGTTCCATATTTCTAATGGGTTTATAGCAAAGCCAAATTTAATTCCCACATCCCCTCGCCTTTTAGCATCTACAGGAAGTTCCACTCCTGCCATAATCTTAGCTCCCGGTATCTTTAAGTTTAACCCTGCAAGCATGTTTTGCTCATTACTAGTATTTCCCAACACTGTCTTATTAGAATTAGAAAAACCAGCTTCGCCTGTAAGAGTGACGGGATTCAATTGTATCTTTCTTTTAAGAGTTTCCGCCTCATAAGCTTTTCTTGCATCTTGAATTGCAACATAGTTATCTTTAGAAAACGAATCAAGATTAGCCACTTCGTCCTTTGGCATAGAAATACTCATTTCTTCCAGAAAATCTGCTATTTGAAGCTTTTTCTCATCTTTTGCTTTTTCATCTAAAGAAACTGTAACAGATGGCACAAAAGCATCTTCCATTCCACAAGACTTCAAAAACCTTCTATACCTCGTATTAAAAGAAAACTCAGCATCTTTCCTATCACGTTCTGCAGCTAAAAGGCTTAATTTACTAGTACGCATTTTACTGGAAGCCTCTCCATAACCTTGCACTCTTACTTGGCTATGGCTTATATTAGCTTGAACTTCCTTAATTCCTTTGTCCAAAACATTTAAATATGAAGTTAAAAGGTCTTTGATATCTTTTAGTAGTTTCTTTTCGATATAGCTTTTTGCCATATTAGCTTTTTTTAATGCCTTGTTTCTTTTTTCTGTTGCCAAAGAAATAAGAAGCTTTTGTTGCCTCCTACTCACACCATATAACTCTGTAAACACAGAAAAGTTTAGTGCATTAAGGCTATCATCACCTTTTTTTGAAACTGGCATATTAAGCTTAAAACCTGTGTTATTATATAATGGAAGAGAAAAATTAAGATATGGATTTAATGAAAAACCAGAGCGAGAGCTATCTTTACTAATAGTAAAAGTGCCATCAGATACACCCAATTCTAAATTAGTAATTGAAGAGTTTTTTGTTTTTTGTAATTCTTTTTCTGCAATCTCTCTTTCAAGATTTATGCTTTTATATTCATTATCATTAGCAAGGCGGTAATTTAATAAAGCTTGATATACGTCATTTTCAGAAAAAAGAAATAGATTTAAGCAAAAATATGACAAACAAAAAAAGTATTTCATAATATCAACCTAGTAAAAGCAATAATATTGATAATTAACAACATCTAGGTTGATATTGTTACAATTTTGAATAAAAAAGCAACAAAAAAAAGCACCTTAACGGTGCTTTTTTAAGCGATAGCTTTAGATTTTAAACTGCCCTACTTCTTGAACCAGACTTTCTATACTATCTTTATTTTTTTGTGTTATGTCTGCAACTTCTTGCACTGCGTTACTAATTTGCACAGCACCTGCAGCCATCTCATTCATGCTATCTGTAATGACTCGTGTAAGCCCATCTAGCTTTTCCATTTCATGGGCAACACCTTCACTTCCATGAAGCATTTCAGAAGAACCTATTTGCACTTCACTTGTCACTGCATTGATATCTTTAATAGCAGTTAACACTTCACGGCTACCATTTTCTTGCTCACGCATAGCCTCTGTAAGGCGTTGACTCATTTCTTTAACCTGTGCTGCAAGCTCAAAAATTGCAGTGAATTTTGTTTCCACAATCTTAGAAGAAGAAGATAAGCCTTCAATCTCACCAGATAAACTCTTTAATGTTGCAGTGATAGTCTTTCCTTGCGTTGCAGAATCCTCTGCAAGTTTTCTAATTTCATCTGCAACAACAGCAAAACCTTTTCCCGCTTCTCCTGCATGAGCTGCCTCAATTGCAGCATTCATAGCTAAAAGATTAGTCTGCGATGCTATGTGCTGAATCACACTAGAAGCTTCCATTAAAGACCCAGACTCTTCTGCTATCTTTGTTGTAACAGAATTGGAACGCATCAACGTATCTTTCCCATTACGAGTAGCCTCTCCCAATTCCTTAATCAACCCATCACTTTTTTCCAAAGTGGCAGTTATGCTTGCAATGTTTGCAACCATCTGTTCTATACTACTAGAAGATTGTGCAACACTAGCGGCTTGGTTTTCTATGCTACCATTAAGGCTTTTAATTGTTTGCATAATTTCTTCAATAGTGCTAGCAGTTTGAGAAACAGAAGCAGCCTGTGTTAGGGCTTGTTGCTTTACTCTATCAATATTAGAACTAATTTCGTGAATGCTAGAAGCAGTCTCTGTCATATTGCTTGCAAGCTCCGAACCAATTCCTTCCATATGTCTGATTAAAATAAAGAGAAAGCTCTGTAACCTCATCGTTTCCATGAAGTGGTAAGCGTACAGTTAAGTCTCCATCTCCTTGTGCAATTCCACGCAAAGCATTAACAGTATTTTGAATTGGCTTTACCAACCCTCCTGCAACTAAGTACACTATAACCAAAGCAATGATTAAAACAATGCCTCCAATTATATACATAGACTTTCTTAAAGAAGAAACAGTACTCATGAATTCATGATATGGTGCCCTTATAATCACAGTCTTTTTTATTGTGGGTATCTTTGAAAAAGAAGCAATGTAAGATTGCCCATCATAGTCGTAATAGCCAACTTCACTATTAGTAGTTGAAACCGCATGTTGCAAAAACTTTGCCAAAGACGTATATCTTGCATTTGTTTTGCTTTCTTTTATTGTGTTTAACATTGATCTTACTACGCTATTATCTTTATGAGCTAAAGTTACACCTTCATCATTGATAATCAAACAACTTCCTGTCTGCCCAACCAAAATATCTTTAATGCTATCAGAAAGCCAAGTACCCTCTATATTTGCTGCCAAGATAGAAGAAACTTGACGATTTGCGTCATATATAGGCACTACAACAACTACTATGAGCTTATTATTATCTATTCTTGAAATAAGTGGTTCAGAAAACCATCGTTTTCCTGTTTTCACTGCCTTAAACCAGTCTCTATCAGTAACATCAATAGTTTTACCATCTGAAATGTGTCTTTTACCTTGCAATGTTGTAAGATTTAGCTCTTCAATCTGTGAATTAAAAGCTTGCTTCTGCAGTGAGCACTTCCATTTTTTCTGCTTCGCTAGCATTTTCATTCGTTAATATTGGCATTCTAGCAATGCCTTACAAAAATTGAAAAAAAGACTGAATACGACCATCAATAATTTCTGCTGTATCCCTTGCTTTATCAATTAAGTGGGTTTCAATTTTTTCTTTTGTTGCTTTTCTAGCAATTGTAAGTGCTAAAAAACCTAACATAAATACTGCTATAATAATTAATAGCCCAAAGATCGATAACAATTTTATGCGAATTGAAAGACGTTTGTTATTTTTATGATCACTTGCCTCGTCACTCATTAAAATCTCCTATAGAATAGACTTTTGTTTAGCCTTATTCAGTACCCTACCGTATACACTGTTAGAAAAAATTTTGCAATAAACATATTCTAAATTGTTAAAGGTAGATAGAAATACCCCTATATTTTAAAAAACTACTTTTAATAATTTCTAGCTAGAGTTTTGTAAAAAAACACATAAATTGATTGTACATTTATAGAAGATATCAAAACAGAAAAACTTCTGGATTCTTAGGGGGAACCAGAAGTTGCTGTTTTCTTGGAACTAGTGTAGCTTTTATTATGTCGTGCTTTTCATTTTTCTAAACTAAGATGCTGAATATTTTCTATGAATTATAATTAGCATCCTATAAAAATGAGCCAAAACATTACAATAATTTATAATAATTATTAAATATTTCTTAAAAGAGGTATTTTATGGATATATTAAGCTTTTCTTCATTTGGATATGAAGGTGAAATTATTAGAGTTGAAGCAGATTTAAGAACAGGTTTACCAGTTATTGATATTGTAGGTTTGCCCGGTAGTGCAGTGAAAGAAGCAAAAGAAAGAATGAAAGTTGCTATCAAAAACTCAATGTTGGAGTTTCCGCAATCTAGGATTCTCATTAATTTAAGCCCTGCTGATTTAAAAAAAGAGGGTAGCTCTTTTGATTTACCAATTGCACTATCAGTGTTAGTTGCAAGAATTAATAGAGGAGCAAGTGTATTAAACGAAGTGAAAGTCATGGTAATGGGCGAATTGGAACTTTCAGGCAATGTGAAAGCTGTTAATGGAGTTTTAGGAGCTGTTGCAACAGGAAGCCAACAAGGCATTAAATATTTTGTGGTTCCTAAAGAAAATGAACAAGAAGCTTCTATATTAAAGAACATAAATGTCTTTGGTGTTTCCAATCTAAAAGAAGCATTTCAGACAATAGATAAGATAGAAATTGAATATTACAAGAAAAAGGCAACAGAAAGATTAGAAGATAGCAAAAATAAAGAAGACACGTATAAGGAAGATTTTGAAGTAATCTGGACAAACGAAAAAAATAATATGCAACATGATTCAGGTTTTAACGAAGAAAGTTTTAAAGATATAAAAGGGCAAAACAATTTGATTAGAGCTTTGGAAATAGCTGCTGCTGGTGGGCATAACTTACTAGCTTATGGGCCTCCAGGTTGTGGCAAAACATTAGCATTAAGACGCTTTCAAAGTTTATTGCCTGATATGGATTTTAAAACATCACATGAAGTTACTCGTATCTATAGTGTTGCAGGGCTGTTGGGAGAAAACTCAAGTGAAAAAGATGTTTTGATAAGGCGCCCTCCTTTTAGAATGCCTCACCCAAATGCAAGTCTTGAAGGCATGATTGGAGGTGCTGGAAATTGCTTACCCGGTGAGATTTCTTTAGCACATGGTGGAGTGTTGTTTTTGGATGAAGCCACTCAGTTTAAAGCTACAGTTTTGCAAACGTTACGCTCCCCATTAGAAACTGGAAGAATTACAGTAAGTAGAGCAGGAAGAAGTAGCACCTTCCCTGCTAATTTCCAACTTTTACTTGCTTGTAACCCATGCCCTTGTGGAAACTTTGGAGCTGATGGTAAGGTGTGCACTTGTATGCCTCAAGTAGTGGAAAATTATTGGAAAAAGCTTACAGCACCATTGCTTGATAGGATTGATTTACGAATCCCTGTCTTTCCTCCTTCGGCTTCAACCATACTAGAAGAAACAACACACTCAATTGAAGATTTGCGAAGCAAGATAAAAAAAGCTAGAGAGTTGCAATGGGAACGTTCTCATAGCAAAAAGGAAATTCCACCTTCATTTATTGAATATAAAAATGCAAATTTGTTACCACGTGACACATCTAGTATCTGTTCTTTAAGTGATGAAGCTAATAAAGTTTTTTCTAGCTTGACAGAAAAAGAACAACTTTCAGGAAGAGGTAGTCATGCAGTGTTAAAAATTGCTCGCACTATTGCAGATATTGAAGGCATAGATAAAATTGCAACGGTTCATTTGGAAGAAGCTTTTTCACTTCGCAAATGGAGTAATTTTTTACCTGATTTCTTATCTTAAAACTCTAGTTCTCAATGTAGGAAAAAACATCTTACATTGAGAAACATTGCTACTCTTGTATTTCATATAGTCTATAGTATTCACCGCTTTTTACCATAAACTCACCATGTTTTCCATTTTCATATAATTAAGAATCTTTTAATGCACTTAAAACATTTATCACAATTCCTAGTGAATACGAAAGCGAACA
>JBQNBK010000073.1:0-8553 GCA_052169975.1 Treponema sp.
CACTACGTCCACAAATTGAATTTGATGATATATATGAAAAAGCTGGCGGTATTAAATGTGTTATTAAAAATATTTCTGAAGATGGAGCTATGATATATGTAAAGGGAAAAGCAGAAAAAGGTGTAAATATCAAGCTTCAATGTAAAATCAATGAAAAACCAGTTGTTATGTGTGGCTATATTGTACGCTTTATTTATGATGAGGAAGTTAATACTTCAAAAATTCATTTTAACTGCACTAGAGTAACAGAACAAAATCGAAATAATATACTTTCGTTTGTATATAATATAGCAGGAAACAAAAACACAGATATAAATGCCTTGATATTTGAAAATGAAGATAGTTCTAATGATTTTAATGACATTGATACATCAAAACTAGACACAATTGAAAACATGCAAAAGCTTATGGAAGATAAGCTTTCAAATAAATAAGATAAAAAAATAAGGATGTATTATATACATCCTTATTTTATAACTCTAGCAAACCACTTATTTGCTTATAAAATTACTAAAAACAAATTAATTAAAAATTATTTTCCATAGCCTTTAATTTCAAATTTTGTCTTACCAAGTGATTGTTTTATATCTTCTGCATCACCAGTATTAAAGAGTGCACATTCCACATTCACTTCATACACATCATTTTTTGCTTCCTCTGGCAATGTAATTGTAAATTCATATCTTTCATGTGCAAAAATTGAATCCAATTGTGGGTGTTTTCCTTCCATAGCACTCAATAATTTTCTTTGAACATAAATCTTTTTAGTATTTTCATTTGGTATAGTATATGTATAAGGAAGCAATGGGAAAGTAATATCACGATTAAAAACATATTTCATTGATATTTGTGTTCCATTTGGAAATGGCTTATCATCTTTTAAAGAAAGAATAGAATCTATAAACTCTCCTGTCTCTCCATTAAAGTCACTAGGATATTCCACATTAAAAGAAACTTTTCTCACTGCTTTTTCACTACCAGTATTTTCAACTTTTAAATCTCTAAAAGTAACACTTTCTATCTTTTTAACACCTTTAATTGTAAAGTTTATTTTTCCTAATATACTTTCACTTTCTTCTGCATTTTCAGTTGCAAATAATGCAGAAACTACATCAATTTCAATATCTTTTAATTGTTCTTTAGGCAATTCAAGACTAATAGTATACTTTTCTTTGCATTCAATATGGCTAGCATTTAGTTCAGTGTGTTTTAATGAATTTTTAAATAATTGACTAGCAAAAATTCTTTTTGTTCCACTAGCCACTGTATATGAAGAAGACAAAATAGGTTGTCCAGTTACTCCATCTTTTGATGTATACTCATATTTTATTCTAAATTTAGCACCTACTGGGAAGTCTTTACCATCAGCTCTAGTAATAATAGCATCTATATATTTCTTTTGCATAAAAAGCTCAAAATTAGGATATGTTACATTAAGCTTTACATCTTGTATTTTATTTCCTGTTTTTGGCTTTGAAATAACTATAGGAGCATCAAAATTAACTTTTCCTAGTATTTTCTCCAACTCAACTACAACATTAACATCAGTATTTGCAACAACTGTTACATCATTAACTTTTTCAGCAATTTTATTACTTCCATTTTTCCATTCTTTAACAGTATAACCATCTTTCAAATCACTAATAGTAAATGTTATGCTTTTCCCTTTCTCTACTTTACTACCTTTTGCAAGCGTATTATTACCTTCTTTCATTGTTATTGTTGCTTTATCAGCTGGAATTATACTATAGTTTACTGTAACCTTATCTATATTTTAAGAGTTTGGATTATTACAAGCAACCATCAAAAACAACATTAAAAATGTTGCACCCATAAAAGGCAAAAAGCCCCTAAACCATTGTTTCATAATAGAAACCTCCTAAAGACATTTTTTTATCTACTAATATTATTTGAGAAAAATTAAAAAATATTTATTATGAATAAATATAGAAAAGATGCCAAGAAAAAAAGCACCTTATAGAAGAATTATATTCTGCAAATGAATAATTAGTTATTGAATTATTTAAAATACTATATAGCACTTACTTAAGTATTAGTATTTTTAAAAAAAATGTCAACTAGAGCTAAAAAATATTATTCATTACAAAATTAATTATATGGTTTATTTAATTTACATCAATTTGGCAACTTTTCATTACTTCAAGGCTTGCTTCATGTCTTTCTTTGCTTGTGCCTGCACAACAAGAAGAAGGAACACTTATTTTTGTATTTGGAAACATAGCACGAAGTAAAATTGCATTACTTACAACACAGATATCTGTGCATAGACCCAAAATCTCAATCTCTAAATCTATAGCATTTATTCTTTCTTTTTTTAAATATTCTTCTATAACATCTTTGAGTTTTAGGCTGCCGAATGTTTCTTTTTTAACATATATAGCATTGGCATTTAAACAACTCTTAATTTTCTCATTAATAGCATGTCCTTCTGTGCCTTCTATACAATGAGAAACTGGCAATTTTTTTCCTTCTAATGTGTTAAGATAGTCATTAGTATGTGTGTCAAGAGTAGCAATGACTAAGTCATTTCTTTCATTATAGTTTTTAATTTTTTGTACTACATTTTCAACAATATTCAATGCATCAGATGAACCTAAAGAACCTTGAATAAAATCATTTTGCATATCTACAACAATTAAAATCTTTTTTTTCATAAAACACTCCTTAATATATTTTAAAATATTTGATAAACTATTTAATCAAATCTTCTATACATCTTGGCTAGTTCATCAAATTCATCATCCATTTTTTTGATTAGAGCTTTCATTCCATCTATATCATTATTTTCATATTTAGATTTCATTCTTATAATTTCTTCTTTTACTTTCATATTCATCACCTTATAAAGCGGACAACCACTTTTTATAAGTGTTAAAGAATGACGATAGAATTCAATTATAGTAGTAATAATCATAACCTGCTTATGCGGAGCAGAAAACATATCCAAATCATCAAATGAATTTTGTTGCAAAAAGCCTTGTTTAATCATGTCGCAACACACCAACAAGATCCTATCTGTATCTGGAAGGGCATCTTCACCAATAAGATGAACTATTTGTTCTAGCTTTTGTTCTCGCTTTAAAATACCTAAAGCTTCCAACCTAACACGTGCCCATTCTTCATCAAAAGCATTCCACCAATCTTTAATTTGTTCAGCATATTCAGAGTAAGAAGAAATCCAACTAATTGCAGGATAATGCCTACTATTAGCAAGTTCCCTATCCAATCCCCAAAAGCATCGGACAAAGCGTTTTGTATGCCCTGTAACTGGTTCTGAAAAGTCCCCACCCGGTGGCGAAACTGCCCCGATGATTGAAACAGAGCCTTTCGCTTTATCAAATGTTTCAACCAAGCCTGCCCTTTCATAAAACTCTGCAAGGCGTGTGGGTAAATATGCAGGAAAGCCTTCTTCTGCAGGCATTTCTTCCATACGTCCTGAAAGCTCTCTTAAAGCTTCTGTCCATCGGCTAGTAGAGTCTGCCATAATTGCAACATCAAGGCCCATGTCTCTATAATATTCTGCAATTGTTACTCCAGAATATAAAGACATTTCCCTAGCTGCAACTGGCATGTTGGAAGTGTTGGCTATTAATATAGTGCGTTCCATAAGAGAACGCCCTGTTTTAGGGTCAATTAAAGCAGGAAACTCATTTAAAACATCTGTCATCTCGTTTCCACGTTCTCCACAACCTATGTATACAATTATATCAGCATTGCACCACTTGGCAATTGCATGTTGTGTCATTGTTTTTCCAGTGCCAAAACCACCCGGTATACACGAAACACCACCTTTTGCAATTGGAAAAAAAACATCAATAACACGCGTGCCTGTAAGAAGTGGTTCCCCAGCCGTTAGCTTTTTTGCAAAAGGTCGCATCTTTCTAACAGACCAATAGTGAGCCATGTAAATATCTTCACCCAACTCAGTTTTTGCTATAACGTCATTGATTGTATAATCCCCTTCACTTGCCAAAAAAGTAATTGACTTTCCTTCAATATGAGGTGGAATCATTATTTTATGTTTAACTGATGAAGTTTCTTGGACAAAACCTAAACAAAAAGCTTTTTTTCTTTGAATAGGAAACTCTTCTTTCGCAAAAGAAGGAATAAAATGCCATTTCTTTTTGTCATCTAATGGACTTGCTTTCTCTCCAGAGTTTAGAAAATGCCCGTATTTTGAAAAAAGCTCACTTAATGGGCGCTGAATTCCATCATAGATATTGCCCACAAGTCCTGGTCCTAGCATAATAGAAAGAGGACGCAAAAGGCAAATCACTTCATCCCCAACATGAAGACCTGTATCATCTTCGTAAACTTGAATGGTTGCCTCTTCCCCAGAAAGCCTAATAATCTCTCCAATTAATTTATCTTTTCCAATTTCTACCACATCATACAATCCACAAGAAGACATACCTCTTGCATAAATTATTGGACCTAAAACACGTGTAATATATCCTGTTATAGCTTTACTCAACTTAAAGACTCCCCAAACAATGCTTTTACTAACTCTTGTTTTTTTTCATCAAAAACATTTTCTTTAGCTTGTTCTATTCCTGCTTTGCATATAAATGTATTATCAATATCTTCTATAATAAGCCCAGTATATACACCAGAAAAACGTTTTTCTGAATAACTAGCTTCTTTATATTCTTGAATATTAGAATTAGAAAAAATAGATGAAATTAGTGGTTCAACTTCACTTTTATTAAAACCTGCATATTTTATTGTGATAGTTTTATTATCCAAAATGAAATGAAACTTTTCCAACATATTTCTTATGATTTTTAGCTTTTTATCAATATCTAATGAAGTAAAATATGCTTCCAACATTTCATTCAAAACGTTTTCAACATATTCCATTTTCTTTTTCCATTTTCTTAACGGAAGGCTTATAAAAACAGATTCATTATACTTTTCGATTTTATTTGAATATATTTCTTTTTGCTCTTTTTCTAGGGTTGCAAGTTTTTCAGTTAAGCTTTTTCTTAAAGCTTCTATTTCAATGTCAGCATTTTTTAATATGCATTCTGCTTTTTTTCTAGCTTCTTCTTTTATTTCTTCACCAATTACATCAGTTGAATGTAAAACTTCCATAAATGCTTTCCTTAAATATGAACTCCAACAGCCTCTCTAATAGCATCTTGTAAAGATTTTTTTCCATACATTGAACCTTGTAAACAAGGAATTTCAACAATTAGTGGGTATTCTCCTTTTAATTGCCATTGAGTAACTTCATCATGTAAATATTCACTAATCTGTTCACTAAGAATTAAGATTTTCACCCCTTGTATCTCTGAGGGTGCTATATTAGAAGCTGAATCACTTTGATTTGTAAGAGAATTAAAATGTAGTAGTGCCTCTTCCCTAGATGTCGCAATAAAGCCTTTGACTCCAATAAGAGAAAAAGCTACTACCAATTCACGCTCAGCAATGATACTATATGTCATAGTAAGATAATAAGTAATGCCACCAAAAAGCCCCAAAGACAAATACCTTCTGCAAGACCCACAAAAGGTATCGCTTTTCCAGAAAGTTCTGGTTTTTCACTCATTGCTCCCATAGCAGCAGCACCAATTTTTCCCACAGCAAAACCACCTGCAAGACAAGCAACACCAACAGCTATAGCCGCAGATAGGTATTTAAAAGAAGCCGTTTGAGCTTGCACTTCTTTTTCATTCTTTTCTTCATTAGGAGCTGCAAAAAGAGCCAAACATGAAAAAATAAACAAAACTAAAATAATAATCCTTCTATTCATTATCTTTCCCTCCAGAAAATTTAATTCATAAAAATATACTTTTACATAAAAGATTTATACACTTTGATATTCAAACTTAAAAGGCTTAAACTCTACACCTGTTTCTGTAAAAAACTTTGAGAAAAACTCATAATATTGCAATCTTATCACTTGAATTGAAACAATCAAGCTTTCCAACAATATGATTATTGCATTTCCTACTATGCTCACTAAAAGCCCCATAGAAAGATAGCCCCCCACTAAGTCAGTAAGTTTAAAAACAATAAAACTTAAAACAGCATGAGAAAGTGCAAAAGCTCCTACACGCAAAAAGCTTACAGAATTAGAAATAAAAGTTGAAAGCAATTCCAAAATTTCAACAAAGCCTTGTATTATACCAGCAAAGATACCATTTTCAAAAATTGGAGTTTCTTTTTTTATAATCCTTTCTAAAGGCTCACCCAAAAACACCAATAAAATAATTATTGCAATAAAAATGCTATCAAATATTGTAGTTCCACTTTTCATAATGGCAATACGTGAAATCATAAAAGCTACATACCAAAAAAACACAAGACCTACCAATCCAGACTTCCCAAGTAAAACTTTTTCTATACGTCTTAATTTAATATTGTTGATTATATTAATGATGATGCCAAGTGAGTTGATAATAAAGCCAATAAACATGGTAAAACCAAAAAAATACATAAGCTTTAATATAGCTCCATGCTCTGGCATTAAATGCAAAATATGATCTTGAGGTTTTCCAAAAAAACCAGTAACAGCACGACTAAAAGGTATTAAAAGAGTGTGATCTGTAAAAAACTCACCTGTTAAAAGCCCCATAATCATGCTAGAACACCCCATTCCCATAAAAACAAAACTAAACTTTTTCCAATCTTTTAGTAATTTTACTTTAGAAAAATAAAGAAAAACACCAACAAAAAAGATTGCCATACCCTGCCCAAGATCTCCAAACATAATTCCAAAAAGTAAAGTGAATAAAACTGCAACTATTGGGGTTGGGTCAATGGTTCCATAAAGTGGAATTCCATAGCTAAACACCATTCTTTCAAAACTTTTAACAAGTCTATTATGTTTATAATTTACTGGTACTTTTTCTATCCCATTTTTCACATCAGGGATTTCATCAACCTCATATGTTTGTAATGCGATGCGCCCATCTGTAAGCTTATTCAAATCATTTGCCATAGTTTTTACATCACGCGATGAAACCCAACCTCGCAATCTATATACTTCTTGAGCTTCATCAAGATTAAACCTTGCATGAACCACCTGATAGCCTAAAGACATTTTTTTTAATAGTTCAATAACAATTTTTCCTTTAGAAGCTGCATAGTTAGTTGTCTTTTCTTTTAATTCTTCAATTTTCTTTCTTTGTTCTTTAATGTTATTTGTAAGAGCATCTAAAATATCACTAGGCATTCCTTTAAAGTTTTTAGGAATTTCCAAAGGAACAAAATCAACTTTTTTTAATTCAGTATCAAGAGCAAAACGTCCTTTTTTAGAAGAAGCTGCAACTATCTTAGAACCATCTTCGTTAATTGGAATAATCAAAGCCCTGTTTCCAACTGAAAAGTTAAGAGAATCAAGAGATGAAGGATTAATTCTACCAACACGAATAGTCAAGAATGTAAGTGAATCCACTTCATTATATGGTAGTTTTAGGCGAGAAAAAGCATTTGCTTCATTATAAGCTGCCTCAGCTCGTTCTAACAACAATTCAAGTTCTGCTTTTGAACGTTGCATTGCATCTACTTCATGTATAATACTTTGAGCTAACTTACTATCTTCTTCATTTGGAAATGAGGCATCTTCAATGCTTAAAGAATCTGTTTTTAAATTTAAATAAGAGGCACATACCCTAAGATGATCAAAAATGTCTTTGTATGGATTAGCAACTTGAACCTCTTCACTATCCTTTTTATACATTTGGAAATTACCAGATTTGCCTAGATATTCCATAGTAGTATTCACATCATCTTTTAGAATAACTAGCTCTAATAATTTCATTTTCCCATCTTTACTCATTGCAACACCTTTCTTCCATAACAGCCTCAAAAGGCATGTTCTTTCCAACTTTCAATTTTTCCAATTCTTGCCTTATAAAATATTCTTCTCCACGTTTCAATTTAAAAAAAGAAAACAAAAGAGATACAGGATTATTTTTGTTATGAAAACTTTTTAAAGCTAAATTATATAAATATCTATCAGCAACAGATTGTGCGTATCTAGGGTCCAATTTCCATTCAGAATCTTCTTGATATGGATTTATTAGCCATTCAAACTTCCAACCTTTCCAAGCTTCTCTATCATTAAGTGTTGCATCAAAAGCAAAATAACATGGTTCACATAATAATTTTTTGCTCTTTTCATTCCAGTTTCCCAATAAGTACTTTTCCAATTGTTCTTCTCTAAAACCATAATAAAAACGAAGACGCAAAACCCACACTATATTATGCAAAACAAATTCTTTAATAACTAATTGACTACAAGCTTCATAATCATCTTCAGAAAGTGAACAAAAAGCATCCCACATAGCCTTATAATACACATTATCAAGTTGCATCTCTTTTTCCACTTGATTATCCACTGAAACCACCTCAGAAAAAAAAGAGAACAAAGAATTCTTGGTAACATCTTTAAGAGAAGGCCAATTAGACCATTTAAGAGGTGAATATGAATATATATCTATAATAAATGAAGCATCTTCATTTTTTTCTCTTAATTGAGACATTGCAACCTTTAAGTTAATTAATTCATATTCGTAGAGAAGT
>JBQNBK010000074.1:0-8508 GCA_052169975.1 Treponema sp.
GAGTGTAAACCCAGATGAAGCTGTTGCAATGGGTGCTGCAATTCAAGGTGGTATATTAGGTGGGGATGTGAAAGATGTGCTATTGCTTGACGTTACTCCTTTATCACTTGGTATTGAAACATTAGGTGGTGTTTTCACAAAATTAATTAACAGGAACACTACAATTCCTACAAAGAAGAGCCAAATCTTTTCAACAGCAGCAGATGGGCAAACAGCAGTTTCAATCCATGTTTTGCAAGGGGAGCGAGGTATGGTTAGCCAAAATAGAACACTTGGCAATTTTGATCTTGTAGGTATTCCTCCAGCACCACGTGGTGTGCCTCAAATTGAAGTTACTTTTGATATTGATGCTAATGGTATTGTGCATGTTTCTGCAAAAGATTTAGGCACAGGTAAAGAACAACATATAAGGATAGAAAGTTCATCTGGTTTAAGCGATGCTGAAATTGACCGAATGGTGAAAGAAGCAGAAGCTAATGCAGAAGCTGATAAAAAAGAACAAGAAAAAGTGGAAATTAAAAATGAAGCAGAAGCTATGGTCTATCAAACAGAAAAGTCATTGAAAGAACTTGGAGACAAAGTGCCTGCTGCAGAGAAAGCTAGCATTGAAGATGCTGTTGCAGCAGTTAAAAGAGCTTTGGAAAGTGGCGACACAAATGAAATTAAAGCTAAGACTGACGCATTAAAGCAAGTTGCAATGAAAATGGGAGAAGAGCTTTATAAGCAAAATCAAGCTTCAGGTGGAGCTCAAGGGCAAGCTGGAGCTAATCCATCAGAAAAAGGTAATGCCGATGGAGTAGACTACGAAGTGGTTAATGAAGATAAATAATTAAAATAAGATTTTGATAAAAGATGAGAGTGCTCTTATAAAAGCATCTCATCTTTTGTTGTTTTTGGGAGATGGACGTGGCATCAAAACGTGATTATTACGAAGTGCTTGAAGTTAGTAAAACTGCAAGTAGTGATGAAATTAAAAAAGCTTATAGAAAGCTTGCAATTAAATATCATCCTGATAAAAATCCCGGTAATAAAGAAGCAGAAGAAAAGTTTAAAGAAGCAACAGAAGCTTATGAAGTGCTAATTGATGATAAGAAAAGAAAAGCTTACGATCAATTTGGGCATTCTGGTGTTGATGGAATGGGTGGCGCTGGTTTTGATCCTAATGCATTTAGTGGCTTTGAAGACTTATTTGGTGGTGGTTTTTCTAGTATTTTTGAAGGTCTATTTGGTGGAGGGTCTTCAGGTTTTGGCTTTAGTGGTTTTGGTGAAAGACATGGTTCTGGAGCTTCAAGTGCAACACGTGGAAGTAACTTGCAATATAACTTGAATATTCCTTTTACTGAGGCTGTTTATGGAAAAAAAGAAGATATTTCTTATTCCCATGATGTTGTTTGTCATGTGTGCAATGGAAGTGGTGCTGAAGGGAATGCCAAACGAATAACTTGCCCAGATTGTAAGGGTATGGGGCAAATTAGGAAATCTGCTGGTTTTATGACAATTGCTAGCACTTGTTCTCGATGTGGAGGGCATGGAACAATCATAGAAAAACCTTGCAAAAATTGCAGAGGAACAGGTGTTGAAAAGAAAAAACAAACTATAAAAGTAACTATTCCAGCTGGTGTTGAAGACGGAAAAAGAATTGTAATACCAGGTCAAGGAAATGCTGGTAGTTATGGTGGTTCTAATGGGGATTTATTCATTTTTATAATTGTTAAACCACATGAAGTTTTTGAACGTGATGGTAAAAATCTTTATTGTGCTATGCCAGTTTCTATAACTCAAGCAACTTTAGGAGATGAAGTTAGCATAACAACACTTGATGGTAGAGTATTAAAAGTGAAAATCCCTCAAGGAATTCAACACGGAGCAATGATTAAAGTTGCAGGGGAGGGGGTGCCAACTAGTTCAGGTGGTAAGGGAGATTTATATATACAAGTGAAAATTAAAGTTCCCACTAAGCTATCTTCAAAGGCAAAAGAATTATTGAGTCAAGTAGCACAAATTGAAGGAGAAGATAAGGCTCCTAAGTTTATTAAATTGAAAGATTTATAAAAACTTAAAATTGTTATGGAAAATATGCAAAAAAAGGAATATAATTAAAACTAAGGAGGCTAAATTATGGCTAAATTAAAAGATGAAATGAAAGAGCTTATGTCTAAGCAATTGGCATACATTGCAACTGTAAGTGCAGATGGAATGCCTAATATAGGTCCTAAAAGGACTATGAGAATAGTTGATGATAGCACTCTTATGTATAACGAAAACACAGGTAAGAAAACAATGCAAAACATACAAAATAATACACGTGTTGCTGTGGCTTACGTTGACTGGGAAAAGTTGGATGGCTATCGCTTTGTTGGAAAAGCTGAAGTATTTACAGAAGGAAAGATTTTTGATGATGCTGTTGCATGGGCTCAAGGAAAAACACCAAAATCAGTTGTTGTGATTCATATAGAAGAAATCTACACATTACATATTGGTCCTACAGCAGGTACAAAGCTTCAATAAGCTTTTTATCTTTTTAAGAAAGCCACATATCTTTGAAAAAACATGTGTGGCTTTTTTGTTTTGAATTTATTTATAAAAAGAATTTGGTTATAGCCTATATTTGGGAGAAAACGAGTAGTTAAATATTTATGGAACAGATATTATTTTTCTAAGTTTTCATTTTGTTTTAAATGATTTTCTTTTTCAAAGTGAATAAGCATAAAAAACAAAATCCCAACTAGTACTAAGCCTATTACTGTTGTGAGTGCCATGATGCCTTGCAAGAGAACAGCAAGACTAACAAAAATAGAAGTGATGATTTGTAAAATCATAAATGTTAGTAGTGCACCACGTTGCGAAAATCCTATAAGCATAAGCTTATGGTGCATGTGTAATTTATCTCCAGCACGTATTTGTTTTTTGTCACGTATTCGTCTAACAATTGTTGCAATCATGTCAAAAATAGGTAGCATTAAAAAAAGAATTGCGAAAGGAATAGTTGCAGTTTCATATCCATCAGTTTTGGGAATAAGAGGCAAAAGAGAAAGTGCAAAACCTAAAAACTGTGAACCACTATCTCCCATGAATATTTTTGCATGTGGATAAGAAAGATTAAAAAATAAAAACCCTAGAATAGAAAAAATTAAAATAATGCAAAGATAAACAAGTTTTAAGTTGGAAACAGAATCATTATAATAGAAGAGAACAGCATAACTTATTAGTAAAGAAATGCTTAAGCAACCTACTTGACCATCAATACCATCCATTAAGTTAACAGCATTAATGACTCCAGCAATCCATAATATTGTGATAGGATAGGAAAAGATGCCAAGAGATAAAAATAGACCAATAGGTGCAAAGCTAATTTTTGTGAAATGATATCCTGCAAAGACTACGATGGTTGCAACAATCAGTTGGATTATTAATTTATATAATGCTTTTAAGTTTTTTAGGTCATCAATTAATCCCATTAAAAATATAATAATGCTTGCTATTATTAATAGTAAAAACTTATTGGAAATAACTAATAAGCCGGGAAAACTAAAATAAATGGCAACACAGGAAAACATAAATGCTAAAACAAAACCAATACCTCCAAGTCGTGGAATTTGTCCTGAATGTATTTTTCTTCCTCCCACTTCATCATATAGATTATGATTCTTTGAAAATATAATTATAAAATATACTAATATACTAGAAAGAAGGCAGGGAAGAATTGCTACAAAAAAGATGATTTGTATGTTTGTTAAAGCCATTAAAACCTCAGAATGTTTTTTTATCAATTTGACATGATCTTTGAATACTATAAAAATATATCATCCATATTATATAATTAATGTTAAATATACAATCTCAGTTAAGATTTTAGTATCAAAACAAACAAAAAAGTAGGCAAGTGGGAAAACGTACAACTAGTTAATGTATCAATTAGTATTATATTTTTTAGCATTATATTTTAATAGAAGAAAAAATGTAGTATTGCATTAGAAAAGCAAAAAAACACCGATTAACAAAGATAGAATCTTTAAGATCGGAATCCATCAATGTGCATAAGCAAATGTGTTAAAAAAGTTTTAGGTTAACCATTGTGTTATGAATGATTAACCTAGCTTCATTTCTAGCTCATGTATGTTACTTCTTCTTAACTTCAATCTTCATTTTAACATCATAGTCTTGTATTTTGAATCTTGCTTGATATCCCTTATCTTTCATCTCTTTTGGGAAACCTTTAACATCATTCATTTCTAGTGTTACCTTTGTGCTGGTATCACCCTCTTTGTGTGCTTCAAACTTATCGAATATATAACCGTCTTTAAGTACTAGTTGTAGGTAAATAAACTTATCTTTGGGAACTTTAGTAGCATTGGCTAAACCACCGCCAATTCTAGTCTTGTTTGAAATTGGAATGAGGTTTGCAACCTTATCTTCATCCTTCTCTGCGTATCCTGCCTTCAATACTCCTCCAAGCGTAGTAAAAGAAGCTAATTCCAATTTGAAACATTGCTGTAAAATCAGTTGGTGCAATAGTTTTAACAGAGTGTTGCACCGAAATTTCATATGGATTTTTTTGATATCTACATTTACACTTCCAAATTTTAGTGAGTATAAAGTGAGTTCTGAACCACCAGTTTTGCCTCCATTATTATCAGGCTTTTTACCATTATTATCAGGAGTTTTACCACCATTTTTACCATTTACATGACCACAAGAAAGAATAGCAACCAACATAAATAAGGAGGCACCCAGTAATAAGGCACCCAAAACCTTTTTGCAATTTGTTAGCATCATTATTGAGACTATTTTTAAATGAATTATGATTTAAGATTATTGTGCCGAAACTTACACGGATTTAATAATAACGCAAAAATTTTTGAAAAACAAAATAAGCATTAAATTTTACTAGTTTTCTTTTTGCAAAACTCTAAAAATTTTCAATATTATTGATAAAATTGTAATTTAAAGTTGACAATTATTTATTTTATACCTTATACTCTTTTCCTTCATAAAAGTATTTTTTAAGGCTTTATGAAAATAATAATAGGAGTTTTATTATGGTAAATAGAAAAAATAATTTTTTTAAGATTGCTTTGTTCTTTGTTGCATCTATTGCTACAAGCTTTTTTTCTTGCAATAACGGGAATAGTACAAATAATAATCGTCCAGAACAAGAGAAAAAACTAATTGTGAAATTTGCAAGTAATATTACATGCAAAAACAATGGCGTGGCTGTGGTTAGCGGAGCAACAGTGAAAGTGGGAGATAAACTTGCTTTTGTTGCAATTCCTGAGACTAATAAGGTTGTTGATAGCTGGTATATTAATAGTAAAAAAATTGATGGACAAAGTGATGTTAATTTTGCTTACACAGTCAAGTTAGAAGATGCAAAAGATGAGATTAATGCAAAGGTTTTTAATGTTCATTTTGAAGAAAAAACTAAAGATGCTGATAAAATTATCATTAGATTTGGAAATAATATCAAATGTACAGAAAATGGTGGAGTGAAACCTATTACTTCAGAAAGTGAGGTTCACGAAAATCAAGTTTTGAATTTTTTTACTGCACAGCTAGCTTCTGGCAAGGCAGTGAAAAATTGGCGTGTTAACGATAGAAAATTGGATAGTGAAAATAAAAATATATTTGATTATACAGTTTCTAAAAACGATATAATAGAAAAAGATGGCAAAAAAGTAATTGAAATAAGTTTTGAAGAAAAAGATGTGGAGAAGTTGTTTATTAGATTTGGCTCTTCAATTACATGCGAAAAAACAGAAGGTGCTTTGTCAAACTCTATTGATAGTGAAACTGAAGTGAAAGAAGGAGATGAACTTACATTTACAGCTACATTATCAAATAATAAGGTGATTGAAGGTTGGTACATCAATAACGAAAAAGTAGAAAATGCTACTGAAACTACATTTGAATATGCTGTTAAAGGGGATAAAGCAAAAGTTGAAGGTGATAAGAAAATTATAGAAGTAAGCTTTAAAGATAAAGATGCTGAAATGATCCGAATTAAATTTGATTCTTCTAAAATAGAATGTAAAAAAGATGGTACAGATCCTTTTACGGCTGATACTGATGTGCAAGAAGGCACTAACTTACTCTTTACTGCAAAACTAGAAGCAGGAAAACTCTTGGAAGGTTGGTTTATTAATGACAATCAACAACCTAATAAAAATGCAGTTACATTTTCATATACTGTGAAGGTAAGTGATGCAAAGTTAGAAAGCTCTCAAAAAGTTATTAATGTGCGTTTTACAGATAAGGATGCTGTTAAAATGACACTTAAATTTGATTCTAATCAAATAGAATGCAAAAAAGATGCTACAACATCTATAATGCCAGATACTGAAGTGTATGAAGGTGATAATTTATTATTTACTGCAAAATTGCAAGCAGGAAAAGTGATTGAAGACTGGCTTATAAATGATAAAAAAGCAAATTATGGAAGCATCGAGAATTTTAACTATACTGTTAAGGTTTCTGATGGAAAAGATGTTAGTGGTAAGAAAACTGTTACTGTTGCTATTAAACTAAAAGATTAAGATTTTGTTTTACTTTTCTAGCTCTATATTATGGATAATTTAGGGCTAGAAAATGATTTTAAAGATAGGTTATTGGTTGATAGAAAATGATTTGTCGGATATTTGTATATGTTATTTTCTATTGACTTTTATTAATTTTTGATATAACCTAAAAAGACCTGTCTTAGCACACATTTGCTATATGTGTGCTTGTGTACTAAATTGGAGGTGCAGTAACAAATATGGTTAAAATAAGATTAAAAAGGATAGGTGCAAAAAAGAGACCTTTTTATCGTGTTGTAGTTCAAGATGCACGAGAGCCTAGAAATGGAAAAACTATTGATGAAGTTGGACTTTATCAACCTGTTTCTCCTAGTGAAAATCAAATTTCATTTTGTGAAGAAAAAGTGAGAAGTTGGCTTAGTAAGGGTGCTCAACCAACAGATACTGTTAGAAGATTGCTAAACAAAATGAAGATTACTTTATAATCTAACAATGAGGTATATATGCAAAAAGAATTGATTGAGTATATCGCAAAGTCTTTAGTTGATGATCCTTCTTCAGTTGTAGTAGAAGAAAAAGAAGGGGAAAAAGATACTGTTTTAACATTAAAAGTTGCTGATGGTGATATCGGGAAGGTTATTGGAAAACAGGGACGCATTGCACATGCTATACGAACTTTGTTGAGTGCTTGTTCAGGAAAATCCGGAAAAAGATATACTTTGGAAATATTAGACTAATCTAATATGGATTTGATTGTAACCGGGCATATTTCGGGAACTTTTGGTGTAGATGGTTTTGTAAAGGTTGTAAGTTCTTCCGGTGAGTATGATCATTTTTTTGAATTAAAAAGGGTATACATAGTTTTTTGTAAACATAAGCTATCTCGAAATAAATATAAAGATGGTTGGTTTGATGTAGAGGATGTTAAGCTTGTTTCTTCATGTGCATTATTAAAGCTAAAAGGGATTGAAGCTTTGGAAGATGCTAGGTTTTTTGTTGGTGGAGAAGTGCAAGTGCAACGTGAACAGGCTTGTGCTTTGTTGGATAATGAATTTTATGCCTGTGATTTATGCTTATGTATGCTCGTTTATGAAGGTGTTTCTGTTGGCAAAATAGAGAATGTAGTGGATACTGCTGGTATTTTGCTTGAAGTGCTGAAAAATGATGGGAAAGTTTGTTATGTTCCTTTTAATGATGAGTTTATTGGAATAGTAAATATAAAAGAAAAGTCAGTTGAATTAAAGAAAGATTGGATACTTGAATGAAATTCACTGTTCTCACTTTATTCCCAGAAATTGTTTCTGCTTTTTTTAGTGCATCTATTATGGCAAAGGCTGTAGAGCGTGGAATAATAGAATGCGAATTTGTTAATATTCGTGATTTTGCACTTGATAAACACAAGACTTGTGATGATGTTACTTATGGTGGTGGGGCTGGAATGTTAATGTTGCCTGAACCATTGGCTAGGGCATTGGATAGTGTTGGTGCTAAGGATAAGCATGTTGTTTATCCTTCTCCTTCAGGGCATGTTTTTACACAAGATGTTGCTTCGCATCTTGCAAAAAAAGATGAGATAGTGCTTTTATGTGGACGCTATGAAGGAATTGATCAGCGTATAATTGATGAATATGTTGATGAAGAGCTTTCAATTGGTGATTATGTGCTTTCGTCAGGAGAAGTGGCAACTTTAGTTGTGGTTGATGCTGTTTATAGATTAATAGATGGTGTTATATCACCTTCGTCATTAGAAAATGAAAGTTTTGTGGATTTTCTTTTGGAATATCCACAATATACAAAACCTGCGGTTTTTAGGGAAAGATGTGTTCCTGAAGTTTTGCTTTCAGGTCATCATGCTAATATAGAAAAATGGCGGCATAAAAAGCGTATAGAAAAAACATATATAAATAGACCAGATTTGATTGAAAAATCTCGTAAGTTAAATACTTGGACGAGTGAAAATGATAGAATTTTAGAGGAGTTTATAAATGAAAGG
>JBQNBK010000075.1:0-8507 GCA_052169975.1 Treponema sp.
GACCGAGGGGTTTCCCTCCCCCTTACATAACACACTCTCAACCTTGCAATTTATTGCTAAATAAAAAGACACCCTCCTATTATCTATGTCTTATATAAAATGGAATCCTTAAATCAATGCCATTAGCTTTCACTTCTGCTATGCACTTTGCACCAAAACCTTCGTTGCTAGGTTTTATCTTAGCTGGCATTATGTCTCCAACACTGGTAGAACTAATACTTTCAAATTCCACCTTAACATTTGATGAGGTGAATTCTCTATTTTTCTCTGAAGCAGGAACTGTAATCACTAAAACACCATCTTTCACTTCAGAGGTGAACATCTGGGTATAACCATATTCTAACCTTATATTCTTCAAAACTATTTCATTTTTATATAGTGCAACAGTTAAGCGATGTGAGGTCTCATTATATTTATCTGTTGCCTTTGTTTTAATTTTAAAGATAGTGCCTAGTGGTTTAGCTTCAACACTAACAGGGTCAATGCTTTCCACTTCTAAAGGAGTTGAATTAGCTTCCCCAAATGCCCTTCCTTCCACTTGAATGTCACTTTTTGTTAAAGTTAAGCCATTATTTTGGTCAGGGTCAAAAACTACCACATTAGAAAGCATATTAGCTTCTTTTCCTTTCACTGTTATTTTTGTTAAGACAACATCTTTTGCCTCTCCAAGTTTTTTCACAGTGAACTTAATAGTTTTAGCTTTTAATTTTGTGGTGGCCTTTGTTGTAATGGTAACTTCAACCCCATCTTCTGTTGGCACTATAGGCTCTGGTGAAATAGTTTCTACTGTTAGCTCTTCCACACCGTCTGTAGTGCCTTCAGCTCGTCCAAAAACCTTCACCTTATCTTTTGCAACACTGCCTGCATCTTTTGGCAAAGTAATGGTTTTGCTAGATTTATCCCATTCCTTACCGCCTATAGTTACTTTTGTAATTTCAACTTCTTTAATTGTAGGTGTCATTGATTTAAACGAAACAGTTACATTCACTTCAGAGTTTGCAGTTATGCTAGCTTTTTTGTTATCTGTTGCGTTCACTGTTACACCTAGTGACCACTCATTCACTTCATAGCCATCTTCAGGTGTAGCCACAAAATCAACTACAGAACCTTTGGGGATTCTATCTCCTGCATTCTTTTCATCACCTTTAACAAAAGCTTTGAGCGTTCCGTGTGCTCCTCCATTAAAATTTAACAACACTTCGTCTGAAGACTTTTTTCTCTTAAAAGAAACACTTACATTAACTTCAGCTTTCACTTCTTTTTTAGCTTTTGTGTTATCTTTTTCATCTACTACAACTTCCCCTGTCCATTCATACACTTCAAATTCGTTAGGGTTTTTAATGCTAGCACTAAATTCAATAGTCTCACCTTCTAAAACTTTATCACCACTTTTTATTGGCTTTTTTCCATTAGTTGCTGTTAGCTCTCCTTCTGCTCCATTTGCAGAAAACCTTACAACAAACTCCTTTTTTTGTACGCCAGCACCATTCCCATTACATGCAAAAAAGCCAATAATGGATAGTGCTAAAAATGCAAGCATGGCATTCTTAAATAACTTATTCATAAAACTCTCCTTATTCTACATAAAATAAAACTTCTAATTTCACACCTTCAATTGTTACGGAAGCTTTGTATGGCTTACCATAATTAGTTCCAAATACATACATTGGGTTTAATGTAGTTGGAAGCACATATTTGTTTTCATTCCCATAATATACTCTCACATTGTTTTTGCCTTTTGAACTTGTTAGCTTAGAGGAATCAATCACAAAAGCCCCATTTTTCATTTTAGATTCTACAATGAGGTCTCCTTTTGGGTATTCACAAATATTAATTTGTTTTATAGCAATTTTCTCTTTTAAGTCTGCACTTCCATGCACTACTGAAAGTGTGTATTTAATGGACTTATATTCCTTAGTTTCTTTCACTGTAATAGTAAACAGCATGCCATCTAGTTTTGTTGTTATAGGTTCAATATCTTCAATATCCAAAACCTTAGAACTAGCCTCGCCTTCAACCATTCCTTCAACTTTTATTTCTTCTTTTGTAAAGGTTGTTTCAGCCGCAAATATAACAGCATTTGCCACTAAGTCTGCATCTTTTCCCTTACAAGTTATCTTTGTAATTCTCACATTCTTTTTTTCTTCAATCTTTTTTTCTTTCTTAACAGTTACTGTAATAGTTTGAGCCTTTAGTGCCAAAGTAGCCTTTGTTGTGATAACAAAAGGCACACCTGTTTCTGTAGGAAACACAATTTCAGGAAGGATGTTATCCACTTCCAATGCCATTTCTTCTGTAGTGCCTACAGCCTTACCCATAACACTAATGTTTTTCTTATCAAAACTAATAATTGTATTAGGCAAAGTAATAGTTTTTGTAGCCTTATTCCACTCCTTAGAATCAACACTCACTTTTGTAACTTCAACATCACTTAATGTAATTTCTTTTCTCTTAAAAGAAACAAAAGCTTTAATATCAACACTTGCTACTGCACTAGCTTGATTTTTATCAGTAGCATACTTAACAACTCCTTCCCATTCATCCACTTCATAACCTTCATCTGGAAATGCCTTAAATAATAGCCTCTTCCCTTTTTTGATTATTCCACCACTATAAGGAGCAGCTACTGGAGGATTACCTATCATAACACCTAAAACACCATGCCTACCTCTCACTCCATATGTAAGCCTCACTTCATCATTTTTTGGCATTGTTAAAGTTTTAAATGTAACTTTCACATCAACATCACCAATTACTAATATAGAAGCTTTTGTATGATATGATTCGTACTTTTTTACGCCACCTTCCCAGTTATTCACTTCATAACCTTCATTAGCTGTAGCTTCAAATTCAACTATGCTTCCTTTTGCTACCATTTCCCCTGACTTTCTTTCCACATGTTCAACAAAAGCTTTAAGAGTTCCGTGTTCCCCTGCAGAAATTTCAACACTACATCATTTGGGGATTTAGTGCCTTCATCCTTATTTACTGTTTTTCCATTGCCACTACAAGATGCTATTGGCAATAAAAGAAAAATAAATAGCATAGACTTAAATAAAGTTTTCATAAAAATCTCCTAAAATATTTCACCGCACTCAAAACAAATTTGAGTAACAAAATGAGAATAAAAATTAAATTTATTTAGATATATAAAGAAGTGGTTAAATGCAGTATCATAATGTAGCACTAGGCTACCATATTATAAAAGAAATGTCAAAGTCTGCTTACAAGTGATATAAAAAAAGCTGAAGAAAAAAGCAATTAAAACTTCTTTCTCCAGCTTTTTATAAAACAAAGAGTGTTAAAACACTATCACAATAAAATTATGATTTCTTTGATGGTTTAAGGGTGATAATAGCAGATTTAGTCGTTCCATTACCTTTTGTTGTAATGGTAAAAGAATCTCCTGTTGAAACATGCACTTCTTGAGGAGCTAAAGTGTCAACTTCTATATCTTTTTCAGTTAATTCTCCTTCAACTATCCCCATCACTTTAACTTTACTTTTGTCAAATTTAGTAACAGAGCTTTCAAATTCAATTGTATTCTTTTTGAGATCAGCTTCTGCCCCTTCAATTGTTACTTTTGTAACAGTTACACCTTTTTTTGCTAGTGTGGTGCCTGCTTTAAGCTTAAGTGTTGTTGTAGTGCCCTTATATGTTGCAGTTTGTGCTGTTGTAATTGTAAAAGATGTTTCTTCACCTGATGCTGGAACAGTAAGATCTTTAGGTCCCAAACCATTAACAGTTAACTTTGTTAAACCTGTTTCTTCTTTCACTTGACCAATAACTACGATATCTTTTTGTTCAACTTTAGTACTAGCAGCTAGAACCATAACTCCATTAACTAAATCAGCTGGCTTATCATTAATAAGTACTGCTTTAACCTCAACATCTTTTAGGTTTGAGCTAACAGTTCCAATTTTAGCTTTAAGTGAAATTGAAAATGCTTCATATGTTGCTCCAGCTTTAATATTAACTTTAAAATCAGCCCCTTCGTTTGTTGGAGTCACTTTAGCAGGATTTATACTTTCAACTTCTAATTTAGTCTCTGTTGTCGCACCTTTCAACTTACCCATAACACTTACAGCTACCATTTCAAATGGTGTTGCATCTTTAAACATGATAGTTGTTGTTTCTGATACCTTTATCTCACTATCATTGATCTTTACCTTTGTAACTTCAACATTTTTTGCCTCATCTGTTCCACCAGCTGGATTACCACAAGAGAAGAAAGACATTAAAACTGTCAATCCTACTACATTCAAAAATAAACTTTTACCTTTCATAAATTAAAACCTCCGTTTCAATTGAGAATTTTTACTTAAAATAAAAACTCTCAAGAGCAATTTTCCAATAAAAATCGCTCAATTCTTTGCTAATTAATTTAAGAATCTTAATTAAAAACTCTTAAAGAGTAATTTTAAAGGCAAATCACTCAAACCTCCATAAATAAAGAGTTTTGCCACCAAAACTCTTAATGGCAATCTTCTAAAGAAAACTACCAGTTATATTTTATTAAACCATTGTAAGAGTATCCACTAAAAAAGTGCATAGGGGCTAGCCCCCAACTTCGATTCCTAGATACTAAGAATCTTAAACCCGAAACACTAAATTATGTTACACAATATTTTTATTAAAATAGATAAATTTGATTTTTACTTAGAAAGGCATCTTAAAAAGCCAAGCAAAATTTTTAAGATGCCTATATAAGAAATATTATTGAACAAAGGCTAAGGTGCCACTGATAATCATAACATTAAAAAGGTCTATAAACAAAGAGCCCACAATGGGCACAACAAAGAAAGCCATTTCTGAATACCCATATTTTTCGCAAACAGAACCCATGTTTGCCATTGCATTAGGCGTTGCTGCAAAGCCAAAACCAATATGACCTGCTGTGATAACAGCAGCATCATAATCTCTACCCATAATGTTAAAAGTAATAAACCTTGCAAAGGTATACATCAAAACAATTTGAGCCCCTAAAATAATAAAAAGAGGCACTGCTAAGTCAACCAGCTTCCACAATTCAAGAGAAACTAAAGCCATTGCCAAAAATAAGTTTAGAGCAACGCTTCCTAATGTGTCCATAGCTTCCATTTCCACCTTGAATAAGTTAGTTGCATCAGCAATATTTCTAAGCACAGCTGCCACCAACATGGTTCCAATATAAATAGGGAACTGTGTCTTTGTGGAAAGCCCATTCAAATGCTCTGTGATAAAAATACCAATACCCACAGCCACAACCAAAACCATAAAAGAAGAAGCAATTTTTTCACTATTCAAAGTTTGTTCCAAACTAGGCTTAGTATTACCAGCTTCTAGTTTTGTAGCCTTTGTGTGGATCACTTCTTCATGCACTTTTACAATGTCTTCTGTGTGTTTTTGCTTAGAAAAAAGTCTTTTGAAAAAAGGTCTATTATCTGCCATTGGCACTGTAGTAACTTCCGTTGTTTGCTTGATAATGCTTCCTGTTTCATCAACCTTAACCTGAACATTTGAGTGTGCAGAAGAAAGATTATATTTCGTAATTAAGTTATTACCAACAGGGCCTCCCATCACAGAGCTTATAATAGAACTAAACGTAGGCACTGCAACAGCCAAAGTCAATGCTCCCAATGTTCCATCTGGGTCAACTAATGGTGCAAAAGCAGCCGCAGTACCAAAGCCGCCTGTAAAAGATGTAGACCCAAGCATTACAGCAAGCTTAGAGTTAAAATGGATGAAATAAGCAACACTTTGAGCCACAACATGTTGCAAAACAGCAAGAGAAACTGCTGCAGCTAAGAAAATGAATACCTTTACTCCACCTTTCTTTAATACCGAAAAGCCGGCATTATAACCTACAGTGGTAAAAAACATTACCATCCAATATTCTTGCAACGTTTTATCAAACTTAAAATTAACAACTCCTGTGTTATGCCCAATTAATGATATAATTGCAAACAAAAAGCCCCCGATTATAGGGGCTGGTATACAATATTTTTGAAAAAACTTAACATGGTCTTTTAAATACCTACCAATTAGTAGCCACACAACTGCAAAACCCAAAGATTGGTACATATTCATTGTGATATTCATAACACTAAAGAGGCCTCCAAGCCTTGATGTCATTACGACAATTTCAACAAGGATAATACTAATATATTGCTTATGTCAAGAACTTATTCCACTTTTCTTTTCTTGGTAAAGCCTTAATTTCTACTTCACCTTTTCAACCTGCCATTCATCTAATGCTCGCATGTCTTGGCTAATACTAGCTCCAATTAAGAAAATGTTTTTGTTGCTTGCCTTGTGCTTTTCTGCATAGCCAACTTCTTTAATTTGAGTGAGGGCATCTTCAGGCTCTCCGCCCACTTTAAACTCAAAGATATATATGCTATCCACTGTTTCCACTTCTACATCCAAGCGTCCTTTTGAAGAATGCACTTCTGTCCTAACATACTGCCCCATAAGTTTGAAAATCAAATAAACAGCAGTTTGATAATTCTGTTCTCTTAAAAAAAGTTTATCAGCTGGCAATGAATCATACGGAATACTTGCCATTAAGGCTTTTATAAGATTAAGCACTCGCTCTATGTCGCCTTCTCTCATGGCTGTTTCAAACTTATTTATTTTGAAATCCCCTTCAATAGAATTACTAGCACTTGTGTACACTTTCATTAATCTTTCAAGGAGTGCATATTTCACTTCATCATTCGGGTAGCCCAAAACATACTGTCCAATATAGCTTATGTTATCTTCGTTATAATCTTTTATTGTTAAATATCCTGCTTGAAAAAGCAATGGAATTAAATCTCCTTGCCCTATCCTATATTCATCTAGCTCATTAGCAGTAACTTGGATATTTCCTTCTAGGTCGGCAAGCTCAAAATATCTTTGTTTTAGTAATTGAACTAGAAATGTGGGTGTTCCTGTCGCAAACCAATAATCACCTAACTTTCTTTTAGAAAATACATTGAACAAGCTGAATGGGTTATATATTCGTTCTTCTTTTTCACTAAAGCGATAGCCATCATATTTAGTTCGCAAAACATCTAACATTTCATCATAAGTTTTGTTATATACAATGGCTAAACTTTCGATCTCTTTTGAAAAACCAGCCTTTAATTCTTCTTCTGTTATCCCACAAATACTAGAATACTCCCTATCAAAACTAATATCATCAAGATTGTTTAAGTCTGAGAAAATGCTTACTTTGCTAAACTTAGTGACACCTGTGAGAAAACTTAAATGAATATAATCGTTTGAGCTTTTTATCACACTATAAAATGCTTTGAGTGTGGAGCGGTATTGTTCTTGTAACTCTTCATTTTCTAAGGTTGCAATTAGAGGCTTATCGTATTCATCAATTAAAATGACTACTCTTTTATTGAACTTTTCATATAAAACTCTAATAATATAGGCAAAAGCACTGTCAGGATCTGTCGCTTCAAACTGAATATCATATTCTCGTTTCCATGCATTAATATGATCATTTAAGATAGTAGTAAGATGTTTTTTCTCTGTATATTCTTTTGCATTCAAATCTAACTTCAATATAGGATAGCTCTGCCAATCATCTCCCCTTTCTTCCTTAATCTTTTCAATAGCAAGCCCCTTAAAGAGTTCTTTTCTGCCTTTAAAATAAGATTGCAAAGTGGAAAGGAATAGACTCTTTCCAAAACGACGAGGTCGAGTAAGGAAGCAAGCTCTTCCAAGCTTTTCTAATCTAGGAATAAACTGGGTTTTATCCACATACACATAATGCCCTTCTATCATAGAAGGAAAGCTTTGAATCCCTATCGGCATGTTTCTTACTTCTTGCATGAAAGTGATTATAACATTAAGAGAAGAAAGTTTGCAATTAGAATTGTACATAAGTTATTTCTTTATTAAATAGACATTCTTCAATAATATTTATAATGCTAAAATCTCTTGCCCAAATAAGAACATTTTTAACAAAATCATTTGAACTCCTTTTAAGAGTGGTGCAATATGTTTTGTTCTACATTAGTATTTTTATTTATCAGAACATACCTAGTCGTATATTATATGCAAAGTCTAGCTAGAGTTTGAAAATACTCTAGCTAGAGTTGAGAAAAAGTCTAGCTAGAAGTGATTTAAACTCTAGCTAGACTATGGTCTCGTTTCTTGTCGTTCTCGCCTATCGTTAACGTACGTTCTCACATAGCGAGAACGTACGTTAACGGCATGCAAAGTCGCATATAATCGATGTGAAAAATGCATTGTTTTCGCATCCATAAACTTGTGCTATTTTGCATGGTCTTTGTGTATATAGAATGAAGTATGCTCAACTTCACATATAGCTAACCTTTTTTGATCTATTGCATAGAGGCAGTTCCTCTTTCTAGGCGTGAAAACGCCTAGAAAAGAAAAGCTTGTAAGCTTAATAAAAATCTTATTAACTTATTGACATAGTCTATTGTTTTATATAGTATAGCTTCCGTTATGGGCCATTAGCTCAGCTGGTAGAGCAACAGACTCTTAATCTGTGGGTCGCAGGT
>JBQNBK010000076.1:0-8493 GCA_052169975.1 Treponema sp.
AAAGCAATTGGTTCACTTCTGTTTCAAATTGGTATTGAGCCATCTCAAACACTCTCCTATTTTTATTAAAAATAAAGCTATAAAATACTAAAAAGACTAGGATAAGGCAATAAGAATATTTTTAAAAAACTCTTGTTAAATTGTTTTAGAGAAATACACAATCCCTCAAATTTACTGTAAGTATCTATTGATTGACATTTATTTACTATTATTTATATACTCATTGCCTACAACAAAAGAAAGTTAAAAGTCTTTTTATTTCTAAACCATCAAAATACAGGGTATAATTGAATGAGCATAAATCTTGATTCATCTGAGAATTTTGGTTTTGGCTTTTTACCTTCTGATAGTATTCATAATGAATATTATTTAAGGTATGAGCAAAACCCAAAGGGAAGTTATCGCAATCTAAATAAAAACGAAATTAAATTATTGGAATTAAATGGAAACACTTCTTCTGATTGGAATTATGTATTGGTTGAAGAACCATTTTTGCCAGAGCTTATTAAAAATAACATTTTTGCAGGGCTAGTTCGTATTAGTTCAATGCAAGATGTGTTATTAAAATATCACGATTTTGTTGTTCGTGCAGGAATCACAAATAGCACTATAATATCATGTGATATAGGAAGTGTTTCTGCAATTCATTCTTGTTCTTATCTTTCGCACTATATAATAGAAGATAATGTAATTTTAAGTCAAATTGATGAAATGTCCACAACCAACCATGCTAAGTTTGGTGAAGGCATTGTTAAAGATGGAGAGCTTGAAAAAGTTAGAATTAAGATTGATGTGATTAATGAAAGTGGTGGGCGTGATGTTTTCCCTTTTAGAAAGATGCTTATTCCTGATGCGTTTATTTGGGCTAAGTTTAGAGGAGATGCTGTTTTAATTAGTAAGCTTGAAAAGCTAACACAAAATGAATGTAGCCCAAAGTGTGGTTATTATGGTGTGGTTGAACATGGAAGTGTTATAAAAAGCTGTAGAATAATAAAAGATGTATATGTGGGTAAGTTCTCCTATATAAAAGGGGCAAATAAGTTAAAGAATCTAACTATTCTTTCTAGTGAAGATGAACCTTCGCAAATAGGGGAGGGTGTGGAGCTTGTTAACGGTATTATTGGTTATGGCTCTCACATTTTTTATGGTGTAAAAGCAGTACGTTTTGTGATGGCAAGTCACTGTACATTAAAATATGGAGCAAGATTAATTCATTCAATCTTAGGTGATAATTCCACAATTTCATGTTGTGAAGTCTTAAATGCGTTAATTTTTCCTTTTCATGAGCAACATCATAATAATTCATTTTTAATTGCTTCTATGATTATGGGGCAGTCGAACATGGCAGCAGGAGCTACTGTTGGCTCTAATCATAACACACGTGGAAATGACGGGGAGATTATTGCAGGGCGAGGCTTTTGGCCAGGCCTTTCCATTACGTTAAAACATAATTGTAAGTTTGCTTCTTTTGTTTTAATTGCAAAGGGTATTTATAGCTATGAATTAAATATTCCTTTCCCATTTTCGCTTATTATGGATAATCAAAAAGAAGGTGTTTTAGAAATTATGCCTGCATATTATTGGATGTATAATATGTATTCATTAGAACGTAATGTAAAAAAGTTTTTAGATAGGGATAAAAGGCAAGATAAGACACTTAAAATTGAAACTGATTATCTTGCACCAGATACAGCTATAGAAATATTAAAAGCAATAGAACTCCTTAATGATATAATTAATAAAGCAAAGCTTGAAGACGTTGTTATAAAAGAAGATCTTTATGACATTGTGTATACTAGCCCTGAGTATATAGAAAACTCAAAACGACATGTTAAATTCTTAAAGATTGCAAAAGCTATATCTTCGTATAAAGAAATGCTTATCTATTATGGTATTAAGACTTTAAGCCAATATTTTATTCAAAATAACATTGAACCATTACAGTTTATTTCTTCTAATCATTTTGATGATAATTTATTTGAATGGGTAAATGTTGGAGGGCAGTTAATGCCTAAAACTTCTTTGAATTCTTTAATAGAAAAAATTAAAAATGACAAGCTAAAAACTTGGGATGAAATACATAATGAATATGCAAGAATATCTAAAACAATTGAAAAACAAAAGGCTCATCATGCTTTTTTAGTGTTGTCTAAGCTATTAAACAAGAATATAGAAAAAGATTCGTGGAATGCTTTAATAGACGAAGCTATTAACATTCGAAAGTACATAGAAAAACAAGTGTTTGTAACAAAGCAAAAAGACTACAATTCTTTTTTTAGAGAAATTACATATGAAAATATGGATGAAATGAATGCAGTGTTAAAAAAGCTAGAAGATAATCCTGTTATTAAAGAAGCAAAGCAAAAAACTGCTGAATATATAGCTCTTTTTGAAAAGGCAAGAATAAAATAATTTACTTAGGAATTACTTTTTATGAAAGAAATGATTAAAACAATATTTGATTCTAATGTAGTGAATGAAGCTTTAGATGTTTATATCCCAGAGTTTTTGTCAAATAATGACGAGAAAAATTTGGAAAAACTTGCAACTTCTATAGCAAATTCATTTGGCATATCTAAGTATTTTATAGACATCTTAAAAGATGATAATAGAAACTATGAATATGTTACAGTAGAAAGATTTGCTAGAAATGTTAAGTTATTAATTGAGAAAACATGGGTTGAGCAAAGTAATGAATTTTTTAAGTTTCAAACAGTAAAAAGATTAGAAAAGTTATCATCTCAATTATGTCTTGCAATTAAAAACAATGAGAATACCTATCTTAAATGTTTTGATGAATTTTGCATTTTGTTAAAAGAAATTGTGAACTTGCTTTTTGGAAAAGAATTGGCAGTTGAAAGTTGTTTAGAATATATCTTGCGAATGGAACCAAATTTTGGTTTTTTTTGCTATTATATTATTCAGATTTCAACATTAAAAGATAAAACAGAAGAACACGTAAGGCTTGCTATTTTGATCGCTATTGTGTTTTTAAGTGAGTTTTAGAAAAGTCCTTCTAATTAAAATAACTAATACAAAATTCTCCTTTTTCTTTTAATCCCAATCTTTTATACATTTTTATTGCTTTTATGTTGTCAGCCTTTACAAAAAGGCATACATTTTTCTCTTCTTTTTTATGAATATGTTCTATTAAAACATTTACCACATTTGATGCAAATCCATAACCTCTATATTCAGGTAAGGTATAGACTCCACCAATTTGAGCATAATTAACTCCGCTTGCATTTGTGTTGGCTTTTGCAACTGAAAGATTACCAAGTTTTGCAAAGTAAGTAGTTTCATTTTTGAGTATATGTTCTAAATTCATTAAACTAATATATCTAGGGAATTCTTTTTTGTTTTGGCAGACTTCTTCTTTTTCATATAAAACTTGTAGCTCTATTAAATGCTTTGTGTCTTTTATGTTTGCTTTGTATATTTTTATATCATTGATGGGTAATTTGATAGTTGATTCGGTTTTTAATTTTGTCATTAAAATATATGGAACAATTATTTTAGCTTTTTTAACTTTTGATAGCAATATAAGTATATTCTTTTGAAAATTAGCTTCTCCCATCATTGCATAAATTAAATTAAAATCAAATGTAGAAATTACTGATTCATATATATCTCGATTATAAAAGCTAAAACAATATAAAAGAAAACTATGTTTATTTATGCAAGCTAGCCCAATAATTTTTGTGTTTTGATAAAATAGCTTTGCTTGTGGAATGACTGTGCTAGCAAAAGGTTTCTTTGCTTCTTGCATTAAAAAGCTAATTAAATTAACTGAAATCGCTTCATACGGAAGACAAAATTTAATTGCTTGCAAAATATTATCTTTTGTTATATCTACTGCATAAATCATTAAAGCTATTCTATAACTTTAAGTAGATAAAATACTATAAACAAAAAGCAATTTTAAGCTTTTAATTTTGCAATTTCTTCACTAGCAAGACCTGTAATTGTTGAAATTGTCTCAATTGGCATCCTTATGGCTAAACACTTTTTTGCAGCTTCAACCTTTGTATCATAAGAACCTTTCTCAAATCATTGTATCATCCCTTTTACTTTTATCTATGTCTTGTTCCATAAGCATAATTATAATGGAAGAAAAGTGAAAAAGAAAGTGGAAAAACCTCGTTATGTTTTGAGAAAACTCATAAGCTAATTTACGAGTTTCCTCAAAGTATTCTTAAAACATTATTGCAGAGCACACTGATTAAAATTGATTAAAAGCTTCTTCTAAAGCTTTGATTAAAGATGCAGCATCTTGCCCCACAGACACAGTAGGAACCACACTGGATGCCTTATACATAGCTCTTTGTGCATAGTCTACTGAAGGAACACTTTCGGCAATTTTATGATACATATCAATAGCTTGAGCACTATAACCATTCACTTCCATAGCATCTGCAAAATTGATAAATACATCCCAAAGGTTTTTATTCTCTGCCCATTGCCTAATACTTGTGTTCTTTCCTACACGACTAAGCACATCTTTAAAATCAGAATAAACATAGCTAAAGTCTGCTTTTTCTAGCATTTGGGATAGGGAAGTTAGTGCAATGCTTGCAGCTAATGCCGATGTTGTGAGAGATCGTTTTGTATTTCCTGCTTCAATGTATATTCTGCTTAAATCTCTATATGCTTTAAGAGCAATCTCTTTGTTGACACGATATAACCTAAAAAACTTATCAGTTGTCTTTTCCTTTATTATTGTGTTTAACATAGCTTTTAGTTTACTACTTTCTAGCACTGTAGAACCAAAAGTTGGGTCTTCAGTTAAGACTAGCAAAAGATACTTTTCTTGCATATCGTGCTTTCCAAGCAAGCCTGCAACATCTGCAATTGAATAGATGATGCTAAAGCGTTCATCTGGTATTTCTAAAAGATGAACTTTAGAATAAGCTCTTTCATAATAAAACATTGCTTGCGTATATTCATCTTGTATTGAATAGATATTGCCTGTTATGTAATCAGCTTCTGGAAAAGCAACTTTTTCTTTAAGATATGACATAAAGCGAGATATAGAAAAATCAAAAAAGACGGGTGGACGTAATAAAAAGACTGTGTCCATAATTTTGCAAGCATCATAATCATCTCTTTCTTTGAGAGCCTTATACACTTCTGAAATATCATCGCCTGCTTTTTTTACCTGTCTAGGTTTTAAAGCATTTTTTAGATACTCATAGTCTTTCTTATATGCTTGTGTATGCACTTCCACAGCACGTTCCACATATAAAAGTGCATTACCAAATTCTTTTCTTTCAATAGCAATCTTAGCAGTTTCTATTAAATGCCATGCCTTATCTGTGCTTCCTTGAAGATACTCAATTGCAAAAAGATCAAAACATAAAACACTTATAAAAACCAACACAATTATTTTTTTCATAGCTCATTAAGCTCCTTCTCAAAAGCTTCATCTATTATAGTGTCTCTCATTTCATTAGAAACATCTTTTAACTTTATATTGCGAATAGGAACGCCCTTCTTAAAAATAACCACCATTTCAGGCGAACCTGTAATGCCTAAATCTGCCATACTTGCCTCACCGGGACCATTAACAACGCAACCCATGATAGCCACTGTAACATCTTTCTTGATTGCAAAAAGCCTATGTTGCCACCTAGCAACAAAGCTATGCACATCAAAGCCACGTCTTCCACATCGAGGGCAAGAAACAAGCTTTAAGCATTCTTCACGTTTACCACATTCACTTAATATTTCCCTTGCTGCAAGCACTTCGTTTTCCATAGTGTCAGAAAGGCTTACTCTAATAGTTTCCCCAATACCTTGTTCAAACAATTTACTAAAAGCAATGCTACTCTTAACAATGCCAGAAACTAGAGGACCTGCTTCGGTAACTCCTAGATGAAGTGGCTCATTTCTTTGTGCCCTAAATGCTTCGTTTGCCAATATGGTTTCTTTAACGTTAGAAGCTTTGATCGAAACCAACGCACGTTCAAAACCTAGCTTATCTAATATTTCTAACTCCCTAAAAGCTGCCTCCGCCATTGCCCTAGCTTTTAGAAATGAAAAGTCTTTGTTATTAGATTCTTTTGACATCTGTAATCGTTTCACTAAGTCTTTTGGTAAGGAGCCAGAGTTCACTCCAATACGAAGAGCCACCCCCTTATCTGAAGCCTTTTTCACCACTTCAATTACATTTTTCTCGCTGCCTATGTTACCAGGATTTATTCTAATCTTTGCAACATTTCCTTCCATGCAAAGAAGAGCAAGATGATGGTCAAAATGAATATCGGCAACTAAAGGCATTGACGTTAAATAAGAGAGTTTAACTAAAACTTCACCAGACTTTGCATCTGGAACTGCAAAGCGTACAATGTCGCAACCTAAGGCTCTTAACTTTTCCAGTTTTAAAGCAACATCATGCAAATCACTTACTAGAAGACTTTCTTTCCACATAGTCTGAATAGAAATAGGAGCATTGCCACCTATTTCAAGTTTCCTAGTTATTCCATTGCCACCTATTGTTATTTTTTTGCTTTTATACATTTAAGCTCCTAAACCAAAATTGGGTGTTAGAGTATAACACATTTTTATCTTTGATTATCACAATTTCTTCCTAAATTATGTTGTTAATTTTTCATTCCATAAACCCATTTTATAATGGAGGTAAGAGTAAGCAATATATGGGGATGAGCCTTTTCAGTATTCAAATGAAAAATAGTATAGTTTATGGATCGATTATATGCGAGTTTGCATGCCGTTAACGTACGTTCTCGTTATGCGAAAACGTACGTTAACGAGACCATATATATGATACTTTTAGGTAGTACATTAGCTAATGTACTACCATAACATTAACTAATGTACAACTATAACATTAGCTAATGTACGACTATGACATCCTCTAATGTACTCTTTTGTTCTTGGATTGAAAGGATTAAATGCAGGTAAGTTTGAATGGGAGAAATAAAATGGAATTTTATAAATATCTTTACATTTTTTCATAGAAAACATTTTCGTCCTTCTAGCATAATTTAATGTTTTCATCAATGTTTAGTCTTTTTGTATGAAATTGAAATTTTTACTTTTTTTATTAAGATAAGCAAAGTATGAGCAATACTTTTAACAACAAACATACATTTATCAACCTGTTGAGTTTTACAATTCCTACTATAATTACTCTTATATTCACTTCTATTTATAACGTAGTTGATAGTCTTTTTATTTCAAACTATGTGGGAAAAGAACCTTTTGCAGCTGTTAACTTTATAATCCCATTCTTATTGTGCTTAGGTGCAGTGGGCTTTATGTTTGGAACAGGTGGCAGTGCATTAATTGCTAAAACAATGGGAGAAGGGGACAAAGAAAAGCCAAATCAACTTTTTTCTTTGATCATCTATGTTTCTATAATTATAGGTGTTTTGATGGCTATTTTGGGCTTTATTTTTCTTCGCCCAATTTCATCTTTTTTAGGGGCAAAAGGCTCGCTACTTAAAGGCAGTATGGAATATGGCAATCTTATCATACTATCTGTGCCTGCCTTTGTTTTGCAATTTGAATTTCAAAGTTTTTTTCCACAGCTGGGAAGCCTCGCCTTTGTCTTTATATAACTATTCTTGCAGGAGTTACTAATATTATTTTGGATGCTTTGTTTGTTGTAGTCTTTTCTTGGGGATTAAAAGGAGCAGCTTTTGCAACAGTTATAAGTCAATATATTGGTGGTGTTTTGCCTTTAATATATTTTTCTATGCCTAATAGTAGTTTTTTAAGACTTTGTAAGCCTAATTTTAACGGTAAAGCTTTAATTAAGGTGTGCACAAATGGCTCTTCTGAATTGCTTAGTCAAATTTTAATGTCGTTTGTTAGTATGCTTTATAATGTTCAGCTATTAAAGTATGCAGGAGCAGACGGGGTTGCAGCCTATGGAGTTTTAATGTCTGTAGGCTTTATCTTTTATGCAATCTTTATTGGTTATTCAGTTGGAGCAAGCCCTATTATTGGCTATCAATATGGGGCAAAAGACTATCAAGAGTTAAAGAATGTTCTTAAAAAAATCTTCATATTAATAGGAAGTTTTGCAATTATCATGTTTGTGGCTTCTCTTGTTCTTTCAATTCCTCTTGCATATTTGTTTGTTGGCTATGATGAAAAGCTTTTTAAGATGACAATTAGTGCTTTTTCTATTTTTTCTTTTGGGTTTCTTTTTGCAGGTTATGCAATCTTTGGGTCTGCTTTTTTTACTGCACTAAACAATGGGCTTGTTTCTGCTATTATTTCTTTTATGCGAACTGTTGTTTTTGAAGTGATTGCTGTTTTGCTTTTCCCATTAATATGGGGAATTAATGGAGTGTGGGCATCAATTGTTGGGGCAGAAATTATGGCAGTTCTTATGGTAATCTTTTTTATAATTACCAAAAAAAGACAATATGGGTATTAGTTTTTTGTGTAAGCGTGGGGCATTGCTTTATGAGTTTTTGTTGCAGAGCTATTTATGGCAACATGAAAGTTTTCAAACTCATT
>JBQNBK010000077.1:0-8490 GCA_052169975.1 Treponema sp.
ATAGATGATGAAAATGGAACAATTACAGCAGAAGTTGAAAAAACTGTTGAGCTTTCAACAATTGCACCTACAATTGAAGTTTCACCAGGTGCTAAAGTGAACCCAACATCTGGCACTTCACAAAACTTTACTAATTCAGTTGAATATACTGTAACAGCAGAAGATGGAAGCACAACAAAGAAATATACTGTTACTATTACACATAAAAAATCTGATGAAGCAAAGATTAAATCTTTTAAGGCTCAAAATGCTTCAGGTATTATCAATGAAAAAACTATACTAGTAATGCTTCCATTTGAAAGCCAAATTTCTTCAAGTATTGCTCCTATAATTGAAGTTTCTGAGGGTGCTAAGGTATCTCCTCAGTCTGGAGTTGCTCAAGACTTTTCTAATGGTAAAGTTGTAAAATATACTGTAACTTCAGAAAGCGGAAAAGTTACCAGTAATTATGATGTAGTGGTTAAAAGAATTCTTCCTAAAACAAATATTAGTATTTTTAATGAGGAAGTTCATTTTAATCCAGGAGAGGATGGAAAAGGAACTGTTGCTATAGATAAAGATAAAGAAGAAATTAAACCAACAGATATAACTATTACCTATGAAGATAATGGAACTAAAACAGTTCCTCATAGTCAAATAAGTATTGCAGATGGTAAAGATGCTCCTAAATGGGTTGGTGGAAAGATGATGCTTAAAATTATACTTAATTTAGGACAAGAATATATAACAGGTAGTATGTTAATTGAAGTTTCAAAAAAGGCTTAAAACTTTAGTTTTATGGAAGAAATTATTACAAACTTTTTGACATCGGCTCCTTTCTTTGTGCCAATTGTGGCGTTGCTAATATCTCTTTACACTGTTGGTAAGGGGGCTGATATTTTAGTTGACAATGCAGTTTCCCTTTCTTTGCAATGGGGAATTCCTAAAATGGTGTTGGGAGCAACCCTTGTTTCTTTGGGGACAACTGTGCCTGAAGCTTCAGTTTCGGTGGTTGCTGCAATTAGAGGCAATCCTGATTTAAGTCTTGGCAATGCAATTGGTTCTATAATTGTGGATACAGGCTTAATCATTGGTATTGCAGCTCTTCTTGGCAATTTGCCAATTGATAAGATATTGGTGAAAAGGCAGGGTAAATTGCAATTTATCTTTGCATTGTTGCTTGCCTTTGTTTGTCTTCCCATTTTTTCTAGTGGAGGCACAGGAAAAATATACCAATGGGTAGGTTTTATCTTTGTGTTCTTATTGTGTTGCTATATGTATCTTTCTTTTAAGTGGGCAAAAGAATCCACTGCCGAAGCAAATAATGATGATGAAGATGAAAAAAAAGGAAGTGTTGCAATAAAACTTATTTTAATGTTTTTAGGAATTGCTATTGTTGTGGTTTCTTCAAAAGTGTTAATTCCATCTGTGGCTATAGTGGCAAGTAAGATTGGGATTCCACAAAGTATTATTGCTGCAACTATTGTGGCTTTTGGTACTAGTGTGCCTGAATTGGTAACTGCAATTACTTCTGTAAGGAAGGGAGTGGGAGAGCTAGCGGTTGGAAATGTTGTTGGGGCAGATATCTTAAATGTGCTTTTTGTGCTTGGGCTATCCGCTGCGGTAACACCACATGGCATTACTGTTCCTTTCTACTTTTATTATTTACAAATTCCTAGCATGCTTGTTATCTTGATTGTGTTTAGGTTTTGTTCAACACGTAAAAGTGGCGTGATAGGAAAAAAAGGTGGAGCTATTCTTTTTTCTTTTTATATAATATATCTTATTTTGAACTTTTTAATGAAGGGAATGCACTAATAGAAAATAGAGGGTAATATGGAGCAATTTGAAAGGGTTAATGAAGTTTCTATTTTTGATGAAACTATAGAAGATGATATTGATTCGACATTTAATAAATTAGAGCAATTACAAGATGAAATTATAACAAAAAAGATTTCTGAATTGGAAATAACATTAAAAGAAATTGAAGATGTTGCAACCTCTGTAATAGGTAGTGTTGTGTGCTAGAGATTGACCTTTTGCCTTATTTATTGGTATTATATCCCTATGTCTTTTGCTACAAGTCAACAAATAAATAAATATCTTGAGCTATATAAAGATGTTTCTATAACCTTTTCTAAAGAAGTTATAGAAGTTTTGTCTTTCGATGTAAAGCAAGCTTTTGTTAGAGCTTCTGGAGGACAATGGCCTTGTATTATAAACTCTGCTTCTATGAATGGAGCTAAGATTATTTGTAATAAAGGTGGTGGTTTATTAAAAAAAATCTCTACACAAAGTTTTTCAAATGCTAGCTTGCGTTTCTCTTTTTTTGATACAGATTCTAAAGAGTCTATTTCTTTTTTTGTTACTGTTAGGCTTGTAGGTGTTTCTGATTATCAAGTAGATGACCTATCATTAGTTACTCTTGCATACACCCAAAGAGCTCCCGATGCATTAATTGAAAGATTGGGAAGAATAATTGAAGCAAATGTCAATGCAAAAAGACATCCAACAGAAAAAGTTGTTTTAACTGATATTATAATGAGACGTATTGCACTTACAAAAAAAGAAACTGTAGTTTTTGTTGAAGGTGTTCCGCGTCGTTGCATAGTGCAAAATATTTCTTTTGTTGGTGCTACAATTTATATGATGGGAGTTGCTTCTTTTCTTAAAAATAAAGCTGTAACGTTGAAATTTGAGTTTACTGATCCAGATACTGTTATTTCTATTAAAGGACACACTGCAGGGGCTACTCCTTTAGAAGATAGAAAAGATTTGGTTTCTTTAACTATTGAATACGAAGCACAAAATATTCCTATGATGTATAAGTTATATTTGAATAGATATTTTGAACTTCCTAAAAAGTTAGTTGCAGCAGAAAGTGAGTCTCCAGATGCTCAAAATTAAGAAAGCTAGAGTTGATAGATGAAAAAGGAAAAAATTAAGTCTCCATTAGATTCTGTAGTATATATTAAGATTCCAGAACATTTATTAAAAAAGTTTTCTCACCATATTATCGAAAAAGATTTATTAATTCCTGTTCAATTACCTGATGGTGTTTTAAAAGTTGAAGATTTTGATGTTTCTTTGCTCACCACAGAAATGATTCTTTCAGGAATGCTTATTGTTTTTGCTCATAAACGCACACACAAAAATATTGAACATTATAGAAAGTTATTTACAGAGATTCGCCCCAATATAAAAGATGAAATGTTAAAGGCTATCACTATAAAAATACAAAACAAAGATTATGTGATGGCAGAAAGCTTATTAGATTCTTTAATAGGTTTTGATGAAAAAGATTTGAATATCCCGCTTACAAAAGCATATCTTTACGAAGAAATGGGTAAGGAAGATATAAAGCATAGAGAAAAAGCTAGTGCTATTTATGACTATTTGATTGGTGTTGAACCCCCTTTCCCGCCTGTTTTTTTTAATGCGGCAATCTTTTTTATAGAAGAAAAAAACTATAAAAGAGCAAAGGACTTATTAGAAACCTACGTTGCACTAAAAATTGATGATGAAGATGATATTAGTAAGGTTGAAAAAGCACAAGAAGCATTAAACTATCTTAATTCACAAATTATAGATGATGAAAATTTTCAAAAAGCAATTGAATTAATTAATAAAGATCGTATAGATGATGCTTTAGTTTTAATTCAAAAGTTTATGAGCGATAACCCTAAAAAATGGAATGGTTGGTTTTTATTGGGTTGGGCATTGAGAAAAGCAAAAAGATGGGCTGATGGCGTTATGGCTTTTAGAAAATGTATAGAGCTTTATAAACAAGTTTTGATTAGTTTACCTTCTTCATTAACAAATGAATATTCTGAAATGTGTAATGAATTAGCTATTTGTTTAATGGAAAATGGTAATATTAAAGAAGCTGAAGAAGTTTTAATAGATGCTCTTGCAACAGACTGTGAAAATGTAAAGCTTATTTCTAATTTAGGAGTTATAGCATTAAAAAAAGGTGATGAAGAAAAAGCCATTGCATATTTTCGCACTGTCTTATTTATTTTACCTCATGATGAGGTGGCTTTAAGTATGTTAAGGAATCTTGAATCATAACTTATAAGGGGGATTTTTGTATGAGTTTTGTGGATAAAATGAAAAGACAAGCTAGAGATTTTGGTAATGTGCTTGTTTTGCCAGAATCTAAGGAAGAAAGAACATTAAAAGCTGCTCGAATTATTGTGGATGAAAAGCTTGTTTCTAGGTTGATTTTGGTTGGAAACAAAGAAGAAGTTGAAGGTGTTGCAGAAAAAATAGGTGTTAAGCTTACAGGCATAGACATAATAGAGCCTAAAACATCTCCATTATTTGAAAAAGCAGTTTCTGCCTATTATGAAAAAAGAAAGGAAAAGGGGTTAACAAAAGAACAAGCAATAGAAGAGGTTGTAACCGATTTGGGTTTTGGTGCTATGCTGGTGGCTTTAGGTGAAGCTGATGCAATGGTTGCAGGAGCTCATAACACAACAGCTGATGTTTTAAGAGCTGGCTTAAAGATGATTGGAACAAAGCCTGGCATGAAAACTGCATCTTCTTGCTTTTTGATTGATACTAAAAACCCAAAGCTTGGTGCAAACGGTATCTTTATATTTTCTGATTGTGCAGTTCTTCCTTCTCCTTCTGCCGAGCAACTTGCTGATATAGCATGTTCTGCAGCACAAAGCTGTTTAACATACACAGGGGTAGACCCAATTGTGGCTCTTCTTTCTTATTCAACTAAGGGTTCTGGTGGAGATAAAGACCCTAATATTTTGAAAGTAAGAGAAGCTTACAATATCTTAAAAGAAAGAAAAGTGCATTTTACCTTTGATGGAGAGATTCAACTTGATTGTGCTATAGTGCCATCTGTTATGCAAAAAAAAGCTCCTGATTCTGCTGTGAAAGGGCAAGCAAACACTTTAATCTTTCCAGACTTAGCATCTGGAAACATAGGCTATAAGCTTGTGCAACGCCTTGCAGGTGCTGAAGCTTTAGGACCATTCTTGCAAGGTTTTGCAAAACCTATTTCAGACCTTTCACGTGGCTGTTCTGTTGAAGATATTGTTACAACATCAGCTATTACACTAGTTCAAGCTGGAAGAAAGAATAGCTAATCTATAAAGATGGCATTTTGCCATCTTTATAGATTGTCTTTTTACCTAATGGGTTCTATCACAAAATCCTACTTAATCAATTGGATAATAAAGATAGTTTTACGATTGAGGAGTTTAATATGCAGACATACCGATTTACTGTAAGAAATAAAAAAGCAGTGGATAATGAGGATAGAACTCTTACTACTAATGCTCATAAAAAAGGGTTTAATGAAGTAACTTCTATTACTTCTTCTATAATATATTTTGTTAAAGCTAAAAAGCTAGAAGAAAAGGATGTCTCTTTATTAAAAGATGTGCTTTTTAGTGATTCTGTGTTTCAATATTGTGAGCTTGGAAAATTTAACCTTTCTGAAGATGAGCATTTGGTTGAAGTTTTAGTAAAAAAAGAAGTAAGTGATTCTACTGTTACAGAAACATTAAGAATTTGTGAAAGTCTAGGAATTAATATAGAAGAACTTAATACTGGGCATTCCTATGTGGTTAAAGGTGATATCACTAAAGATAGGTTGGAACTTCTTACAAAAACTCTTCTTTGTAATTCTATAAATGAATATTATTCTTTTTCTTTTATTGAACCTATTTCACAATCTTTTAAAGAAGAAATTAAAGTATTAACTTTTGATGTTGCCAATATGAATGATGATGATTTGATGGCTCTTTCAAAGACTAGAAAACTTTCTCTTAACTTGGAAGAAATGAAATCTATTCGTTCCTATTTTATAAAAGAAAAAAGAGAATGTACTGATGTGGAACTTGAAACTATTGCACAAAGTTGGAGTGAACATTGTGTGCATAAGACTTTTAAGGCAAACATAAAAGTGGATAAAACCGCTGATGTAGCTTCTAATTATCCTGAAAATGTTGCAGGGGTCCTTAAAACTTATATAAAAAAAGCAACTGATGAAATTGCAAAACCTTGGGTTATTTCTAGTTTTGTGGACAATGCTGGAATAATAGAGCTTGATGATGAGTGGGAAGTTTCTTTTAAGGTTGAAACACATAATCATCCTTCTAGTTTAGAACCTTTTGGTGGAGCCAATACAGGTGTTGGTGGGGTGATTAGGGATATTATGGGGGTGTCGGCTCGCCCAATTGCAACAACTGATGTTTTATGTTTTGCTCCTAAAGATATGACTAATTTACCTGAAGGTACAATTGCTCCAGAAGAAATGATGAAAGGGATTGTTGAAGGGGTGAAAGATTATGGAAACAAAATGGGAATTCCTACAGTGAATGGTGGAATTCATTTTAATCCGTTATATGCAACAAATCCATTAGTTTATTGTGGTTGTGTAGGTATTTGTCCTAGAGGAAAGCATAAGAGAAACCAACAAATTGGAGATCACATAATTTCGCTTGGCAAAAGAACAGGGCGTGATGGCATTGGAGGGGCAACTTTTTCTTCTATGCTTATGGGAGAAAAACTTGAAAACCCTCCTGTGCAACAAGGTGAGCCAATAATCGAAAGAAAGGTATCAGAAGCTCTTCTTAAAGCAAGAGATGAAGAGCTATATTCTGCTATTACTGATTGTGGTGCAGGCGGATATTCTTCTAGTGTTGGTGAAATGGCTAGCGAACTTGGAGCAGTGGTAGAGCTTTCTAATATAAAAACAAAATATGAAGGTTTGGCTCCATATGAAATGTGGATTTCAGAAACTCAAGAAAGAATGGTTATTGCAGTTCCACCTAAAAACATAGAAAGATTAAGTGAGATTTGTAAAGACTATGATGTGGAAATGTCAGATTTAGGTGAGTTTACTGGAAGCAAAAGATTGAATGTGAATTATAAAGGAAAATCTGTAATAGACTTATCTTGTGAGTTTTTACATTCAGCTTGCCCAACATTAGAGCTTAAAGCTTCTTTTATAAAAGATAATGCAAAAAACGAAGCTTTAAAGATAGTAGATGATGTTAAGAAAACTTCAAAGATAAAAGAAGATGTGGTTCATTCATATGATTATGAAGTGCAAGGCGGAACAATATTAAAGCCATACATGGGAAAGAGTAGGCGTGTTCCTCAAGATGCGGCAGTTTTAAAGCCTATTGAAGTGAAGTCTAAGTGTTGTATTGCTATTTCTAATTCTTTACACGAAATAAAGGCAATGATAGATCCATACAAGGCAGCTTTTTTAACAATTGATGAAGCTATTAGAAAACTAATTTCTATTGGTGTTGACCCTTCACGAATTGCATTATTGGATAATTTTTGTTTGGGAAATTCAAAAGATGAAAAGGTTCTAGGTGATTTACTTGAGTTGGCAAGAGCTTGTTATGATGCTAGTAAGCTTTTTGCATCTCCTTTTATTTCTGGAAAAGATTCTTTTAATAATGAATATAAAACAAAAGAGGGGGCTTCTATAGCTATTCCTCCATCTTTATTAATTTCTGCAATAGGTAGAGTTGAAGATGAAAAAATAGTGGTTTCAAATGGTTTTAAAAAAGAAGGTTCTTCTTTATATTTTGTTGGTGAAGTTGTGGAAGTTCCAAAACATGCTCCTGAAATTTATGCAATGTTTTATGAATGCGTCAAAAAAGGTTTAATTCTTTCTTCTCATATTGTTAGCACAGATGGAATTTTGAAAACTTTGGATGAAATGAATGACGAAAATCTTTCTTATTATTTTGATTCAGAAGTTGAAAATTTTTTTAGCTTCTCGGATGGAATGATTATCAGTGGTTTTATTGTGGAAGTTGATAGAAAAAATGTAGAACTCTTTGAAAATTCAATGAAAAAAGAATATAGAACATTTATTTCTAAGGTTGTGTGCAAAAAGGCTAGAAGTCTTGTTAGATAAACATTTCATAGAGCTATATGCAAAGAACATTGAAGATAGCATTAATAAGTCTATAATGGAAAGTATGGAAGGTGTTTGTAGAACTATTAGGTCTTTTGCATATGACATTATAGCCAAAGAAGCTCCTGAATTAGATGAAACATATAGACAAAAATTGCTTGATGAATGGATTCCTTCTATAAATAAAAAGCCTTTGGTAAAAAATGGGTGTGTAAATGGCATACCTTCTTCTATGATGCTTGAAATGGTGTGGCAATTTGTTAGGTATGGTGTTGGCAAAATGCCTAAAGAAGAGAGCAAAGCATTGGAAGAAAGCATTGGAATATCTTGGGCTAAAAGGTATTTGAATGTTTTTCCACTTCAGGTTAGGAATCTTATAAGAGCTTTTATTAAAGATGAGATTTCAATTAAAATATTTAATGAAAAACTTAATCACTTACTTTTTTGAAAAATAAAGCATTTAGCTACTACTCTTACTTATTATTTTGCTAAAAGCCAAAATTAAACTGATAGAGAATTTTACTTATGAAAAATTCTAATTGCATACTTTCTTCTCTTAATGTTATAATTGGCATATGCAAGAAAGAAACATGCCTATAGGCATTCAA
>JBQNBK010000078.1:0-8249 GCA_052169975.1 Treponema sp.
TAGTATGAGAGTTGGCGATTTTGTGCAAGTATTAGCAACTAGTGGAACTAGTGAAACAGAACTTTTCCCTGAAAACGTAAATCTTTTGGTTACAGGATTTTTTAAAACTGGTTATTATGAAATAGATGCTAACTTTGCTTTTATGGAGCTAAATAATTCTTCACTACTATTTGGAGAGCATCCTTATTATTTTGCAAATGTGAAATTAAATAATGATAATAAAGACGTGCTTTATATTAACGAAATAATGAAAGAAAAGACTAAAATAAAAGCACTTTCATGGCGCGAGTATAATAGAGCTTTTTTTGGTGCATTAAAAATAGAAAAAAATGTGATGATGTTGCTTATTGTTTTGATATTTTTAGTTGTTGGTGTGAATATTTATAATGGAATGAGGCGTTCCATATATGAAAAAAGAGAAGATATTGCTGTTTTACTTTCTATGGGGGCAAAGCCTAATGGAATTAAAGGTATATTTATTCTTTCAGGTCTTATAACAGGATTGTTTGGTTCGTGCTTTGGTATTATTGTAGGCTTATTATTATCAGTTAATATCAATAAAATCTTTTCTATTGTGGAAACTATAGTTAATTTTATAATTAGCATAATATCAATACTAATAGAGGATGTTCAAACACAAAATTTTGAAATATTTAACACCTCTTATTTTTATATGGATAAAGTACCTATTAAACTCTTTTTTTTAGAGATATTTTTTGTGTTTCTATTTGGTCTTTGTTCTGCTACATTTGCTGCTCTTATTGCTACAAAAAAAATGATTGATATAAGACCTGCGGAGATATTGCGTTATGAATGATAAAATCCTTGTTATTTCTAATTTAGTAAAGAGTTTTGAATCTACTAATGAAAACTTGCTAATATTGGATAAGCTCAATTTTGAAATATCTAAACCTCAAAAAATTGTGATTACAGGAGAATCAGGAGCTGGAAAAAGTACCTTACTTAATATAATTGCTGGTCTTGACTCTTTTAATAGCGGTGAAATATATGCAAAAAATTACGAAGTGCATAAGTTGGATGAACAAGCTCTTTCTAATTATAGAATGAATTATCTAGGTCTTATTTTTCAATTTCATTATTTATTGAAAGATTTTACAGCTTTAGAAAATGTAATGTTGCCTGCTTTAATAGCGGGAAAGAAAAAAAACGAAGTAAAATTGAATGCTATGGAATTATTGGGTGATGTGAAGTTATCAAATAGACTTAATCATTATCCTTTTGAGCTTTCAGGGGGAGAAAGACAAAGGGTTGCAGTTGCTAGGGCATTAATTAACTCTCCAAACTTGATTTTAGCAGATGAGCCTACAGGCAACCTTGACAAAAATAATGCACAAGTAGTGAAAGAATTGCTATTTTCAGTTGTGGATAAACATAAAAAAACTCTTATTCTTGTAACACATGATGTTGATATTGCTAAATCAGCACAAGTGTGGTTTAGTTTAGAGGCTGGGAAATTAAAGAAAGTATGAAAGAGTTTTTGTCCATCATATTTGCATTACGATTTATTGGAATAGGCTCGGCAAAAGGTCCTTCTAATGCACGCTTAAGCCTTTTGGGTGCCAGTTTTGGAATTGGAATAAGTATAATTCCACTTATTGTTGTGTTAGTGGTTTCTGATGGAATGATTGCAGGAATTGCAGAACGTACTATTGAGCTTGGTACTGGACAAATGCAAGTGATTGATATGCAACCTTCTTCGTATTTTCCAAACTGTGAAAATGAATTAGCCCTTAAAACAAGGATAAAAAAAGAGATAAAAGATTCATATTTTGTTGACGCTTGGGTGCAAAGAGAAGGGCAAGGTTTATTAATAGGCAAAAAGGCTAGGAGTGGTGGTGTTGTTCGTGCTATTGAAAAAGATTTTTTTATTGGCAATGAAAAAGCAAAAAGTCTTATAAAAATAATTGATGGAAGCCTTTTATTTGAAGAAGATAATTCTATAATTTTAGGGGAAAAAATAGCAGAAAAATTAGGGCTTTCTGTTGGAGATGTTTGTAGGCTAATAACTTTACGAGAATCATATAATGGCAAAACAATACCTAAATTAAGCTTATTTAAGGTGATGGGAATTATTTCATCTGGATATCAAGAACTTGATGCTCTATGGATATTTATTCCTCTTTCACGCGGAATTGAAATTCTTTCCAGTTCTTCTTCTATTAATTCTTTAATTATTTCTACTAAAGACCCTTTTAATCAAACTAAATTGAATCATTTTTTAGAAGAACTTGAAAAAAAGATATTGTTTTGGGATAAATTACCTTCAACCTTTTCTATTTATTCATGGGATCAACTTAATAAAGCAACTTTTTATTCTTTTTCCACAACCAAAAACTTAATTCTTTTTATTGTTTTTTTAATCACTCTTGTAGCTTCAATAAACATTGCTCAAGCTTTGGTAATGTTAGTTATGGAAAGAAAAAACGAAATAGCAATTCTAAAAGCAAATGGTGCTAGCCCTCAATTTATTACAATGTGTTTTTTAACTGCTGGTTTAATCACTAGTCTTTTAGGATTGATAATAGGTATGCCAATAGGAATATTGATATCACTTCATGTAAATAGCATCTTGTCAGTGTTGGAGAAAGGTATAAACTACTTTTATTATTATGCTTCTTTCATTTTGGGTGATTTAGATGTTTACTCTGAAGTTCATTTATTAGATCCTTCTTATTATCTTGAAACTATTCCTGTTTCTATTAATTTTTATGAATTGTATTTTATATCAATAATCACGTTACTTCTTTCTGTGATTGTTTCTTTAATTCCTAGTATTAGGGCTGGTAGAGAAAAGCCATTGGTAATTATGAGGAAAAGATAGATGAAATGTACATTTTGTAATGAAGAAAAAGAATGCATCACTTTAGATAAATGTAAGATGTTTTTTTATCAAACAATACATGTTTGTAAAGAATGTAGTGAAAAATATAAATTAGATGAAGTTTTGGCAATTAAAGCTAATAAGAAAACATTTGATAAACCTAAAAAACAACTATATTGCCCAACTTGTAAAACTACTTTATTAGAAATAATAGATAAAAACGAATTAGGATGTGAAGATTGTTTTTTCACTTTCAAAAAAGATATTATTAATATGTTATGGAAAAAGTTGCCTAACATAGGATATAATGGAGAGCATAAAAAAAGTAAACAAGAAAATCGAGACAAGAATATTTTAAAAGATAATTTACAAAAGCTCCTAGAACAAGCAATAAAGATGGAAGATTATGAAGCAGCTCTTTATTTTAGTACAGAGCTTAAAAAGATTGGCAGTATATGAAGGTGCATCTTAACGAGTTATATGATGAAAAGTGTAGTGATGTTGTGATAAGTGCAACTTTCTCTCTTTTACGTTCTATAAAAGGTTTTACATTTCCTAATAAAACTATTCAATATAGTCAAGCTGAAGATGTCATAAATTGTGTTCGTAATGTTTTTGAAAACATGGAAGAGCTAAAAGACTACAAACTAATTAGTTCTAGTAATCTTAATATACTAACACAAAAAATATTAGAAGAAAGTAATTTACTCCCAAACAGTTTTAATGAAAAAATAAAAAAAGATATCATAATAAATAATGATAGTTCTATCGCAATATTAGTTAATTTTAATGAGCATTTAACTTTTAAGGCAATAAGTCCTACCTTTCAAATTAAAGGATTATGTGAAAAAGTATTTGAACTTGAAGAACTTTTTGCAAGTAAGTTAGACTTTGTTTTTGATGATGATCTAGGATTTATCTCATCTGATATTTTTTATTGTGGAACAGGTATACAAGAAGGAGCATTGGTTTCTATTCCAGGAATTGTTGCAAGCAATAAAATGTCAAAGCTTGTTATAGATTTCAAAAATGCAGGGCTCACAGCTAATGGTCATTACACAAATAATGCTAAAGGTTCTATTGGTGGTCTTTATTATATTTATAATGAAAACTCTATTGGTGGTAAAGAACAAGAACAGATTTTTAATTTTAGAAATAGGCTATTGGAACTAATATATCTTGAGCGTAAAATGCGTCTTGAACTATATATAAAAAACAAGCCAAAAACTTCAGACATGATTATAAAAGCTATTGCAATTGCAAAAACTGCTAAAATATTAGAGCTTGAAGAAGCTATGGATATTACATTTAAAATTAATATGGGAGTAGATTTAAATATTGTTTCAAATGTGAGCCATGAAGAATGCAATGCAGTTTATTATAAAATACAAGTAGCACATATTTCTTATTCACTATTAAATTCAATTTTTAAAGATTTTAGTGTAGAGCTTATAAAAGTAGAAAGAGCTAAAATAATGAATAAGTTTTCTTATAAAATTAAGTTAGGAAATATCTAAATAACTTCTGTTTTCTTTGCCTAATCTATGTTTTTAAGATAGAGAAATTGAAAATACTTTGTTAAGTATTAGTCTATTTTATCAAAGCTTTCAATGTCTTTTTCATAGTCAATGCCTTCAACACAAAAACCACTTGCTTGTAAAAAATCGTTTTTGTAGCCTTCAATATCTGCTAAAAAGACATTATTTTCTTTAATCACTTTCTCCATTAATTCAGATGTTTTGCTTTGTACTTTTTCATCTAGTTCTTTTTCATCAAGACGAATGTGTATTCCATTATCTAATGGAATTGGCTTATCAGAATAAAGCTTTTCAGAAAACAATCTATTGATTTGCTCTATAGCTCCTTCATGTGTACCATAATCTTTCATTACCTTAAAAAGACATGATAGGTATAAAGGTATGACAGGAATTATTGCACTAGAACGTGTTGCAATACCTTTGTTTAGTGAGATGAAAGCTTTGCCTTCTAGCTCTTTTATTTTATCATTTAAAAAAGGCAATCGCTTTTCTAAATCTTGTTTTGCACGCCCTATGGTTCCATCTTTATATAATTTATGTGTAATTTGTGGTCCAATATATGAATATGCAATTGTAATAAAACCTTTTGCAAGCACTCCACCTTCTTTTAGCATAAGAATCCATCTATGCCAGTCTTCACTTCCCATAACATAAATTGTATCCGAAATCTCTTTTTCTGTGGCTTGTTGAATTAAAACATCTTCAAGCTCACCTTTCATAACATTTATTGTTTTACCGTTAAAAGAAGTGCCTATAGGTTTAATACAAGATTGATGCACTTCGCCTGTAATTGGGTCTTTTCTTAAAGGACTTGACATACTGTAGATGATTAAGTCAAAAGATATGTTTTTAGCTTTTGCCTCTGCAATTACTTTTTGTTTAACCTCATCAGAAAAAGCATCCCCTTCTATTGTGTAATGTAAAGCTTTAGTGTCTTTTGCTTTTTTTTCAAAAGCTAGATTGTTATACCAACCGGGTGTTCCCCCTTATTTGGAGTGCCAGCCTTTTCTAGCGAGATGCCAAAGGTGTTTGCGTTATATGCAAAGCCTGAAACAATTCTAGTTGCAAGACCATAACCATTTGAACAACCAATCACTAATACATTCTTAGGTTTTTTGTTGCTTTTGGGACGTTTATAGTTGAGCACATATTCAATTTGATTTTCAACATTTTTTTTACAACCTTGTGGGTGTGCATTAATGCAAATGTTGTTTCTAACCATTGGCTTTATCATTTTCTCTTTTCCCAATTAAACACATCCATTCGGCTTCTGCAGCAATTGCTTCTTTAATATATATTTTGCCAGATTGTCGAATCATGTTTTCTGATATTCTTAAGTTTTTAATTTCTATTTTTACTGTAGTGTTTGGGCGTACTTGCATTCTAAACTTTGCTTTTATGATTGAAGCTAGAAAAAAAGGATTTTGCTTTGGAATGCTCCCTCTTTGAAGCAACGCCATGCCTCCAGCTTGAGCCATTGTTTCCACTAAAATAACACCCGGTACTATTGGATAATCTGGAAAGTGTCCTGCAAAAAAGAATTCATCTTCTTTAAAGGTGTAAAGGCTTGCACTTCCTTCACTTCCGTTATAAAGAAGTTTATCTACAAATAAAAAAGGTTTTCTATGAGGCAAAAGAGATTCAATATCTACATTTTCCATAAAACACTTCTCCTTAAAAACACGTCTTTTTTCAAACTTAAAGCTTTTTAGCCAATAAGAAACAATACATCTGTAACTATTGCAAACACAAAAATTACAGCTATAAAAGCAAAACCTATAAATTGTACACGGTATGTTATTTTAGGTGATATTTCGTGCCTCATAACTGCTTCAATAAAGGATAAAAGTATTAAGCCTCCGTCAAGAACTGGAATTGGAAGCAAGTTCATAATGAAAAGTGATATGGATATTATAGCAATGAATGATAAAAGGCTTGCCCAACCTTCTGCCATACTACTTTTAAAGCCTTCTTGTGCAACGTCTCCTATCATATGTGTTATGCGTAATGGGCCAGAAACTGCTTGCTTTAAGTCTATACCCTTAAAAAGCAAAGCAAAGCTTTTAAATGTGAGTAAGATTGTTTCATGTGTTTTAACAAAACCAGAAACAATGCTAGCAAAAAAGCCTGTGCCTTTAACAATTATTTTTTGATTTTGAAATGAAAGTCCTAAGTCAATTCCACCATGTTCAAGTCTAATAATATAAATCTCTTTTTCAAACATATTGCCGTCACGATCAATACCAAGTATGGTTTTTTCTACTTGACTTTCGTAAATAGCATCTAGTTCGTTTTGTAATTCAATTGTGTTATTAACATTTTTTCCATTAATAGTTCTAATAATGTCTCCTTTTTTTAAGCCTTGCGTTGCTCCAGTGCTAGAGACATTTTCAATTTGTAATTTGACAAATGGGTATATTCCAATAAGCCCAGAACCAGTTTTTGGGTTTAATTTTGGTTTTATTTGTTTTTCAATTACTTTTCCACCTCTTTCAATCTTAAACATTAGATTTTTATCAGGTGATGTCATCACTTCAAGCATTATCTCTCTAAAGTTATCAACTTTTTTTCCATCAATTTCTATAATCCTATCTCCAACTTGCAAATCAGCTTCTTTTGCACTTGTTGCAACATTTGCGTCATAGCAATGAATTGGTGCTACAGTATTTGAATATGTGTAATAGATGCTTCCCATTGCACTAATTATTGCAAAACACACAACAGCAGAGATATAATTTGAAAAAGGACCTGCAAATGCAATTAATATTCTTTTAAAAGGAGAAGCACTGTATAATCCACCTTCTTCTTTTGGAATTTTGGGCAAGTTTTCTTCCAATGCCTTAACAAATGCTTTTTCGCCTCGCATTCCACAGTAACCACCAATAGGGATTAGTGAAATTCTATATTCAGTTCCTTTTATTTTTTTTCTAAATATGACAGGTCCCCAACCTATCGAAAATGTTTCAACTGCTACTCCACATAGCCTAGCTATTAAAAAGTGCCCTAGTTCGTGAATAAAAACCATTATACTTAAAACTAGTAGACCAATTAATATTTTTATCATTTAATTATCCTTAAAAAATTAATCTAAAAGAGACTCAACCTTTTTTTCAATACGTGTTGGTATGAGCATAAATATGAATAAAACAAAGATTATTATGAGTGGAAGACCTATGTATATAAAAGGTGAATATTTGAACACCCAGAAAGCAAAAGAAAAGCAAGATGCAAAAGAAAACAATAGTAAAAGCACATAGCTTATTGTAAATCGGTATATTGCAGGTAAGAAAGAAAGTAACTTTAGTGTAAGGTCAAAAAAAAGAATCGAAACAGTGTATGATAAAAAGAAGATAGAGCATATTGCATATATTGGAAGATTAACAAATTCATACACAGAGAAAAACAAAAACACAGACCAAATACCTGATAATGCAACGGCTATAGTTCTTATGTCAAAGATTCTAAAATTAAAAATGTAATATGCAATTAAACCAAATATACTTGATAAGAAAAAAAAGAAAAAGAAAAAAGAAAAAGAATATAGAAAGAAGTTTGAGGAAGTATAAAACTCCATCTTTAACATTAAGGAAAATGGAAGTGCACAAAGCCCAGAAATAACACCTGATATATAACTTGCTACAGAAAAATCTTTTTTATGCACCACCATTGTGTATAACATAGCAATAGGTGGAAACAATAAGGCAATTAATAGGTTCATAATAGTTTAAAATGGTAATGGTAAAAACTAAAAAAATCAAGCCAAGATAAAGAAGCAATTTAAAGCTTCCTTATTATAAGGAGTATAATAGCAAGTCTTTTAAAGCAATCTTCTTAAATTTATAATGCAAAATCTCGTACTATTACTAGTT
>JBQNBK010000079.1:0-8005 GCA_052169975.1 Treponema sp.
AATAGACAAAATATCCCAATACGCATTATATACCCCCCCCCTATGTGTCAAGAGAAATTGAGAATAATATTACTATTTTTTAGTTTTTAAGAAATAAATTAATATCCAAACAGTTCTTCTTTTTCTTTTAAGATTTTGGTTAAAGTTTCTTTAGAAGGCTTAATAATAAAATTATCTTCGTCTAGCTCACCTATACTTATAAACTTATAGTTTTGATCAAGTAAAAAGTAACATGTAAAAACATCACGCTCGTTATATTCTTTGTGATAAGCTATTTCGGTTCCAGTTACTTTCTTACCTGTTTCATCAAAAAATAGCTTGCTCATTGAAAAAACAAAAGACTCAGAAAATTCTTTAGGGATCACACTAAGAACTTTAGCTTCTATATCTTTGTAGTCTCCAGATTTTGCTTTTATGTTGCCATTTTTCCAAAAAGCTATATCACCACCGTCCATAATGTGTATCTTTCCATCTTCATAACAAGAAATACTACTACATGAAAATAAGTCATTACCTACTTCAAAAGATTGGGAGTCTTCAAAGCTAGACTCTTTTATATTTCCGTTTTCCCAAAATTCAACTTTTGAGTTTACTATAATTTTCCCAAGATTTGGTGTGGTTAATACATTTTTAGAATAACCTAAATCTATATATTTAATTTTGCCATTGCTATAGAATTTTAATTTACATGATGAAGAACCATAACCTTCATCCTTTAGCTCTATTTTTCCATAAGGAGTGTTAAAACTTTGTCTATTACGAAAGTTTTGATAAACTGGTATTTTAACCATCTCCACATATCCGTTTTCATAAAAAGATATTATGTCATATATTTTTAAACCTGCAAACATTCCATTGTTATAAGAGCATTCTTTTGAAATAATACAATCATCAGTATTAAAACTTTTTAGAACTCCATTTTCATATATGTTTATAATATTTTCATTAGAATCAGAATATCTATAACCTAAAGGTATTTCTCCAAGTATTGTTTTAACCTTGGCTCCTTTCATTTCTTCCTTATAATAAATGCTCTTTAATGAGCTAGTTTCGTAGAAAGCAACTTTAGAAATAGCAAAATTACCAAAAGATGTTTCAAGGTTAAACGCATTACCTAGTTCTCCTTTTTCAATTTGCCCGTTTTCCCAGAAATATATTGTGTTTTTGAAAGACAAAACACCAATGGAAGTTTTAATTTCAGTAGGTTCAAGTAATTCAACACGCTTAAATTTGCTGTTGCTATGTTTTTCAAAGCTACCAATCATAGCGTCAGTTCCGTCTGGTAGCTTAATTGCCCAAAGATAGGAACATGCAAATAGACAAAGTATAAAACCAACTTTTTTTTAACACAAGACTCATAAGTTTATCTCCATAATTTTAGGAACTGTAGACTTCCTCTAACATGTTAGTGCATCTATTTTTTTTAGACAATATATTTTAAAAATATAGAAGGTATTTAATGAATAGGTTGTTTCACAAAAATAGGTTATTTCACAAAGCCCATTCTTTCACTGGGCCAAAAGATTAATTTTGCAGTGCCTAGCATTCTATCTTCTTTTATGTATTTGGGAGAAATGTTTGTTAAATATCTAATTGAAAATGGGTCATACTTATCTACTTCTGTTGGATATATGCTATATCCATGTCTCATATCTGTGGAATTAAAGCGGTTATCTCCCATCATAAAAAAACAACCTTCAGGTATGTATGATTCTTCGTCTTTAGGAAACTCGTCCATATTGCGTTGCCCAGAAAGAGCTAGATAATAATAGTAGCTTTTTAGTTCGTTAAGGAGGTTCATTCTTTCTTCATTGTTTATAAGTTCATCTGGAGTAAGATTTCGTTTTAATAACTCCACATCTTTTATTAAAAGGCGACCTATAGCTAATTTAATTAGAGCATTAAATTGTGCAAATCTTTTTTCATATAAGGAAGCTTTTACATCTAGTTTTTCCCAATGAGATTGCCAATCTGTCATAAACGAAGAAAACCACATAAGAGCTCCATTAGTGGTTAATATTTTTGAAGCAATTTCTGTGTCTTTTAATATGATGGAATCAAGTAAAAGATCATCTTTTTTAACAATTTCTTCCATTTTAAATGTGGTGTCGGGAATGCCTTTTATGTCTTTCATTTTTTCAACAATTAACTTAGCATCTTTTATTGCTTGAGAAAAACTTAAGTTTTTGCGAGTTGATTCTATTGATTCAAGCATATTTAATATTTGAGTGCCAACTTTTGTGTCTTTTACATATTTTAATTCTGATTTTGGTAGGCTTTCTAAATTCCAAACAGCATAAGATTTTTCATCTTGCACTTGCCATTCTTTCTTTCCAGCTTTTTTAATGTATAAAACACCATCAACTAGCATTACTTTCTCGTTTGGGCATGCAACAATACGCTTAACTAATGGGTCTGTTTTTATTTTTCCATTTGCATCAACATTTATGTTTACCATTGTGAGTGTTAGAAGTTGAATTAATTGGGAGGTGAAAAATTTTAAATCGTTATTTGCATCAGCTTCGTAATTTGGGTTTCTCACAATTACGACATCTCCACGTTTATATTTTCTAGCTTGAGGAAATCTAAAAGAAGAAAGTGGAAAACTAGGTCCTGATGTGAACTTTACGCCTATTACTCTGTCTCCAATCATAAATGTGGGAACCATAGATTCTGAAGGAATAAGATATAATTGAAAAATAAAGAATTGTAATAGAAGCACTATACATGCTGCTTGGCATATTGCATCAAGCCAATCAAGTACTACAAAAACTGGCGTGTTTTTCTTTTCTGTTTTGAATATTTCTGGGTGCTGTTTTTTTATGGCATTTTTACGAAGCAAAAACAACATTATAATTGTGCATATAGTTAAAACTAACCATAATATTGCTAAAAAGGCATCTAAAGAATAAGTAGCTTTGGCAAAAATGCCTGAAAGAATAAAAAAGGCTACAGAAACTAATGGAAGATATTCTAGCATTTTTTTTACAACAAAATATTTATCATGTCTTTTCTTAAAAGCATAAAAGAAAGAAAAAATAGTTAGGGTACCACTAAAAGATATTGCAAGAAGAAAGGCAAGCCAAGTTAAGATTCCTCCAGCTTTTAGAAGTAATGATATTGAAAAAATATTTGCAAAAGCACAAATAACATATAAAAAAATAGCCACGAAAAGCCTCCTGTTTAATAAAGTTAATATTCTACATATAATTTTGAAATGCAATAATATAAAAAACTATAAAAAAAGTAAGGTTTCAAATTTAGAAGATGCTACAGTACTTTTATAGTATGAAAATTGATGAATAGTTCAGTGATTGAATAAGGAGAGTTTATTTGATAAAATTATATACATGGAAAATATTAAAAAGGAGCTAAGCTCCATCACAAATTCTTTTCCATCTGATTTTTCAGATGATGAAAAAGCCCTAGCAAAAACCTATTTCCTTAAAAAGCTTGCTATTTTAACACATGATTTTTATGGTGGTAAATTGCAAACAGTGCCTAAGTGTGGGCTTTATGGTTTTGATTGGTTTGGCGTGTGGTATACACCAGGTGTATCTGCCATTTCTACTTCTATTCGTGATGACAATGAAGCATCTTTTTCTCTTTCAAATAGAGGGAATCTTGTAGCTGTTGTAAGCGATTCTACTCGTGTTTTGGGAGATGGAAATTGCACCCCTCCAGGTGGACTTGGAGTTATGGAAGGAAAGTGCATGCTCATGAAATATCTTGGTGGAGTTGATGCATATCCGTTATGTATTGATTCACGAGTTCGTGAAGATGAAAAGGGGAGATCATCAGTAGCAGTTGGCGAAAACGATCCAGATAAAATCATTGATTTTGTTAGAATGTTGGCTCCTTCTGTGGGGGCTGTTAATCTTGAAGATATTAAACAACCTGAGTGTTTTAAGGTGTTGGATACTTTAAGAGAAGTTTGTGATATTCCAGTTTGGCATGATGATGCACAAGGAACAGCTTGTATTACTTTGGCTGGCCTTTTGAATGCACTAAAATTGGCTGGCAAAAAGATGGAAGATTGCAAAATTGTTTTATTAGGAGCTGGAGCTTCCAATACTACAATTGCACGTCTTATTTTAGCTGATGGTGGAAAGCCAGAAAACATGATTATTTGTGATTCACGTGGTGGTTTGCATTCAGGAAGAAAGGATGTTGAAAAAGACCCACGTTACTATCGCAAATGGGAACTTTGCTTAAAGACAAATCCTAAAAAGATTGAAAGCTTTGATGAGGCAATTAAGGGTGCTGATGTTTTGATAGCTCTTTCAACACCAGGGCCAAACACTGTAACAAAAGCTCAAGTTGCTTCAATGAATAAAAAAGCTATAGTATTTACATGTGCAAACCCTATTCCAGAAATATGGCCACATGAAGCAAAAGAAGCTGGTGCATTTATTGTGGGAACAGGAAGAGGAGATTTTCCAAATCAAATCAACAATTCTGTATGCTTTCCCGGCATCTTAAAAGGTGCTTTATTAGTGCGTGCAAAAAAGATTTCTGATGGTATGGCTATTAGATGTTCACATTCTATTGCCGACTATTCTGAAAAGAAAGGAATTAATCCTGACAACATAGTTGTTACTATGGAAGATGAAGATGTATTTGCACAAGAAGCGGCAGATGTTGCAATGCAAGCTATAAAAGAAGGCTTAAACCGTGTAACAATGACATGGGAAGAAGCATACAACGCAGCAAAAGCTGAAATTAAGCAATGCAGAAATCTTACTAAAAAGCTAATGGAAGAAGGTTTTATTAAAGAACCTCCAAAAGAAATGTATACACAAGCTTTTGACTATGCAGTGGAACAAATAAAAAAGAATAGAAAATAAGTGTCTATTCTTAAAAATAAAAAAGCCCTCGTAAAGAGGGCTTTTTTATTTTAATGATTGTTGTGTTTAATATTTTTTTTCATAAAATATTGTGTTTAGTGATGGGATACCTTCTCTAATTGAAAAAAACATTATTATCATGTTAAAATTAACTTATTAGGGGAGATGGGGCAATGAAAGAATCACTATTGCAAACTTTAAGACGTGGATATAAACCAAAATTACCAAATGTATTATTAGAAGATAATATATCAATTAAAAAAAATCCTGCAAAGGTTGTGGATGATATTGTTAAAAGTTCTTTTCCAAAAACTGCAGAGCAGCCTTTTATAAAATTAGAAAAATCGAAAGAAAAGATAGAGCATAGTTTTAAGAAAATAGGTGTCATATTATCTGGTGGGCAAGCAGCTGGTGGGCATAATGTGATTTCTGGCCTATTTGATGCAATGAAAAAAGCTAACGCTTCTTCACATTTATATGGCTTTAAGGGTGGCCCTTCTGGGCTTATTGAAAATAAATATATAGAAATAACTGAAAGTCTTTTAGAGCAATATAGAAATACTGGTGGTTTTGACATTATAGGTTCTGGACGCACAAAGATTCAAACAGAAGAACAAATTAATTCCAGTATAGAAACAGCAAGGAACTTAGACCTTGATGGGCTTTTAATTGTTGGTGGAGATGATTCAAACACTAATGCTGCGTTTCTTGCTGAAAGCTTTTTAAATGCAGGGCTTAAAACTTCTGTTATAGGAGTGCCCAAAACAATAGATGGAGATTTAAAGAATGAATATATAGAAACATCTTTTGGTTTTGATACTGCAACAAAGACCTATTCAGAACTTATTGGAAACATTGCCCGAGATGCTACTTCAGCAAAAAAGTATTGGCATTTTATAAAGCTAATGGGGCGTTCAGCAAGTCATATTGCTTTGGAATGTGCCCTACAAACAGCTCCCAATATTTGTTTAATTTCTGAAGAAGTTGCACATAAAAAAATGACACTAGAAGCAATTGCAAAAGAAATTGCAGAAGTTATTCTTGCTCGCTCAAAAAATGGGGAAGACTTTGGGCTTATATTAGTGCCTGAAGGTTTAATAGAATTTATTCCTGAAATGCAAACTCTTATTTCAGAGTTAAATGAGGTTTTAGGCAATAATCCTTTTAGTGATAAAACTACCCAAGAAGAAAAAGAAGCTATTCTTTCAAAAAAATTAAGTGAAGCTTCTTTGGTGTTATTCAAAAGCTTGCCTAAAGATGTTGCACAACAGTTATTGCTGGATAGAGACCCACATGGGAATGTTCAAGTTTCTCGTATAGAAACAGAAAAACTATTAATATACTTTGTGGAAAAAGAGCTTGCAATCTTAAAAAAAGAAGGAAAGTATAATGGAAAGTTTTCTTCATACTCACACTTTTTTGGATATGAAGGGCGAAGTGCTTTTCCTAGTAATTTTGATTGTAATTATTGTTACACATTAGGATATACAGCATTCATATTAATAGAAGAAAAATGCACAGGATACATTGTTTCTGTAAAAGATTTAACAAAACCAGTTGCCGAATGGAGTGTTGGTGCTGTTCCTTTAGTTTCTATGCTTAATGTGGAGCGAAGAAGTGGAAAAGATAAACTAGTCATTAAAAAAGCATTGGTTGACCTTTCTGGAAAGCCTTTTATGATGTGGCAAGAAATGCAAAAGCAATGCAGACTCCAAACTTCTTATTTATATCCTGGTGCTATTCAATATTTTGGAATAGAAGCTCTTGTAGATGCTACTACAATTACTCTGGCAAATAATTGATTATCTTTTTGAAAAGACACAAAAACACCTAAGGGGTTAGCTAGAAGAATATATTGCAGATAGGAAAAAATCGATGTTGAAATTGCTAAATATTTTGAAATGGGTTATGAACGGTTTAAGATAGGTGCTCTTATCAAAGAAAGGCTAAAGTTATAGCTTTTAATTTGTGTTGTGTTTTTTATTGTGATATAAAATAGATTAGGTGTAAAAAATGAAAATATTATTTATTGTTTCAACATTGCAAATGGGAGGAGCTGAAAGAGTTTTGGTAGAGCTTGCGAATAGATGGGCTGAAAGACATTCTATTTCAGTATTAACTCTTGATGCTGCTTCCGATTTCTTTAAGCTTAAAGAAAAAGTAAATCGCTTTAGACTAGATATAGTTAGAAAAAATCGTAAAAACCCCATTCCTCATATCAAAATGTTATTTGGAATTAGGTGTGTTGCAAAGAAGGTAAAACCAGACTATGTGATTAGCTTTGTGGGAAAAACAAACGTTTTTACACTTTTAGCATTAAATTCAAAAAAATATAAAATTATAGTGGGAGAACATTCTATAATTACTCAAGATGATGCAGATAAATTTGTTGATCTTTTTAGGTTGCGTCTATATCAAAAAGCGTATAAAGCAACTGTTCTAACAGATAGAATTAAAAAGGATTTTTTAGCTAGATATACAAAATGTCAAGAAGAAAATGTAATTGTTACACCTAATGCACTCAATATTCCTACTCAAATACAAAAAAATAATCTAAACCTAAAAGATATTTGCAATGTTAAAACTGAAAGCACAAAGATTATTACAGCTCTTGGCAGATTTGATGAAGTGAAAAGATTTGATCTTTTAATAAAGATTTTTGCTCAATTCTATAAAACCTATTGTAATACTAATGCTTTTGATGCAAGGCTTATTTTATTTGGTGGGGGGGGGGTAGAAGATTATGAGAGACAAAATTATATTGATCTTATCTTAAAGTTAAACATGCAAGAAAAAGTATTTATACACGAAAGAGTAAGCGATGTATTTTCTGTTTTAAGTCAAGCAGATGTATATGCTTGCACTTCAAGATATGAAGGTTTTGGAATGTCGATCTTGGAAGCTTTTTATGTAAAAATACCAGTAATTGCTTTTGATGTATCTGGAATTGAAGAATTGGCTATAAATGAAAAAACTGCTATTTTGGTAGAAGACAATAAGATCGAAAATTATGTTCATTCTTTATACAATATTTTAACAAACCAAGAATTGTGTGAAAAAATTGTAAATAATGCAAAGGATAAGGTTGAAAACTATCTACCAGAAAAGATTGATGAAATATGGTTTAACAAAGTTTTAATTTAGTTGGTGTTTAAAAT
>JBQNBK010000080.1:0-7998 GCA_052169975.1 Treponema sp.
AGAGCAACAGACTCTTAATCTGTGGGTCGCAGGTTCGATGCCTGCATGGCTCATATGTCCATATTTATATCTCTTCTTAAAAATAATTTTGAAAAAGCCTATCATTTATATGGTAGGCTTTTTTGTTTGATACGAAAGTTTATGAAAGATATTCTGAAAAAACTCTGCTTCTTCTTCTGTTAATTTTGCACGAGATATCATTTGCGAAAGAAATATTTCACAATCTTTGTCTCCGCCTTTTCGATAAAGCCCCATTTCCTCAAGCTTCAACACAATATCCTTAGCAATTTCAGACGATTTATTAAAAGTGATTATCTCTCTTTTTTCTTCATTATTATTCTTCCATTTAAGGAGTGGTGTAATCTTTTCTTTTTCTATTGATGATATTTTTTCTTTTTCAACAAAAAGAGAATATGCTATAATCAAAACAGCATGAGAAAGATTGTAAGAAGGGTAATTTTCACTTGATTGAATATGAATAGAATGAGAACAAACAGAGACTTCTTCGTCTGTCAATCCTGTCCTTTCATTACCAAAAACTATTGCAATTTTTTTAAAACTTTCTTTCTTTGAAAACTGCAAAAACTCACTAACCAATAACCCCTGATGTTTACGTTTAATTCCCTCACGTCTAGTAGTTGCAAAAACTGCATTGCAATCACTAGTTGCTTGTTTCAAACCTTCTATTGTAGCAGGGAAAAATTGTGCGTTATCCCATAAATAACGAGCATGCAATGCAAGAGTCAGCACTTCTGTTTCATTATAAATATTTCTGTCCCCAACAATTCGCAAAACTGATAAGTCTGTGTTTGCCATTACACGGCAAATTGCCCCAACATTCAAGCTTGTTTCTGGGCGAGCAAGAACCACAATCACTTCCATAATTATCATCTCCTAAAAGGCTTTTTAGTATATTTCGCTTTTATAGCCTGTATTCTAATTATAGAGTTGCATTATATGGAATAAGCAATTTATTGAATAGATTTTATGAAAAGTTTTTATAAGATTATAGTATCAATAAACTGTTTATTTAGTTAAATAAATAATTGACGTATATAAGCATGTACATTACAATATAATCTAAGGAAGTAATTATGAAAACAATAAATATAATCAAAATGCTAACGCTTTCTTCTAAAAGCATCTTAAAACTTAATAAGACTTTAAATCCAATTACTTTGCAACATGCAAAGTATAAAAATGCAATAAAAGAAACTAATTATTTAAATTCTATTTCGGGAATGGTTGATTCATTAAAAAAGGGAATGGCAACTCCATTAGAAGAATGTATTCGAGAAGAAGATATTTCTTGGTAGTGTTTAATGTATCAAATAGTATACGATAAACAAGCAGTAAAAGATATCAAAAATTTAAAATCAACACACTTAGATACAAAAGCCAAAGAACTTATAGAAGTTGTAAGAAAAAATCCTTTTGCAAATCCACCTCCATATGAGGCTTTAGTTGGAAATCTTGCCGGTTTATACTCAAGAAGGATCAATATTAAGCACAGGTTTGTATACCAAGTCTTTATAAAAACAATAGTTATAAACAATATTAAATATGATGGAACTGTGAAAATTATTAGAATGTGGACTCATTATGATAACATACTTCACTAGTAGTAACTAAACATATAGAAGAAAAATATAAAAAAACACTGATTAACTCAACAATGAATTAACCAGTGTCCATCTTAAACTGAGAAGTTTTTTAAGGCATTACCTAAATGCATTCTAAAACACATCAACCCTAATACCACAAGCTAAATGTGGCACAACAGATTGAATTGCATTACTAGCATTTTTTGAAGAAACATCAGTTGGAACAAACCACAATTGTCCTTCTGTAAAGAAAGAAAAACTTCTAAAGTATTTTCCTTTTGGCAACTTAATTCTTGGGAATTCAAATTGCATTAATAAGCTAGAAAGAACTTGTGGTTTGCCACTTTGTGTTTCGGTAAAAAGAGAAAATTGAGCCCCAAGTGCCACAGCCATATATAAAGGAGCTGCATCAGGGAAATGGTAGCCAAAACCATAAGAAAACACGTTTGCTAAAATCTTCATAGAAACAATATGACCACCATATCGTACAAGGTCTGCACCTTCTTTTAAGACTACGTTTCTTTGTTTTTGTGTGAATTGACCATAGTGCAATTGTAGCTTTACATTTTGGTCAAAAAAGCTCAAACCAACACCCATGTTCCATAAAGAAGCACCCCAAAAACCTAATTCAAAATGCAAGCCTTGAATAAACTTAGGCACTCCATAAAAAAGCTTATCACCCTTACGCAATTCAATCTTAACATTTTTAAGCTCCGTATCATCTTGTGCTAAGCCAATAAACTCCATTTCATTATTATATTTTGCTCCTTCTACAGGAGAAATTACAGTAATTTCAGGCAATGTTTTATCAACCTTAAATAGCGTACGGCAAAGAGCCACTTCATCATTTTTCATTGTTGCTCTAAATAATAAGAAATGCTCGCCTTCAGCTAAATTACCTGTTTCAATCCTATATTTCCAGTTCTTACCCTTAGAAATTGTAGTAAAACTAAGCCCATTATCAAGGCTTAATTCCACCTTTGCCACACCTACATTTTCTTTTTTAGTTTCTTCTTCAAATTGGTCTTTTTCATCAGCAGTTTCATTTTCTTTTTTTATAACACTATACCCTGCTCGCCCCTTTATATATGGTCTATTAAAAGCAAAGTCTCCCAAATTCAACTCATCAATTGTAATCCAAGCACCTTCTGCAGAATAAAAAATAGTGTTTTCACTAGAGCTATATTCAGCATTACCTCTTGCCCTAATTAATATCTTATGAGTACCAGTTGAAAGCTCTTCATTAGAAAAGCGAAATGTCACAAAACCTGTTTTAGAAACCTCGCTTGTCTTTACCTCTCTTCCATCAATAAAAAGAGAAGCTTTTTCTATTCCCTCCCCTTGCAAAACCTTGCCATAAACATTGAATTCTCCATTAAGTTTTTCTCCAGAAAGAGGATAAAACAGCTCCACTTTGTCATGGTCTTTACTTCTATAAACTTCAAAATTAGATGAAATTTCTGTAACATTATTTGCCTTGTCTATAGCTCTAAAACTCAAGTTATATTTGCCTTCTTTTAAGGAAGAAATATCAAGTTTTCTAGTAACTAGAGGATCCGTTGAAAGCTTGAGTTCTGCTAGATTGCTTGGCACAGAAAGACCATCCAAGCCTCTAATTTTTAACACAGCAGAATCTAGTGCGATATTGTCTTGTATTTTTCCAGAAACAAGAAGTGTGTTATCAACCTTTGTTCCCGAAATAGGATAGGAAATCTTTAAATCTGGTGGGGTGTTATCTATATTAATTAGCACAGAAAAAACATCAAATAATCCATAGTTATCAAAAGCTCGCACCAATACAATATGGGTTCCATCTTCAATAATTTGAGTGTTGACATTATATTGCCATTTTTCTGTACCTTCTGCTCTGTTATAAGTGTTGCCATTATCAAAAGAAAGCTCAACATACTTTATTCCATTTTTGTCACTTGCCACACCACTAAAGCTTACAATGCCTTTAACACTTTCAAAAATTGAAGGAGTGGTTACAGTATTGTTAGGCAAACTACGAGACACTCTCACTTTCTTTTTTACACTAGCTCCTTTTACACCATAAATATCTTCACCATAAATAGTAATAGTGTGTTCGTTATCTTCTAAGCTAGTTATTGGCACATCAATTGCAAAACTATTTTCTACATCTAGTGTCTTATATTCCCCTTCATCCCATCTATAATATATTTTTGCAGGTGCATCATCATCATAAATTATTCCGGAAACAACAAAATCGTCAAAAACAATTTCATTATCTAAAGGTAATTGTAGCTTAACCACAGGGCTATCATTTTTTGTGTCTATGTTAAAAGAATAATCTTCAACTTTTGCAGTGTTTCCTCCAATATCAGTAAACTTAAATTTCATGTTTCTTGAAATTGGCTCATTTGCACTACCTATCACTATGTATTTAAAAGAAGAACCTTCAAGCATCTTAGCTTTGCCATTTTCATACTCTCCTTTTATATAACTTGAAGGCAACAAACTAGAAACACTAAAACCAGTTAATATTGTTCCATTGACAACATCTTCAGCTTGAGGTAAAACCATTTCAACTTTTGGGTTAGAGACTACTTTGTACAACACCCTATTTACACTTTCTTCTTTGCCTTTCACGTCTTCTGCCAAAACTCTTACAAGAATAAGTCCTTCTTCAAAATCATCTAAGTTCAAAATCTTACTAAAAGACCCAGCCTTTCTTTGAATAACTTCTTCTTTTCTTATAGTTTCGTTACCTTCTTGGAAAAGAATATATTTAACTTCTTTAATTTCATCTTGGCTAGAAACAATACCTTCCATGCTATGAGTGTTTTTTACAACATAACCTTGATTATTTACATTTAAGTTTATTCCAATATCTTTTTTACCGACCAAAATATTTATGCTAGGAGATGTGAAAGAAGAACTTTCAGTTTTTATTTCTAACTTTACATTTCTATATAAGCCATTTTTCATAGCTTTTATTTTAAGTTTATTCTCTTCTTGCAAGATAAGCCCTTCATCAGCTAACAACTTAACTTCTTGAATTTCTTCGTTAAGTTTTGGAATAAAAGCTGCAGAAAGTAAAGCTTCATGCTCCATTAAAATAGAACCATCACTATCCTTTTTTCCATGTGCCCATGCAAAGATTTCTTTTTGCTCACCTTCACTATCAGAATTGGATATCACTTGCAAAGAGACTAATAGCTTTTGGTGCATCTTTAAGCCTTCCATATCCAAAGCTTGAAAAGCTATTTCAACAATCTCATTTGTCTCTTTTACTTCGATTGGGGCTATACTTACTTTTTGCTCTGTTGCTCCAACTTTGATATTTAATGATTGCTCTTCCCCGCCATTGATTGAGTATGAAGCACTATTTAATCCCTTAAAAGCCTTTAATACAACTTGAGGAGTAAAACTCTTTCCTTGTGAAAGTTTTTGGTTAATTATAGTTTCCCCATTTGAAAAAGAAATCTTAGGTCCCTTATTTCTTCCAAAAACATTTTGCTTAACAATGTTGCTTTTAATTCCTCTTTTATTCACAGCATAAATAGAAACGGATGTTTGGCCTTCTATATCATAATTGGTTAAGTCTATATTAAAAGCACCAAAATCAGACTTATAGTGATGCTCTGGGTAGCCATCAACCTTATAATACACATCTTCCACGCCATAAAGGTCTGAAACAAAACCAGAAATATACAAAGATGAATCCTGACGAGACACATTTTCTTCTATAGAATCTGCTGTGGTTTCTGTAGCTAACGAAGCTATGTTTACAATAGGAATATCTTTGGATCTATCTAGTTGAATACTTTTTTCTTTTTTTACTATATTTCCTGCTTTGTCTTTTGCAACAACCGTAACAACATAGGAAGAACCACTTTCCTTTGAAAGGTCAAATTCTTTCACCCAATAAGGATTGCCAGGTATCAACTCCATAGTACCTTTATTTCTTCCTATACTATATTCTAATGATGCAAGATTATTCACATCTTGAGCCTTGCCTGCCACTGCAAAGACAGAACCTTGAATGGGTTCTTCACTATTAGGATACACAAAATCTAGCTCTGGAGGAGTGTTGTCAACAAAAAACAAGAAAGCATAAGTGCCTTGCCCATCCAACTTATCAAACGCCTTAAAATAACAAGTTTTAGCCCCGTCTTCCATTTTTAACGTATTGATATTTAAACGGAACTTCCACAATTCTTCTTTTTTATTATAAGAGATTTTAACACGTTGAAATGTTTTTCCTTCATCAAGAGAATAAAATAGTTTTTCAATTCCATTACCATCTTGACACACCCCTTCAAGAGTGAAATCTCCAGAAACTAAAGCTCCAACTTGCAAGTTAGTAATGCGAGTTGTAGGCTTTTTTCTATTCAATTTAAAAGCTACCTTATAAGGACTTCCCTTCACTCCATTTATGTCAATTCCATAAGCAGTGATTGTATGCACACCTTCTGACATATCTTTTGTGTCAAGAAAATATGACCAAAAGTCTTTTCCACGTGCTTTTTTCGCTTCTTCATTATCATCAAGGAGCACTTCTACATGATCTACTCCATCATCATCAACACAAGTTCCCACTATATTAATGTTTCCTGTAATGATAGCTCCATTCAAAGGATTACTAATTCTAGTAACAGGTAAGTCTGAAGCAGGGTCTATAAATATATTAAACGGAACACTTGTAGATTCATTACCTGCAATATCTTCTGCAGTTATAAGAATGTTATATTTACCTTTTTTCTTTTCCTTTATATCTTTGGTCTCACTCCAGCTTTTTATATCTTCCGGAGAAAAGACTTCGTTATTCTTGTTTGCTTGATAACTTGGCAATACAACAAAAAGGGTAATAAACAACGTAAAAACAATTTTTTTCATACTCTTTTAAACCTCTTAATCTATAAGGATCTTTAAAAATCACTAACATTTAACTTGCAATATGTTTAAGATCCTTTTACAATCTCACCATACTCAATCTACGATTTTTAATAAAATGAAGATTATAATAAAATGAGAAATAATAATATAGTGATAAGAAACGGCAATTTATACTCCTTTATTGAATTTATATTAATATTTAACTCCATACAATTTTTAACCATCAGCCAGATAAAAACTAACATCTTCCATAACATTACCTACTGTCAGGCTCGTACATTAATTAATGTTACAATTGCACATTAGGTAATGTTATGGTACACCATTAGCTAATGTACTGGGTAGAAACATTAGTGTTTCGCTATACGATTCTTTACGGTTTTGCTATGTGAAACTTGCAATAAACGGCATGCAAAACATACTATTTTCGATCAATAAACTTACATTGTTTTGCAATGCAATAATTATCAATATAAGAGCAATACCTTACATAAATTAAACCCAAAACATTATGACCATAGATGAAAAATTGATTTTACTAAATAATCTAAAAGAAGCTAGAGAAGAAGCTGGTATGTTGCACAAAAGCTTGCAGATGCTGTTGGAATTTCAAGAAACACAATTAGCTCCATAAGAAGATATACAATTACTTGGAAAAACTTTTGTATGATAGGCTCTTATAAAAGTACTTTTAAGGATTATGAATTATTCTTGAAACAATACCCAAAAAGAACACAGGTTTTACTTCTTGGTTTATTCCAACTTGAAAAGTGAAAGGCACACAATCAAATAGTGTGTATCCAAAGCCCAGCCCATATTCTCCAATAAAGTTATACTTACTTTGTGCTGTAATGGCAAAACCTGTATCTGCAAAAAATGAAACAAAAAAGCCATTTGTTTTAGCAACAATATTATAAGGCTTTATATCATCAGTTATCTTTTTGAATCTATCTTGAATTCTCGTAGGATACCACCTAAATTCCAAACCAAAAAGATGCAGTTGTAAATATCCTATTTCCTTTTTGAAAGTGTCGCGAAATGTTAAAATGCTTTGAGGCATTTCTATTATATAATCTTCATTTGCTTTTAGAGTTTCATTATTAAGACGCCCAGTGTTATAAAAAGAATACATAAAAGCAATATCTAAATAATACAAACTAAAAGTATTGGGAAAATCAAATCTAATTCTATAATCAAGGAACTTAGTCTTTGGCACCCAATCAACAAAAAAATTAAAAACTGCAGTGCTTTTAAAGTATCCCAAATCAACTAAAAAATAATCAAGGCGAAGCCCTTGAGAAAGTTCAAAATTAGAAACACTTTGCTCATTGCTTGACAAAAGCCTTCTCTTATTTCCAACTCTTGTAATACTACTTAATCTTGCTCCATATATATTAAAAGAAAAAACATTAATTGCATAAAGCATTTGATCTTTTAACATCTTATGCATTGTAAAAGGAATAAGATCATATAGCCCATCTAATTGCCATGAAAAAAAAGATTTTTGTAGCGTAATTCCTGTTGAAGTATTTAT
>JBQNBK010000081.1:0-7947 GCA_052169975.1 Treponema sp.
ACGCAAGTATCTTGCATGAATATATTTCAACATGTGTTAGGATGCAAGACGAAAGAGATGCAGGCATAAAAGAAGGAATTGAAAAAGGTTCGTATGACACAAAGATTGAAACAGCTTGCAAAATGCGACGAGCTAAGTGTGAAACGTCCTTTATTATGAATATGACTGGGCTTAGCAAAGAAGAAATAGAAAGATTATAGGTTAAGCAATAATAATTTTAGTGTATGAAATTTCCTTTTTCTAGGCGTGAAAACGCCTACAGTTTTTATAAATTGCTAATATGCAATTTTGATAATGTGGGGAGGGACTTGAAAAGCTCGAAGAGATAGACACAACTAGGCGAAGTAGTTTTTTCTTTCCCTCCCCACACCCCACCCTATCTTTTTCACGTCGCTTAGGGGTTTACCCCTAAGAACCCCATAACCATCATATATGCAACATTTTATATTACAAAACAATTTGGGGGTTACTAGGGGAACTCCCCTAGTTGACGTGGAAAGGAAGGATAGGGTTATAGGGAAAGGGAGGGCTACCGCCAGCGTAAGCTACTAGGCGAACTTGCTTCACTCAAGTGTCCCTCCTTTTCCCTATAAGAACGCCTTCATAAATGGCAATTTATAAAATGTAACAATGCCTGTCTGCAAGACAAAAAAATTATTTTTTTCAGTTGACTTTCTCTAAATGGCATAGCTATAATCAATACATAAATTGATTAATTGCAGGTTTTACATGTTAAGGATAGTTCAAGTATTGTTATTACTAATTTTTCATTAATTTTATATTTATATTTCAAGAATTCTCTTGTAATGTTTTCTTTATGAGATTATACTCTGGCACTACACAATGATTAGTTTTAAGGAGTTAGTAAAATGAGTATTACCCCCCCCCAGAAAAAATGAATAATAAGCACTTTTCAATTCGATTAAAGTTGTTGCTTATCTTTGGGTTTTTAATAGTTGTTTGTGTTGCAACATTGGGGATTTTGGCTGTGAGCGTTGCGACAAAAGCTACAACAGAAAAGGTTACTACGCATTTACTAGATAAGGCTCAAGACACAGCAGAAATTGTGGATGGAAGAATCTCGGCATTTTTTCAATTTGTGGAAGGAATTGCTAGAGCTCCTATGCTTAGAAATCCTGAAACTTCTATCAAAGAAAAAATTGACTACTTAGAAAAAGAAGCAAAATTTAATGATAGCATACATGATATTGCCTTAGTGGAAATGGATGGAACTCTCCATGATGTTAGTAGGAAAAGTATGTCTGTTGTCTCTACGGTATGGTTTCAAAATGTGATGAGAGGCGAAAAGACAATAATGGAACCTTCTGAATCTATGCTTGATGGTAAGTTGGTTCTGCGGTTTGTGGTGCCTATATATGATGATAACAAAAACATTTTAGGAGCACTATCAGCTGTGGCACTTGCAAGTTGGCTTTCGGATTCAATAAGAAATATTGTTGTTGGTAATAATGGTGGATGCTATTTGATTGATGCACAAGGGAATGTGGTTGCTCACAAAACAGAAAGTCTTGTTATAGAAAAATTTAACTCACAAAAAAAGTCTCAAACAAATGCAAAGCTAAAGTCTCTTGCAACATTTGAATCTCATGTTCTTTCAAGTTCCACATCCGAAATAGGATATTATGATTATGAGGGTTCTTCTAATATTGCAGCCTTTGCTAAGATAAAAGCAGCAAAGTGGACAGTTATTATAAAAGCTCCTGTAAACGATTTTACAGGAACAATTAAAGCATTACGTGTTTCTATGTATCTAATTGGCGGAATTATTTTGCTTATAGCTTTAATTATTATATACATAGTTGCGGCTAAAATGATAAAGCCTGTTAAAAACACTGTTGAAGCGTTGCGTGGAATTGCTCAAGGTGAAGGAGACTTAACTGTTCGTCTACCAATCACAGGCAATGATGAAGTTACAGATTTAAGCCTTTATTTTAACCAAACAATTGAAAAGATTGGTTCTTCAATTAAGATAGTAGAAAAGAATGTGCATGTTATGGAAGGAATTGGTTCGGAGCTTGCAAGCAATATGACAGAGACTGCTTCTAGCATTCATGAGATAAGTTCTAATATTGAAAGTGTGAAGCATCAAGCATTAACACAAGCAGCTTCTGTTACAGAAACAGTTTCTACAATGGAAGAAATTATCCGCACGATTAAACAACTTAATGGAAGCATAGAAAATCAAGCAGCAAGTGTTGCAATGTCGTCTTCTTCTATAGAAGAAATGGTGGCAAACATTGCAAGCATAACAAGCACATTGGAAAAAACTGATGGCTTAATTAAGGAATTGGGAGAGGCTACTAATGATGGTAAAGAGACATTAACCAAATCTAATTCTGTTACTGTAAAAATTGCAGAAGAATCAGGGTCATTAATGGAAGCTTCTAGTGTGATTCAGCACATAGCTAGCCAAACAAACCTTCTTGCAATGAATGCTGCAATTGAGGCAGCCCATGCAGGAGAAGCGGGTAAGGGCTTTGCAGTTGTTGCAGATGAAATTAGGAAGTTGGCAGAAGATTCTGCTACTCAAGGAAAGACAATAACGGCTACATTAAAGCTTCTTTCAAGTGAGATTGAAGGATTATCCTCTTCTTCTAAGATTGTGGAAACAAAATTTAATGCGATCTTTAGCCTTGCACAAGAAGTTAAAGACATGAGCCAAAGGCTTACCGAAGCTATGAAAGAGCAAGAAAACGGAAGCAAGGAAGTGCTAATTGCAATTAAAGATATCAATGCGGTAACTAACGAAGTGCAAGAAGGTTCTAGCGAAATGCTACATGGAGGCGAAGGCGTTGCACAAGAAATGGAAAAGCTAGACGGGCTTACTCGTGTGATTACTGATAGCATGAATGAAATGGCTGCAGGGGCTGTGCAGATAAGCAATGCAGTGCAAGAAGTGGCTGATATTACACAAAAAAATAAGCAGAGTATTGATAGTTTAGTTCAAGAAGTTTCTAAGTTCAAAGTGTAATAAAAATTACTCATCGTTTTTATTAAAGAGCTAGTCTATAAGGCTAGCTCTTTTTGTATTATTGTTGATTTTTATATAATGACGTGATATATTATTGAGAATTTTTGTGGAGGCTCGTTTTAAGGTTATGGAAAAAAAAACTCTTGCAAATCTTTTTAAAATGCCAAAAATTACTATTAGTGATTTGATTGGTGTAACAGTAGGGTCTGCTATTGCAGCTGTTGCAATAAGGCTATTTTTGGATCCTTGGGATATAGTTCCTGGCGGAGTGAGTGGTCTTTCGATGGGAGTGGAACGTCTTACAGAAAAGTTAATCTTTAAGTATTTTGGTAATGAAAACATTCCAGCTTTTTTTCTTTTTGTGAAAAATGTTTTAACAATTCAATGGTTAAACTTAATTTTTAATGTTCCTCTTTTTATCTTTGGTGCAAAGTTACTGGGTAAAAAGATGGCAATACTTACTCTTTTAGCCATTATTGAATTGACTATAGTTTTAGCTTTTGTCCCAAGATATGAACTTGTTAATGATATAATGCTTAACTCCATATTTGGAGGTATAACTGTTGGTATTGGTTTAGGGCTTGTTTTTAGATATGGGGCTACAACAGGGGGCACAGACTTAGCTGGTGCTATTTTGAATCATAGATGGCCTAATTTTAGCATTGCAAAAGGTATGGCTTTGGTTGACCTTTTTATTGTTGCATTTATTGGTATTGTAACAGAAAAAGTTGAAGTTTCTATGTATTCTCTTATTGCAGTTTACTTTTGTATGAAGTTGGCAGACATGATGTTGGATAACTTTGGTTATCAAAAAGGCTTCTTTATTGTTAGCAATAAGCCTCAAGAAATTGCTTCTGCACTTATGACAAACTTAGGGCGTGGTGTAACCCTTCTAAAAGGTGAAGGAATGTATTCAAAACAAGATAGACCTGTCTTGCTTTGTGTTGTAAGTCGTTCTCAATTTGTGCGTGCAAAGAAAGTGATTCATGATGTTGATGCTTCAGCATTCATTATGGTGAGCGATATGAGTGAAGTTTTAGGAGAAGGCTTTAAAAAAGAAGAAGAAAAGAAATAGTTAATGCCTATTACTTTTATTGGTGGTGGTAAAGTTTTTGTGTTTGCTAAAGCTGTTGCTATGCTACCACCATTATTTTTTGCTTCTATATTTACTTTATGCTTCACATTTTTACCTAATGTTTCGTCCCCGTATTCATTTGCAATTTATGACAAAGACGAAAATCTACTTTGTGCTTCGTTATCTTCAGATGAAACCTATCATCTTCCAACTTCCCAAAATATAAATGAATTATACAAAGCTTCTTCGATTATATATGAAGATAGGGCTTTTTTCTTACACTTTGGTTTAGATTTTTCTTCTATTATACGTTCTTTTTTCTTAAACATAAAAGAGCAGAAAGTTGTTTCTGGGGCCTCTACTATCACAATGCAATTAGCTAGGCTTTTGTGTAAGCATGAAAAAAGAACATACCTACAAAAAATAAAAGAAAGCTTACTTGCCTTAATGTTAGAAGCAAAATATACAAAAGATGAAATCTTTTCTCTTTATGCTTCTAATGCTCCGTTTGGGGGGAATGTTGTGGGGGTTGATGCTGCAAGTTTTAGGTATTTTTCTACTTCTCAACAAGAGCTTAATTGTGCTCAAGTTGCTGTTCTTGCAGTTTTGCCAAATCAACCTTCTTTAGTGAGCCTTGTCAATAGAAGAGAGCGTCTAAAAGAAAAGCGAGATGACTTAATCAAAAAGCTATATCAATATGCGGCAATTGATGATGAAACTTGTGATTTAAGTATTGCAGAACCATTACCCGAAAAGCCTTCTCCACTTCCATTTTTGGCCATGCACTATCACAATTTATTAAAAAAAGAAGTGAAAAAAAATAATGCAAGATGTATCACAACCATCGATTATAACTTGCAAAGGTTGGCTGAAGAGATGGCAGAGCGTCATTCTCAAAGATTAAGAGAGAATTTGGTGTACAACATGGCAGTGGTGATCATGGAAGTGGAAACAAGCAATGTATTAGCATATGTTGGAAACACAGGCTTTTTTCAAAGAAAAAACAAAAATATTTATGTGGATATGGCAAATGCAAGGCGTAGTTCTGGTAGTTTATTAAAGCCTTTTTTGTTTGCAAGCATGCTGGATAGGGGGATGATTTTTCCAAGCTCTTTATTGACGGATATTCCTACTCAAATTCAAAGCTATGCACCTGAAAATAACAATGGTAAATATGAAGGAGCCGTGCAAGCTATGGAGGCATTAACAAAGAGTCTTAATGTCCCATTTGTGCGTGCATTGCGTGAATATGGCATTCCACCTTTCCTAGAGCTTTTGAAAAATATTGGTTTTAGCACATTTAATAGGAAAGCTGAAGAATATGGACTTCCTTTAATTCTTGGGGGAGGGGAGATTACTCTTTATGAAGCTTGCAGTGTGTATGCCCATCTTATGAGAGTTGCCATAGCCCCAGATGATGATTTTCCGATCTCGCAAGGGGCAGCATATCTTACATTAAATGAACTCACCTCTGGAAAACGCCCTTATGGTGAAGCTATATGGGAATCTTTTAGCAACAAACAAAAAATTGCATGGAAAACAGGTACTAGTGATGGGTATAAAGATGCTTGGAGCATAGGGCTTACTCCGAAATATGTTGTAGGCGTTTGGGCTGGGAATGCTGATGGAGTTGGCCGACCTGAAATTAAAAGCCATATTGCAACTTTGCCTTTGATGTTTGAACTTTTTAATGTGCTTGAAAAAACTGAATGGCTTATAAAACCAGAATATGCTCTAAAAAAAGGCCTTGCATGTGCACATTCTCATTATTCAAAAGGAATGCACTGTGAGGGGGTAGTTGAAGAAGACCTTCCTATCAACGCTCCTTTGCCAAAGCTATGCCCATACTGCACTACTGTCTGCCTAAGTCCAGATCGGAAACACCGTATTGAACCTTTGGATATTGAAGGAAATGAGGGGGTGGAGAATTGGTTTGTTTTGCCCCCCTCTATAGAAGCTTTTTATGCTATTAACCACAAACAATATAAAACATTGCCTCCATTTTTGAATAAGACTCATAAGTCTATGGATTTTGAAATTACCTTTCCTGAAAATAATTGTCTTATAGAAATCCCTATTGAATTATCAGAAAAAAAAGGAGCATTTACAGCAAAAGTGAGTCATAAAAATAAGGATGCAATTCTTTATTGGGATATTGATGGGGGATATTTGGGAAAAACAAAGACTTTTCACCAATTTGATATAACAACTTCTTCTGGGGCACATGTGTTGACAGTTACTGATGATGGAGGAAATAGTAAAAGAGTGCATTTTTATGTTAAATAATTATTTAACATAAAAAAAGCCATTCCTTAATATTAAGGAATGGCTCATTTTTAAGATTTTTCAAAATCTTAAAAATGCTTACTTACTTGCATTAAACTCGTTAAGCAGGGGGTATACATTAGGAACTTCTACGTCTATCATACCTAAGTATCCTTTTCCAAATACATAAGTATCTTGGTAAACCAACATGTGGTTAGATTTTTCATTACCAGAAGAACGTTCAACATAGTTTGAACCATTCCAGTTTGCACATGGTGTGAAAATGCTATAAGCTCTAATTACATCTGCCTTGCTTCCTTTTGACATTGTGCCTTCAACAATTTGCTTGCCATATTCTGCCAAAGCTTGTGTTGTTGTGAAACCAAAAGAATAAGCCCATGTTCCCATTCTTTCTTTTCCACCTTTTTCAACAACCGCAGCTTCAACTCTCTTTAATATTTCTGGCCAATTGCCTGCAACTTCTTTTAAGTCAATTCATAAAGCTCCAGGATAACCTAAGATAGCAGAAGGTAAGTCTTGTTCAACAAATATTGCTCCAAGCTCTGCAATTCTTTTTAGCATTGGTTCTGTTTGGGCATCGTTAGTTGCAAAGAAAGCTGTGTCTTTTCCATATTTTTCTACCCATGCAGGCATCTTTTCCAATATGAATTGTTGAGCACCTGGAATACCTACATCGCTCATTGGGTCTGGAGCTGTTTCCATAACAAAGTTCATTCCAATTTCTTTGCAAGTTGCTTCCATTATGTCGCGTCTTAGTGAAAGAAGTTCGATACTCATGTGGCGTGGGAAAGAAACGTGAACAAATGTTTTAGCTCCCATTCTTTGAGCAGCCAAAGGAATAAGATATCCACGATTCACATTGTCTGGATCTATAATTAAGTCTGCAACACTTTCAATCATAAAAGGATCTTCTTGAGAATTGCCGACAAAGCAAAGAATGTCGGGTCTTCTTTCTTTAATTTGTTGGAAAGCAGCTGTGGTTCCTTGTGCTCCTTGATTAACAATAATTACTTTCATTAAAGGGGCATCAGCTAAAGAGGCAATTTGTTGAATTGTGGTTTCTTGTTCTTGCATATAATTATCTGGATAATTCAAATGCCTAACCATTCCACCCTTATCAGCATCTCCGTATTTTGCAATCATTGCTTCAGCACCACGTTGTTCATCTTCAGCTTGTGAAACAGTGCCTGTTACAATACCTATGTGAAAAGCAACTTTGTTTTCATCACTATTAGACATAGACATCTCATTTTCTTCTTTTTCTTTACTGCAACTCATAATTACAAAAGCAAAGAGAAAAACCTATAACACACAAAATAGTTTTTTCATGTTCATAAACCCCTCCATATCCTTACGGTACAATAAGAATAACATAGAAATAGCTTTTATGTAAAGGTAAATTTTTTCCCTTTTATTTTGTTTAACCTTAGCTTCTCGCTTTATTAGGGAATTAAAGGATGAAAGCTCTTGTTATAAGAATAAATTGACTATGTGTAATTAATCTTTGTTTATGATTTTCTTATACATTTCAAACAAAAAGCTCACCCTTTCGGCATCGTCTTTAAAAGGTGCTTTGCGATATAGGCGATCGACA
>JBQNBK010000082.1:0-7942 GCA_052169975.1 Treponema sp.
TAAGTTTTCTGTTGCAGTCAATAGAAGGAAAAAAGCAGGCGAAGAGTGGGTTGATGAAGTGAGCTTTTTCGATGTTGTTTTTTGGGGAAAGATGGGAGAGTCTATCAACCAATATTTAGTGAAAGGAAAACAAGTTGCTGTTACAGGTGAGCTACGCCAAAATAGATGGGAGCAAGATGGACAACCTAGAAGTAAGGTGGAAATTATCGCAAATAATTTGCAGCTCTTAGGCACAGCTCAAGGAAATGGGAAACAATATCAAAATACAGATTCATACAGTGAAGAAGGGGGATATCAGAAAAGAAGAGATGTGCCTCAGTATGATGAGTTTGCAGATGATGAATCACAATTAGATAATATCCCATTTTAATTAAAATAAAAGAATTAGGAGATGTTTATGTCAGACGAGACAATGGAAGATATGGATGTTGACGCCACTATGGGCGAAAATATGAAAGAAGGTGAAGAAAGAAAGCGTGGAAGAGTTTTCTATAAGAAAAAGGTGTGCAGATTTTGCTCACAAAAACTAGTTGTAAATTATAAAGACCCATCTTCTTTAAGACGCTTTATTACAGAAAGAGGTAAGATATTGCCACGCAGAATTACAGGAACTTGTGCAAAACACCAAAGACGCCTTACTACAGAAATTAAAAGAGCTAGGGCATTGGCACTTTTACCTTTTGTTACTAATGATAGTGGATTTTAGTATTGTTTTTAGTTTTGCCTATTTTCCAACTCCTGGAAACTAGGCGATATTTAAGTATTAGGAGCTTGAAATGAAAGTTATATTAAATGTTGATGTTAAGTATTTAGGTGAAGAAGGAGATGTTAAAAACGTTGCTAAAGGTTATGCTAGGAACTATTTGTTTCCTAGAGGTTTGGCTGTTTTGTGCACTCCAATGGCTATGGCAGACTTTGAAGCTCGCAAAGATGAAATTGAAGAGCGAAAGAAGGCAAAACGTCAGGATGCAGCTAGCATAAAAGAAAGGCTAGAAGCACTTGAAATAAAGATTGTTATGCCAGCAGGACCTAATGGTAAATTGTATGGTGCTGTAACAACTCAAACAATTTTTGAAGAACTTCTTAAATGTGGTTTTGATATTGAAAGAAGAAGAATTGAAATACAAGGAAACACAGTTAAATCAGTTGGAAATCATACTGCTAATATTAAGTTGTATGAAAGTACTGTTGCAACATTAAAGTTTAATGTTGAAGCAATGATTGAAGAAGTAAAAGAAGAAAAAAAGCCTAAAAAGTCTCATAGAGGAAGACATGAAGAAGAAGTTAAAGAAGAGCCTTCAGAAGCAGAAAAATCTAAAGAATAACTATAATGTTATTTAATATAAAATGCAGTAGGCTATTAGCTTACTGCATTTTTTTTGCACTCATCTATATTAACAATTTGGCTAGAAGCCCTTGTATATGCATGCACTATTCTTACAAAGTAGCGATAAACGTGGTATAATAATCTAAAATCGTATATTCGTGTGTGATTTTCAAAGCTAGTTTTAATAATACAAAACATTGCATGCGTGGAACCACCGCCATAAGTGGAGGTATTGAAATACCTTTTGCAAATAGGCGGAGTAGCTACTAGGAACTTAGCAGAAATAAACTGGAGATGTGGTATACGTTGAGCATTTATTTCGTTGTAGTGACAACGCAAGAGGCTAAGTATATTTTGAAAAAGAATAAGGAGGCTTACTATGCCTACAATGACTATGACACAGAAAGCGTATCGTGAATTAGAAGAGGCTTCACAAATGAGTGGAGCAAGCAAAGACGTTGTTTTGGAAAACGCCCTGAGCCGCTACCTTGCTGAATTACAGGAAGATGCCGAAGACGCTAGGCTTGCTGAAAAAGCATGGGCTGACTTTGAAAGAAGCGGAGAAAAGACAATTCCTGCTGAAGTTCTGTACAAAGAGCTTGGATTAAAATGAAAATTGAATACACTCCAAAAGCTAGTAAGCAGTTTTCACGACTTGATAAAGCGGTACAAAGCCGAATTAAAAAACATATGAGCGAAATTGCCACACTCGACAATCCCCGTTCTCGCGGAAAGGCACTTACTTCAAACCTTGCTGGCCTATGGCGGTACCGTGTTGGTGATTACCGCATTTTGTGCCGTATCCATGACGATAAGTTAATTATCACCGTCATCGAAATTGCTCACCGCTCAACAGTATACCGATAAAATAATTGCTGTTGGTAACAAGTCCATAATTACTAATCATGCAATGAAATTAGCCATTGAAGAGTCCCCAAACATTGAAAACTACACAAAAACAGCATAAAGCATAGTACAACCAAGCCTTTCAACACCACTGTTAGCTTTGAGCGTGAAGGAGCCATTCTCATGCTTGATGCTAACAAGCACGCCGCCAGTTTGTATCTAGTGCATATTTTCGCGTTTTAATTTTGTCTGACTTCTTTATTCAAAGTTTTAGTAAAAGTTTTTTAATCCTTCTACAGTTATAATTATAAATTATTCCTTATCTTTTTATTGGCTAGGCCTAATTAATCATCTTAATTTTTTCTAGCAATTATCTTACTTCTATAGTATAATTTAATAGATAGTTTTAGCTTTTAATGTTTTTTTACGATTTAGAATAATATAGGGAATTTAGCTTTTATATATAAAGGAGGCATTATTTTATGGAAGCTTTTTTGAAAAATCTTACAGATTTAGTTGCTACTGTGAATGGGTTTGTATGGGGACCTTATTTTTTGATTCCATTACTTTGTGGTACTGGTTTGTTTTTTACTGTTAAGTTGAAAGGTGTGCAAGTTCTTAAATTTACAATGGGCTGGAAAAGGCTTTTTGGTAGCTTTTCATTAAAAGGTGCTGAAGCTGGAAAGCATGGAATGAGTTCATTTCAAGCTGTGGCAACAGCTATTGCAGCACAAGTTGGTACAGGCAACTTAGTTGGAGCTATGACAGCTTTAATTTCTGGTGGACCAGGTGCTATCTTTTGGATGTGGCTTGCTGCTTTCACAGGAATGGCAACAAATTTTGCTGAAGCTTGTATTGCTCAAGTTTATAAAACAAAAGATGAAACAGGACAGACTGTAGGTGGACCTGCTTATTATATTTCACGAGGTTTAGGAAACACTGCTTTTGCTAAATTCCTTGCAGGTTTCTTTGCTATTGCAATTATTTTGGCACTGGGTTTTATGGGAAACATGACCCAAGCCAACTCAATTTCTGATGCTTTCTTTAATGCTTTTCATATCCCAACATATATTACAGGTATTGTTTTGGCAGTGGTTGCTGGTGTTATTTTTCTTGGTGGAGTTAAAAGAATTGCTTCTGTTACAGAAAAAGTAGTTCCAATTATGGCAATTGTATACATTGCTGTGGGTTCTATTGTAATTATTATGAACTGGAAAAACATTCCTAGCATGTTTGAAATGATTTTTAAGGGAGCTTTCAATCCAAAATCTGTATGGGGTGGAGCTTTAGGTTTTGGCATGGCTCAAGCTGCTAGATATGGTATTGCAAGAGGTCTTTTTTCTAACGAAGCTGGTATGGGTTCAACTCCACATGCTCACGCTGTAGCCCAAGTAAAACACCCAGTAGAGCAAGGTGTTTTGGGTATTGTAGCAGTGTTTATTGACACATTCATTGTTTTGAATATCACTGTTTTTACAGTTTTGAGTGCAAATATCATCCAGTTTGTTGATGGAAAGTCAACATTCAAAGGTATTGAGTTAGTGCAAAAAGCATTTGCACAACACCTTTTTGGAGATGCTTTTGGTTATACATTTATCGCTGTTTGTTTACTTTTCTTTGCTTTTTCAACAATAATTGGTTGGTATTATTTTGGTGAAAGCAATATAAGATACCTATTTGGAAAAAAGGGGCTAATACCATATCAAATACTAGTTATTGCCTTCATTTTCTTAGGCAGTTTGTTAAAGATTGACTTAGTATGGGAGCTTGTAGACTTCTTTAATGGAATTATGGTTATTCCAAACTTAATTGCACTTCTTCTATTAAGTGGCGTTGTTGCAAAAGTCTTGAAAGATTTCAACAAAAATGTAGAATATAATGCTGATAATTACATAAAATAAGTAATATCATTCCTATTTAATAAAAACACCTAACCTACTATTAGTAGATTAGGTGTTTTTTATTGTGCAAGCTATTGATTATGGTGTGAAAATCGCTTTTATAGCTTGTTGAATACTATCTATTGAAACAATATTTTGCTTGAATTCATCAAAACCATCACGTTCTATTATTTTAGGAATGTAATAAGAAGTGAATTTAAGACTGTTTGCGGCTTTTATGCGTGGAAGAGTCTTTTTAACACTGCGAATTTCACCTGCAAGACTTAATTCTCCTATGTATGTTGCATTAGTTTTTGCAGGGGTATCTATTCGTGAAGAATATAGGGCTATTGCCAAAGCTAAATCTGCTGCGGGGTCTTTAATTTTTATCCCACCTGCTACGTTAACATAGATGTCTTGGTCAGAAAACCTTATTCCAACACGCTTTTCTAAAACAGCTGCAATCCTATTAACCCTCGCACTATCTATCTTGTCAGAAAAAACACGAGTCATAGCTCCTTTTGCAGGCACTGTTAGGGCTTGAAGTTCTACCATAAATACTCGTGAGCCTTCTATAATAGGAACTGTTGCAGAACCAGATGGAAGAGTGTCTTTTCTATTAGTGATAAACAGTGTTGAAGTTTCTTCCACCGTGCTTAATCCCTTTTCATCCATAGAAAATATACCCAATTCATCTATAGAACCAAATCTATTTTTTAATGCTCGCAAAAACCGCAAATCGTCTTCATTTCTTTCAAAGTAGATAACAGTGTCAACTAAATGTTCCAAAGCCTTAGGGCCTGCAATGCTTCCTTCTTTTGTTACATGTGCTGTTAAAAAAAGAACTGAATCACGTTCTTTAACCCAACTAACTAATTCATTTGCACAGTATTTAAGTTGGTTTATAGTGCCCGGTATGATTCCTGCTTCGTTTGAATATACTGTTTGAATAGAATCCACAATAACAAATATTGGATTCACTTTATTTAAAACAAATTCAATGTCTTCAAGATGAGAAGAACATAAAAGCTCAATATTGGAAAGAGGCAAGCCTAAACGAACTGCTCTAGCTTTTATTTGCCCTTGAGACTCTTCACCAGAGATATACAAAACCTTTTTCCCTGTAAGAGCTGCTGCTTGCAACAAAAGAGTAGATTTTCCAATACCGGGCTCTCCTGCTATAATAATGCTAGATCTTTTAATTGCACCCCCACCTAGCACCCTATCGAATTCTTTAAGACCAGTGGAAAGTCGTATTTCATCTTGAGATTTTACAACTTCAAGAGGTACCACTTCCACTGTTTTAGTTTGCCTTGATATAGTTCCTGGATATGAATCTAAGACAGGCACTTCTTCAAATGAATTCCATGCTCCACATGATGGGCACTTACCAAGCCATTTAGATTGTGTGTAATTACAAGCACTGCATTTATAAGATATTTCACCATTTGTATTTTTTTTTGCCATATAATTTATTTTATAAAGAATAGGTAAAAAAATCTATTTACTTTTGCAAAGCCTAAAACCTATAACAGTAAGTGTTGTGGAAGTATATCTTGCATTTCTATATCCTACAGAACACCTATAGGGAAGTGCTGTAAATGCTCCACCTCTAACAATAGCAAAGGTTGTTTGGGTATCATCCAAAAGCATTTTTTCTTCAGTTATGTCAGAGCACCATTCTGCAACATTGCCATTCATATCATAAAGCCCTAATTGATTTGCACGTTTTGAACCAACACTACGTGTTTTTTTAATTTCAGGTGTGAAAAATTCAAAGTATTCTCCATTATAAAACTTAGTGCATACAACTGTTTCCATTAACTCTTTAGCCATTTGTTGAATATCAGGTTTTCTAAGGTTTGGGGTGCTTATAGGCAGTGTTGCACCACTTGCAGAATTGAGTTTTGTAAGATATACACTTCCATAAAGACTAGTATTTGTCTTTGTTTTTGGTTGTAAGCGAGCTGCATATTCCCATTCAGCTTCTGTGGGAAGCCTCATACCTTTTTTTGTTAAATCTATATAGGCATGGTCGCATAGGTTTTGTCCATTTTTTTCTTCTTTTGCGTCTTTTAAGACTCTTCCATTTTCATTTTCTAAATAGACACAAGATGAGTCATCATTGTTTAATTTTTCTGTATAAGCATTGCACCAAACTAAACAATCGCGATAACTTATATTTGTTACAGGTTCATCTTCTTTTGCATTCCCATCATCAGTGCCGCCACCTTTGTTCCCTTCATTTTCAAAAGAATAACCATGTAATATTGCCCAATCATAAATTTCTTTCCAAAGCTTATAGGTAGTTTCGTATTGATGAATCTTATAAGGTGCAATTTTGGTAACAATTCCTTCCTTAAAAACACCATGCCATAGTTCTTCTTGTCTTTCAGTGTAATTACATAATTCATAATCAATCTTAATTCCTAAAATGCCTTCACTTGGCGGAATTACAGTTACCATTCCTAATGAATCTATTTCATTTTCTTTGGGAGCAATTATGTTTGCTTCTTCTTTTATTGCAAAAATATATAGTGTGGCTTCTTTATTAAAAACATAATCATCATAAATATTATTATTTTCTATTTGCCAATTTGAAAGCTTATAGCCATCTTTTGCTTTTACAGATGAAAAATAAATACTGTCTTTAATGTCTTTCCATGTATCTCCATAAGAAACTTTAAGACTTGAATAAATTAAAATAACATTTTCATCTCCTACTAAATTAAGAATTACATTGTTATTTTCACTTTCTTTACTTATTGCGTATATTGTGCAGTCTTTTTTGAAGATATTTTGATCTTTTAATACTCTTCCATTTTTAGATTTTCCTATTTTCCATTTTGAAAGCTCATACCCCGTTTGAAATACAAGCCTACTATTTACTTCATCTTTTAATTCTTCCCATGTATTGCCACTTTTTGCCATAATTTCTGGGGCAGCAATTTCTATATATTCATCACCCATTAATGTAATTGTTATGTCTTTTACTTCTTTTGTGTTTTTTAATTTTGAAGTTATGTGTATAGTTGCATCATAATTGAAAACATAATCTGCAAATAGTTTTTCTTCATTATTATCTAATACTAAAGATTCAAAAATATATCCTTTTTTATATTGAACATCTTTTATTATTTTGCGTTTTATATTTTTCCATTTAGAACCTTTTTTTACTTTTGCGTTTGCTGTGTTGATAATAGTATTTTCATCACCTGTTATATTGATTGAAATATGACTAGAAGAAAGAGTTTCAGAAAATAAATCAACATCATTTTTGCAAGAAGTAAAAACCAATGCAAGAATACAAAATATAAAAATATGTTTCATATATTTATCTCCTTAATTTTTATATTAGTATTCTTTGTTATGCTTTGCCTCATTTTTAGCTATTAAATTTATTAATTAAGAAGATAAAGTGAATTAAGTAAAGAAAAGATTCTTTTTTGATTAAAGTGCCAATTTCTAGGCGTGAGGACGCCTAGAAAAATAAATTAGCCTCTATGCAATAGTCCCAAAAATGTGAAGCTGGAACAGCTTAAGTCCGCATCTCTCCCACCTTACACAAACGCCATGCAAAAAGCACAAGTTTATAGATCAAAAACCATGCAGTTTTCACATCGATTATATGCGACTTTGCATCCCGTTAACGTACGTTCTCGCATAGCGAAAACGTACGTTAACGAGGCCATATATATGGTACTTTTAGGTAGTACATTAGCTAATGTACTACCATAACATTAACTAATGTATAATCGTAACACTAGTTAATGTACAACTATAACATGAACTAATGTACGAAAACTGCATGCTTAAAGTGTGTTTTGTGGGTAAGTTATTTTGTAAGGATGAATAAAGAGGAAATCGCATTGATATAGATGAAAAATTA
>JBQNBK010000083.1:0-7873 GCA_052169975.1 Treponema sp.
GATAGAAAGAATAAGATTTGAGTTTTTTAGCTCATTTGCAACTGTGTTGCCATAGGCACTTGCAATTAGGTTTATGTATTCTTCATCTTTCATATCAATATTTTGCAAGCTAGGTGCCATTAAAAGATCAAGATATTCTGCATCTTCTTCAAGCATATTAGAAAAAAAACTATTTATTATATTTCTATTAAGCAAAATATTTAATTTATTTTTATTAAAAGAAAACATTGAAGATAAGAGCTTTGAAGAATTAGAAAATTTTAGTGTTGCAGTAAAATCAAGCGAAGATGTTTTTTTTAATTTAATTATTTCTATGCCATCTTCTGTTTTTATATTAGAGATATCTTCTTCCCTATCAGAAAATACAGAATCTGATGAAAAATTAGCAAGAGATTTTAAAAGCTTTTTTGTAGCTTTTGAAGATGCCATATCTATTGAAAGAAAGGCTTCATTTGAGTTAGTTATTTTTATATTAGCCTTTGGTGTGCAAGAAATGCAACAGAGAAAACTTACAAAAACTATAGCTTTCATATAATGGAATTGTTTCATAATCTTAATGAAATGTATACTTATCATAAAGTACAGAAGATTACAAGCTAAAAGCTTGTGTGTTATAAATATTGTTTGAAAAAGGCAGTGCTTGCAATGCATGCAACAATAAAAAAAGCCGAATTTGATGCAATATCAAAATCGGCTTTTTTTTAATTAGCGTTTACTAAATATTAGAGAGAAACACCAAGAACAAATTTGAATTCATGTTCAAGTGTCTTATCTTCTTCTAATTTATCTTTACCTGCTTTTTTGCTTAAAGCTGGGTTGTATTCAACACCAATTTTAAACATATCTTTTGAGAATTCCAAACCTAAAGTGAGCCCTACAACAACTGATTTTTCAGCAATCTCATATGATTTTTTTGCAGAATCATATTTATTTGTTTGTTCAAAAGCTACAGTTGTTAAGAATTTAGCATCCATATATTCAACTGGTGCAAAGTGCAAACCAATTCCAAAGTCATTGCTAATTACTTTCTTACCTTCAAGTTGATCTGACCCTTTATTTATCCAATTAGATTTGAACTTTGTTGTGTTTTCAAACACTAAACCTGAATTAAGACCTTCTTTAATGAAGTTAAAAAAGTCAAATGTTGCTTCAAGTGTAATTTTGTTTGTAAACGCATTAGAAGTGTAGTAATCATCTTTCTCTCTATAACTTGCAAACATACCATCTACTTTATAGCCAACACCTGCTTCTAAGAAGATAGATTCAACAGAAAGACCTACTCCAACATTGAAATTAAATCCATTACCAACACTAGTAAATTTAGGTGGTGTAGGTGGTGTATCTGATCCCTTTACAACTACAAACTTTCCATATTTAGAATCATAACCCAAACCAAACATAATGCTAAGCATATCCAATGGCTTATATGTTCCACCAATACCCAAAGAAAACTTGTTTGCACTAAATGATGGTGATATTCCTTTTTTCCAATCGCTAACACCAAAGGTTACTGAATCCTTAATGTATGGTTTTAAGCTAAAGTTTTCTCCAATATTAAATCCCACTGCAAACTTTGCAGTAGTTGAGTTTGCAATAAAATCATCCTCAGCTGGTTGAAAGTTTCCCTTATTAGTGTCTTCACCAAGTCTTTCACCTTTAATTACCAATTCATTTTCTAAGCTAAAAGAAGGCTTTCCAAATGAAGATTCCTCTTCTTGAGCTATAAGGAAGCTCAAAGACATAGCAGTCAACAAAACAATACCAAATATTTTTTTCATTTTTACACTCCTTATAAATGAAAATATGAAGTTTTGTGCATTTCACTAACAACTCATAGTGCAAAAATTAAATTGAAAAGCTGAATGCTAGGAAATACAATGGCGATGTTAACAAATAAGTAAGTTGATGTCAACATGTTTTTTTAAATTTAGTGTAACCTTTTTTATTTAGCTAAGTTAACAGACCTCTTAATGCCTTATTTAGTCAATCTCTTCGTAATAATTAAGAATAATTAATTACTTTCATAAACATTTCACGATCATTTATTTGTTAAGGCATTTGTGAAAAAGCTCTTGATTTTAGAAAAATCGTAAAGGCTTTTAGCCATCAAGAGCTATAAGTTTGAAGTGGGTAGTAACACTACCCAAGACTCAAGCGAGTGTGCTTTCTCCGCTCTGGCGAATGGATACTATTTAGATAAGCAAAAGTTATAGCTTTTCAATTTCTTCTTTAGATAGCCCAGTCATTTCTTGAATAACAGAAACTTCAAAATTCGCTTTTTTCATACGTAAAGCAGTAGTCAAAAACCCTCTTGCTTCTCCTCTTTTAATTCCAACTAATATTCCAGCGTTATAGCTTTCTTCTCTTTGCACTTGCATGTCTAAATCATAGTCATATTCTGCCACTAGCATTCCTTATAAACCTAATTCCTTACCTGAGAATTCGCTTTTAGCGAATTCTCACAAGGGCGATTTTGCCGTAAGGCAAAAGTCGACCACGTGCATCTCTAAGATGCCCTCGTATAATCTAGCAATATATTGAAGACATCTAATTGGCATGTTTTCATTAACTGTAGATTGATGCTCAATTAAGAATATTAGCCTATTCCCTACTATGCAAGATATATCGTTCTTAATTCCTGTATATAATGTATTTTCTAGTTTAATTAATTCAATATCTTCTGATGTTATAGATGGGTCTAATGCCTTGCACAATGATAATAACTTATCAGTATAAGTTGAAAATAACATAACAAAGACTGAATCCTGATACTGCCTATTTTGATTATTCTTTTCTCCCATAGCTCATATTATAACAGAAAAAGAGATAAGAAAACTATTAACTGCAAAAGTTTCGCATTGTAAACCAATAATGTAAATATCTCTTTTATAAGGAAAAGTTTTGTGTTATATTTGCAAGCTATCAAATTAGGAGATGATATGGGAAAAACTACAAAGATCATTTTAATTATACTAGCTATTGTAGTGATATGTTTGTTCTCTCTTTATAGTTTTTTTGCAGGAAACTACAATAAGTTTGTTCGTGCAGAAGAACAAGTAAAAGCCGCATGGGCTCAAGTGGAAAATGTGTATCAAAGACGCTTAGACTTAGTGCCAAACTTAGTGGAAGTGGTTAAAGGTTATGCAAAACATGAAGAAGAAGTTTTAGCAAAGGTTGTTGAAGCAAGAAGCAAAGCTGGTGGGGTGGTCAATATTTCTGAAGATGTATTAAACAACCCTGAAAGCTTTGAAAAGTTTCAAAAAGCACAAAGTGAATTAAGCTCTTCTTTACAACGTCTTCTTGCAGTAAGCGAAGCATATCCAGATCTAAAAGCGAATGAAAACTTCATTGCATTGCAAAGTCAACTGGAAGGAACAGAAAATAGAATTACTGTGGAAAGAAAACGTTATAATGATGCTTGCAATGCTTATAACACAACAATAAGGCTTTTTCCTTCCTCTATAATTGCTAATATGAATGGCTTTAGAGAAAAGCCATATTTTAGAGCAGAAGAACAAGCTTCAAAAGCTCCTAAAGTTCAATTTTAAAAGATATTTATGAAAAGAATAATAGCATTTTTCTTTATTTTTTCTTCATTCTTTGCTTTTGCCCTAGATGTGCCTCAACTTTCAGGTTGCATAAATGACTATGCAGGGCTTCTTGAAAATAGCAAAAAGCAAGAGCTTGAAAGTTTTTTGCGTCATATAAATGATGCTTCAAAAGTGCAAGTGGCTCTTCTTACTATTAATAGCCTTGAAGGAGATGCAATAGAAGATTATTCAATTAGAGTTGCAGAAGAATGGAAATTAGGAGATGCAAAAGAAAGCTCTGGAGCAATTTTAATCATTTCAAAAGAAGATAAGAAAATGCGTATTGAAGTGGGTTATGGTCTTGAAAAAGATTTAACAGACGTTGTGTGTGCTAAAATAATCAATAATCTTATTGCTCCATCTTTTAAGAGGGGAAATTATTACAAAGGTATTAGTGAAGGCTTATATGCAATTGTAAGCTATGCACTAAAAGATGAACGCCTGATAAAAGAAAGCTCAAAAAAACAAAATATTATAGAAGATGAAGAAAGCCTTATATTTAAGTGGTGGAAGCTTTTGGGAATGCTTTTTATTCTATACATTTTTGTATTTAAAAGAACAGGCAACTTATTTTGGCCACTTTTTCTTTTTTCTAATATATTCGGATACGATAGAAAATACAAAAGCCATAGAAGAAGGCATAATTGGAAAGGCTTTGATTCTGGAGGCTTTTCTATAGGAAGCTTTGGTGGAAGCTCATCAGATGATAGAGATAGTTTTTCGGGCAATGGAGGACAATTTGGTGGTGGAGGAGCTTCAGGTGGTTGGTAATTTTTGAAATTATTATAGTAATTTTGAGGCAATAATATATAAAAGATTTAATAATAGTTTTTAAGGAGTGAAACAAAGTGAAAACTCGTGATGATGAAGAAAGTCTTTTGAATGGTCAAGAAAGTGACAAGGTGAAAGCTTTAGAAGTGGCACGATTACAAATTGAAAAACAATTTGGTAAAGGCTCCCTTATGAAGCTAGGGGATAATCCTGCTGTTGGGAATGTTGAAGTGATTCCTTCTGGTAGCATTTTGCTAGATGAAGCATTAGGGGTTGGTGGTTATCCAAAAGGTCGTATTATAGAAATATTCGGCCCTGAATCTTCAGGAAAGACTACTCTTGCCTTGCATGCAGTGGCAGAGTCCCAAAAGATGGGAGGCATTGCAGCATTTATTGATGCAGAACATGCTCTTGACCCGCAATACGCAAAGGCTTTAGGTGTAAATATTGATGACCTTTGGGTGTCTCAACCAGATGCTGGGGAGCAAGCTTTGGAAATAGCTGAAAGCTTAGTGAGATCTGGTGCTGTGGACATTATTGTAATAGACTCCGTTGCAGCTTTAACTCCACGTGCTGAAATTGATGGACTTATGGGAGAGTCTCATATGGGGCTACAAGCTCGTCTTATGAGCCAAGCATTGAGAAAGCTTACTTCCATAATAAGTAAATCTAACTGTATCATTATTTTTATCAACCAAATTAGAATGAAAATAGGTGTTATGTTTGGTAGCCCAGAAACCACAACTGGTGGTAATGCCTTAAAGTTTTATGCTTCTGTTAGGCTTGATGTAAGAAAAGTTGAAACTTTAAGCAAGGGAGATGATGAAGCTTGGGGTAATAGGGTTAAGGTGAAGGTTGTTAAGAATAAGATGGCTCCTCCATTTAGAAAAGCAGAGCTTGAAATTCTTTTTGGTAAGGGCATTTCAGCTTTTGGAAGTCTACTTGATTGTGCTGTAAAATATGATGTTATTGAAAAAAGTGGTTCGTGGTATGCTTTTGAAAGCGATAAGATTGGGCAAGGCAAGAACAATGCTGTTGAATTTTTGGAAAAGAATTTAGACATAACAGTTAGTATTGAAAAGAAATTAAGAGAAAAACTTTTCCCCGGTCGTCCTTATGTTTCAAGCTTTATACGTGTAGATGAAAACGAAGAAAAAGAACAAGCTAAGGCAGTGAAAGCTATGAGCCAAGATGATGCTAGCACAGCAACATCAAGAAAAAGAAAAGAAACAGAAGAGAAACCTGTTGAACTTTTATAAGAAAACACTTTAGTGGTCTAGTTTCTAATAAACTAGATCACTTCATTAAAATAATTTAATAATCTTACAAGCTATTAAATCAGACTAAGAATAAATTAATTATGTTATTGAGTTTTAATTAAAGATGGATTTTTTTATTGAATAGGTTGAAACATAGGGTGATGACCACCACACTATGTTTCATATTAGAGATTAACTTTTTTCAGCATTTTCTTCTGCATATTTTCTAAATTCTTCTAATGACCTTCCTTCACCAAAAAGAGGAAACAATGCATCTACTAAATCTTCCAACGTTTCGAATTTAGCTCCCTTCAACTTATATGCCATTTTATTTCACCTCACAATTAACAATCTCTAAAAACTTAAGTCTTTAGAACATCTATAAAAGCTGTTTTTGAGTCTAACATTTTTTTTATTTTATGAAAAGTCCCATGATATTCTTATGCTTTCTCTTAATTCAATGTAATACAAAAATTAGGGCTTGTATATTTTATATATAGCATATATATTTTTCAGTATTATGAATAAAACCTTAGAACTAATAAAGAATAGGCTTTTATTTGGGCAATGTACAGATGAAAAAGCTCTTTCTACTTTGTTGGATAACGAACAAGTAAGTTTTTATGTTGGCATTGACCCTACTTTCAAAAGTTTACATATAGGGCATGTTATGCCTCTTATTGCATTAAAATATTTGTGCGAAGCAGGGCACAAAGCATTTATTTTGCTTGGAGGTGGAACTGCAAGAATTGGAGACCCTTCAGGAAAAACATCTAGTAGAAAAATGCTTTCCTACAAAGATATTGATGATAATGTTGAACATATAAAAGAGCAAATTAAAGGTTTTTTGAATATTGATAATCTCACATTTGTAAACAATAAAGATTGGCTTGGACAATTAAATTATATAGACTTTTTACGAGATATAGGTTCTCACTTTTCTGTTAATAAAATGCTTTCGTTTGAAACTTATAAAAGACGAATGGAAACAGGCTTATCTTTTTTAGAATTTAACTATCAGCTTTTGCAAAGTTATGATTTTCTTCAGCTTAATTCACGCTATGATGTGAAAGTTCAGCTTGGCGGAGATGATCAGTGGGGAAATATGGTTGCAGGCTCTGATCTTATAAGACGCAAAGGTGGAAACGAAGTGCAAGCTTTCACCATTCCTCTTCTTCTTAATAGCGAAGGGCAGAAAATGGGAAAAACTGAAGGTGGTGCGTTGTTTTTAGATCCTAACTTAGTAAGCCCATATCAATTCTTTCAATATTGGAGAAACATTGCAGACACTGATGTTCGCTCTTCACTCATTATTTTTACACGTTTTTCTATCTCTGAAGTTGATGAATTAATTTCAAACAACATTAATAATGCAAAAGAACAATTAGCGTATGAAATAACAAAGTTTATACATGGAAAAGAAAATGCCGATAATTCCCTTGAAGCTTCTAAAGCAGCTTTTGGAAAAGATATAAAAAGGGATGCAATGCCTACAGTTTCTCTTGAAAAAGCTGAACTTTCAGATGAGATCAACATTGTAGACTTATTTGTTTTAGCATCCTTAGCTTCTACAAAAAGTGACGCAAGAAGGTTGATTGAACAAGGTGGAGCCTTTTTAGAAGGTGAAGTGATAAAAGACATTAAAATGAATGTTTCACTAAATGACCTTTTAAAAGATGGTGTTGTTTTAAGAGCAGGGAAAAAAAGAATAATTAGAGTTTTAGCTTTGTGAGGGAGGGAACTAAGTTGAGTTCTTTAAAAGAAGGAATTAAGCTTTATAAAGAAAAGAATTATGAAGCAGCTTTAACATTTTTTTTACAATATAAGCCTAATGGAGGAGAAAACACAGCTGATCTTCCATATTATATTGGACTTAGCTATGCAAAACTTTCTAGTTATGAAAGTGCATTAGCATATCTTGAACAAGTAGTAACCCAAGAAACTGATGTGGCTAGGGTGTACCAATGCCGTCTTATCTTAGCATTAATCTATGCAAAAACAAATAGAACTCGACTTGCAGAATTTGAACTTTCTAAACTATTAGATGCAGGTTATGAATCTGTACAAGTATTTTCTTCTATGGGCTATGTGGCTTATGAACATAAAGATGTAAACAATGCTCTTGACTATTACAGAAAAGCCTTGACAATTGATAAAAACAATTCAAACGCATTAAATGGTTTGGGCTATGTTTTGGCAGATAGTGAAAAAGATTTTGCAAAAGCAATTATGTATTGCAAAAGAGCTTTAGAA
>JBQNBK010000084.1:0-7695 GCA_052169975.1 Treponema sp.
ATTTCCTATTCTTACTATGCTCACCACTTTTACCTGTGTTTATAAAAGCATTATAAGCATGTCTTTTTGATTTAGATCTTCCATCATCATATAAATCTTGCCCCATATATAAGTGATCCCCTAAAATCACTATAACAGAATTCTCATAAAAAGGTTGTTCTTTTATCCATTCAATAAAGTTGTTAATTCTTTTTGACATGTTAATGAATACATTGTGAATCTGCTTTGGATATTTATTTTCACACTCTTCATCAAAATAGCCACCGGGAGTGTGTGTATCTTCAAAGAAAACAGAAAACGCAAAAGGCTTATCCAAAGAAGCAAGATGGGTAAGCTCTTCTTTTGCATATTCCACTACCTTTATATCTTCTATTCCCCACCAAACAAAATAATCTTTAGGCACCTTATTTATACTTCTATAATAATCAAGATCTTTCACTTCAAAACCATGCCCTTTTAATAGATTACCTAGTCCACCATAAATAGTGCCACTTCCTAAAGTAAATAAACAGTTGTACCCCCCCCCTTGCAAAATATTTCCCAATCCATAAGCACCATTAAAGAAATATTCACTGTTATTTCTATAAAATTGTCCTGCAAAATTCACTAATAAAGGAAGTCCTAAATGCGTGCAACATATTGAAGCAATAGAATGGTCTGTTCCCGGCACTTGAATCTGTCCACCTATACCATCTGAATGACTAAAGCTCAAATTATTTTTTGCTATCTCTGCCAGTTCAGGGATTAAATTAGTATTTTCTTTTGCACAATATGCAACCTCTGCTTCTGTGGATTCAAGATAGATAAAAATAAGATTTTTTTTATGTTCAGGAAAGGTAAAAGTTACATCTTTTGGCGGAATATAATTTTCTTCATAAAAAGATGAATTACCTCTAAATTCTTTTAATACATACCCCATAACTTGAAGCTTAAATTCAAAAAACAAAACTGCTACTACTAAAAGACTAAATGACAATATCATTTTATGATTAAACTTGAATGGGAAAAAAGTTTTTTCCTTTTTAAAGACTGTGCAAACAAAGCCTATATTATTCTTTAACAAAAGTAGATGAAAAAGAGAAAAACAAAGTGGAAACAATAGCAAAGTTAAAACTGAAACTATAACAATAATATAGCTAGTTCCTGTAATTGGCATATTTAATACAAATAATATTTGGTTAATATTAATATCTGAAAACATAGCATCAAAATAAAAACCTAACATTATAAACTGCACCACAAAAAACATAAAAATAAATGAAAAAATATATGATTTTCTTCTCTCTTCATTTATTTTTTTGATTTCTATTTTAAACAAAAAAGATAGGAACAAAATAATAGCCAAACACTCAAAATTCACTATATGAGCTTTTACCACAAAGTTATATTTATTTTTCCATATATAGTTTAATGTATCCATGATGCTATTACGTCTAATCAATCTAAAATAAAGAATAGTTAATAGATAAGAAATTGGCACTTGCAACGAAACTTCAAGCAACAAATTAAGTAAGCTTTTATTTCTTTTAAGCTTTTTATTTTTTAAGTAATTAAAAGAATATGCAAATAAATAAGTAATAATAATAAAGGTAATCAACAAGTACATAATTCCTCCATTGTTTTTTAAGTAACTAAAAGAAATGCAACTAAATAAGTAATAATAATAAAAGTAATAAACAAGTACATAATTCCTCCATTGTTTTTTAAGTAACTAAAAGAAATGCAACTAAATAAGTAATAATAATAAAAGTAATAAACAAGTACATAATTCTTCCATAAGTTTATTATTAGAAAAAAGATTCTATTTTAGAAAATTAAAGACTATTCAAATTAGCTAAATCTTTCAAAAAAATATTGCAAGACCTAAGTGCCTTACCTCTATGCGATATAGTATTTTTTTCTTCAGAAGTCAGCTCTGCCATAGTTTTTCTCATTTCTTCAATAAAGAAAATTGGGTCATAACCAAAACCACCATCTCCTTTTTTGCTTTCTGTTATTTTGCCATTACATATATCTTGAAAGATAAAAAATCTATCTTCTTCCATATATAAAACAACACAACAAACAAAATATGCATCTCTATATTTTTGACCTTCCATTTCTTTTAAAAGCCTATTAATGCCATAATCTGCAATGTTTTCACTAGTTGAAGGGGGCGTTGAATAGCGAGCAGAATAAATACCAGGTTTTCCATCCAATACTTTTACACAAAGCCCCGAATCATCAGAAATTACAGGAGCTTTCACAATATCATACAATGCTTTAGCTTTTAGCATTGCATTATCACGAAAAGTACTTCCATTTTCCAAAGGAGAAAACTCAATATTTTCTTGGCTAGGCATAACTAAATCAACACCAGTTAAGCATTGCTTAAATTCTTGATACTTATGTTTATTTGACGAAGCTAAATATATTCTCATATTGAAATTATTATACAATTAAAATATTAATGTTTTCAACGTAGATAAAAGTGCAATTTACTAACATAAAATATTTTCTTTATGGTCAAGCTTGCTTTTATAGTTTAGAATTAGGAAAATAGTATATATTTATAGCAAATGATTATGTGTTTTTGTTTTATTTCTTTCTATATATCAATACGATTTTCTCTTTATTCTTTTTCACAAAATAACTTACCCACAAAACACACTTTAAGCATGCAGTTTTCGTACATTAGCTGGTGTTATAGTAGTACATTAGCTAGTGTTACGATTGTACATTAGTTAATGTTATGGTAGTACATTAGCTAATGTACTACCTAAAAGTATCATATATATGGTCTCGTTAACGTACGTTTTCGCATAGCGAGAACGTACGTTAATGGCATGCAAAAACGGCCGATTTTCATGTCGAAAATATAGTGTTTTGCTCCAGAGACTTAAGCGGATCAGTATCTCTGATCCTGAACGGATCGGAATGCCTGATCCGAGTGGATCGGAATATCTGATCCGCTCTGGATGTGTCTGTCCCACTCAGGTGAGTGGCAACCCTTCAATAAGGCGGGTGTGCCTGCCCCACTCAGGTGAGTGGCAACCCTTCAATAAGGCGGGTGTGCCTGCCCCACTCAGGCGGGTGGCGACCTTTAGATAGAGCGATCCGAACACCTTAGATAGAACGATCTAAGACCATTAGATAGAGGCATCTAAGAGCATTAGATAAGGCGAAGGGAACATCTCACATCGCCTTATACGAAAGGCTAATATCGCTCAATACTAGACTCTCGTATCCTCATTACTAGAGGTTCGCTCCAAGCGATACTAATAGTTCGTATCGGGCGATACGAATGGCTCGAATTTCAAATATTTATACTGCTAAAACCCCTTGAATAATCATTGAATATTGACATTAATATTGAAAGAAAGTAGCATTACGAAAACACTGATTAAAACTAGAAGACCATATAACTAGCGTTTAATCTATGTTCTTCTTCTGTGGTGAGGTTTTTTATGCATAAATCGGTTGGAGTTGTTGCAAGAGGTTTAATAGCCCCTATTATAAATAATGGTGATGACATCACATCAATTGCTGTAGATACTTTGTTACAAAGTTCTAAAAATGAGAATTTTAATATTCAAGATGGAGACATCTTAGGAATAACAGAATCTGTAGTTGCACGTTCACAAGGCAATTATGCAACATTTGAAAATATTGCAAAAGATATAAAAAACAAATTTGGGAATGAAAAGATTGGCATTCTTTTTCCTATTTTGAGTAGAAATCGCTTTGCTCCATGCCTTGAAGGTTTTGCAAAATCATTAAATGAAATTGTTCTTTTATTAAGTTATCCTTTTGACGAAGTAGGTAATCAATTAATTGATGATTCAATTTTAGAAGAAGCAGAAATAAATCCATTAATTGATAGCTTTTATATGGAAGAATTTAGAAAACGCTTTGGTTCATACAAGCATAAATTCACAGGTATAGATTATCTTGAATATTATGATTCCATCTTAAAAAAATATAATAAGAACTCCAGAATTATTTTATCTAACAATCCAAAAAGTATTTTAAAAGAAACCTCTTCTTGTTTAGTATGTGATATTCATTCAAGAAAAAAAACAAAAACCATTCTTAAAAAAGCAGGCACGAATAAAATCTTTGGTATGGATGAAGTCTTATCAACTCCTATTGACGGAAGCGGATATAACCAAGAATATGGTCTTTTAGGTTCTAATAAGGCTAATGAAGAAAAAGTTAAATTATTCCCTAGAGACACTATTTCAATTGTTGAGAAAATCCAAAAGCTTATACTAGAAAAAACAGGAAAAAATATTGAAGTATTAGTTTATGGTGATGGTGCTTTTAGAGACCCTATTGGTAAGATATGGGAATTAGCAGATCCTGTTGTTTCACCTGCTTTTACCAAGGGTTTAATTGGGGTTCCAAACGAAGTAAAGCTAAAATATCTAGCAGATAATGATTTTAGTGGACTTCCAAAAGAAGAACAAGAAAAGAAGATTGCTGAATATATTGTCAATCACCAAAAAGAGCATATTTCTAATATGGGAGAGATGGCATGTGAAGGGACAACTCCACGTAATATAACAGATTTAATAGGTTCATTATGTGATTTAACTTCTGGCTCTGGTGACAAAGGAACACCATTTGTTTACATACAAAACTATTTCAACAAATGGTCTTCTTAAAAAGCTTCTATAAATTATATCAGAATAGATAATCTATTCTGATATAATAAGATTATTCAAAGTCTTCTTTATTACTTGCTTCACTTATATCGCATGGATATTTACCATCAAAGCAAGCACAACAAAATCCACACTTTGCTCCTTCATCTTTCATTGCAGAAAGCATTCCTTCAAAAGATAAAAAAGCAAGAGAATCAGATTCTATATATTCTTGTATTTCTTTTATGCTTCTATTATTGGCTATCAAGCATTCTTTACTTCCCATATCCACTCCCATATAACATGGAAAGCGAATAGGAGGTGAAGCTATTCTTATATGCACTTCTTTTGCACCTGCACTACGCAGCATACCAATTAATTTTCTTATTGTTGTTCCTCTCACAATGCTATCATCAACAACTATAAGTCTTTTATCTTTTACAGTGTTTTCTAGCACATTGAACTTCATTGCAACCCCTTGTTCTCTTAGTTTTTGAGTAGGTTGTATAAAAGTTCTACCTATATATCTATTTTTAGAAAAGCCTTCATCATATTTTATACCTGACACTTGCGAATATCCTATTGCACTAGAACGAGAAGAATCTGGAATTGCTATCACTGCATCTGCTTCTACAGGCAAAGATTTTGCAAGATATTGCCCAAATTTCACTCTTGCACTATGGATTTGTATATTATTCCATATACTATCTGGGCGAGCAAAATATATATATTCAAAAATACAGCACGATAAAGGATCATTCTTTTTAATTGCATTAAAAATTTCTACTCCATGATTATCAAATCTAACAATTTGACCTGCATCAATTTCTTTTATATCAGAACAACCAAGTGGCAACATTGCACAACTTTCACTTGCCACTGCCCATACTCCTTCTTGTACCTTTGCATAGCATAAAGGTCTAAAACTCCATGGATCTCTAGCTGCATATAAACCTTCTTCAGTTAATAACACTATTGAATAAGAACCTTTCCATTCTTTCATACAATTAGTTATTCGTTCTTTCCATGTTTTTCCTTTCGCAGCTGCCAGCATCATAATCATTACTTCTGTATCTGATGTTGAAGAAAGTCCTACACCTTGCTCAAGTAAGTTTTTTCTTAATGTTTTGGCATTTACTAAGTTTCCATTATGTGCTAATGCTATTGGTCCATGCTGTGTAAGAATATAAAAAGGTTGAATATTTGAGACAACATTTTCTCCTGTTGTTGAATATCTTGTATGCCCTATTGCAGCAAAGCCTTGCAACTTAGCAATGTCTTCTTCTTTGAATATATTTGTTATAAGACCAAGTTTTTTAAATACTCTAATATTTTTACCATTTAATACTGCTATTCCTGCTGCTTCTTGCCCCCTATGTTGCAAAGAAAAAAGAGAATAAAACGCTAGACGTGCTGCCTCGTCAAAAGAATTAATTGAATTTAAATCATTAGCATTCCAAATTCCAACAACACCACATTCTTCATTTAATCCACTTTTAAATATACTTTCTGAATTATTATGAACAACTATATTATTCATGAACTTTTTTCTCCAACAAAGCTTGATAAAATTATTTTATATTTAGTTTATTTTATTAATTTGAGGTACATGCCAAAAACATGTATATGAATCTATATTTGAAGCTTCTTCCCAAAAGCTTTGCAATGCAAAATTTCTTTCTCTTGAATATACCTTTCCATTGGCTGTTATTTGTAATATTTCTTTTTCCCCATGTGAAAAACTTATTCTATTTGCATCTAGGTTGCCAAAATAATATACTCTTTTATTTTTTATTTCATTAGCAAATGGAATATCCATAGCCATTCCAATGTCTAAAGGTATCCAACCATAGCCATTTATATAAAATTCGTTCCACCAATGAAGATGGCTTTTATTTTCATTATTCATTACTACTCCAGCAATAGATACACAAGGAATATTATTTATACGACATAACGTAGAAAATAAAAGTGAAATATCATAAGGGCTTCCCGTCTTATCTTCTAACATAGATAAAACTGTTTTACTTCTACTTGAAGATATTTCTTTAACTATATTAAAGTTTGTAATTATATATTCATATATTTTCTTTGCTTTATTATATGGATTTCTTTCTGTACCAACTATAGAAGCAGCAAGTATTTTAATTTGAGCATCATTTACAGGTAATAAAGTTGTTTCTTTTGTGTAATAATCATATAACTTTTGATTATTAATTTTTGTTGAAACATTATGCACATTTATATTATTTAGAATTTCATAAGTTGTAGCACTATATTGTTGTTTAACAGATATTTTTGCATCTTCTTTTATATTATCAAATTGATAAATAGTTTCTTCATTATGATTTTGTACTAATGGAGATGGAGCATTAAATAGTATTTTAATATTAGATTGTGAATTAGTATTTTCAGGTAATGGAATTCTTAAGAAAAGAGTATTAGTGCTATCAGCTTTTACATTTGAAATTTCTGTTTCCATAGAAATAAGTAAGGTTTCTTTATTTTTAAGAGATTTTATTCCTATCTTTCCCTTAATATTAAATGGAATTGTATTACTAATTCCATTTTTTGTCTTAACAGCTATTAAACCCGAATCTGCTCCATCTGGTATTCTTATATGAACTTCTTCATCACTCCAAAAGTCAAAATCAAAATCTTTATCAGAACAATAAACAATATTTTCCAAATCTCTTTCATCTGGCAAAATAGAAAATTTTTCATCATATCCTTTTATAAAAATAACATCTGAATCTTCTTTTATTGCACCAAAATTACTACCATATATTTTAATTAAACTGCCTATTTCACCATTATCTTTACTAAGTGCGTCAATACTAGGTTTACCTCTATTATTTTCTTGTAATTTAACTACAGGAATATCAGCAGTACTTGATATAAAAATAGGTTTAGAATAACTATTCTTTGCTATAACAAATAATAAACCTCCATCACTAATCATATTACTAGATAAAATAATTTTTTCATTTTTCCATTCACTACACAATGTTGAAGGAATTACTATATTATCTATCTTTAAAAAAGAATCTTCTGCTCCTTCTCCAAAATG
>JBQNBK010000085.1:0-7568 GCA_052169975.1 Treponema sp.
AAACCGTTGATTGCTTAAATTAGCAATGGCAGGTTCGATTCCTGCCTCTTCCGTGTTTTTCTTTTTATATTTTTCAATTTCGAACATTTTCTTTTTTTAATGTATGGAGACTAACTTGAAAAATCTTTCATCTCTTCCACAGGTTGAAAAACTTCTTAGTTCTGAAAAATTAACATTCCATGTTAATGAATTGGGGCGTAGCACAGTTGCTGTGCTTATTTCTTCTTATCTTGATGACGTAAGAGAGAAAGTGAAGAAAGGAGAAGATGTTCCTAGTTTTGAAAGTTGTGCTGATGGCATTTCTTATGTTTGTGCACAGTTTTCAAGAAGAAGAATAAAGAGAGTTATTAATGCAACAGGGGTTGCTCTTCATACAAACTTAGGGCGTTCTCCTCTTCCATATAATGTTTGGGATGCTGCAAAGCAAAGGGGAAGTGAATATTCTTCTATAGAAATGGATTTATATTCAGGAAAGCGTGGGGGACGATTTCAATTTTTAACAGAGGCAATGGCTCAATTGCTTGGGGCAGAAAGCTCCATTTTATTAAATAATAATGCAGCTGCTGTTTTCTTGATGCTGAAAAGCCTTGCTGAAGGAAAAGAAGTAATTGTGCCACGTGGTCAACAAGTGCAAATTGGCGGTGGTTTTCGTGTGCCTGAAATATTAGCAATGGCAGGTTGTCATCTAATTGAAGTAGGAACTACAAACATAACCACTATAGATGATATAAAAAATGCAATTACGGAAAACACAGCTCTTGTTTTATATGTGCACACTTCAAATTATAAGATAAGAGGCTTTACCCAAACACCAACTATAAAAGAAATTAAAAAAGCAATTCCTGAAAATGTTATTTTAGCAGTTGATCAAGGTTCGGGTAATTTGTTTTTTAATATTCCCGATGAACCAAATTGCAAGAATTTATTAAAAGATGGGGCAGATTTAGTTTGTTTTTCTGGGGATAAACTACTTGGTGGCCCCCAAGCAGGTTGGGTTGTTGGTAAGAAAGACTATGTAAAAAAAATTGCAAAGCACCAATTGATGAGAACTTACCGAGTTGGTAAGGCGGTGGCTTCTTTAATGGAAGAAACTTTAGTATATTACTTAAATGGTGGAAAGCCTTTTGCAATAAAGGTTTTGGAAGAAAACCAAGAGAAGATAAAAGAAAGAGCAGAAGCAATTTTGGCAAAGCTTCCTGAAGGAATAGCAAAGGTTAGAGAAGCAACTTTTTCACTAGGTGGGGGCACCTCTCCTGACATAACTTTCCCAACATATGCCCTTGAAATTTCTGCAAAAGATATTGAAAAAATAAAAGACTTTTTGCGAGATTTGCCAACACCTATCATCACAATAATTTCTGAAAATGTGCTTTTAGTGCATTTAATTACAGTAAAAGAAAGTGATGATGAATATTTAATAGATTCATTAAAAAACTATTTTGAAAACTAAAAATGTTTTCTTAATTTATTTTTACATAGATAATAAACATTGAGTTAAAATGTTTAAAATAATAGTATAATTTTTTTAAAATCTTATACTAATCATCTAATATCTTTATTTATATTGATAGATTAAAAAGATATATTTTTATTTCTTATTTTGCCGATATTATATTAGGGGTATATAGGAGATTATAATGAAAATTAAAACAAAAATTAATGCTTTTTTTACAATTAGCTTTGTTTTAGTGATAGCAACAGTTTTAGCCTTAACTTCTCTTAGTGCTAGAAAATATTTTGAAGAAAATCTATATAAAGCTATGCCTTATATAGCTCAGGCAAGTTGTGCATCTTTGCAAACTAAGTTTAATGTAGGTCTTGAATTAAGTAATGATTTTATTTTTCAAGATTATCTTATTAAATATATTAAAAGCCAAGAAACAGATGAAGTAGCAAAAGATTTAACTTTTCGTGCAATGAAAAACTTAAGTGCTAATAAAGGTTTCACATCATGCTTTTTTGCTTCTAGCATTACAGGTAAATACTATGCTATGAACAACGGAAATCTACGAACAGAAACCCTTGTAAAAGGCACAGAAAAAGATCAATGGTTTTTTGATTCTATAAATGCTAATACTGATGTAATGTATAATGTAGATCATAATTCTTTATTAAATGAGTTTAATCTTTTTTTTAATCTTAAAATAAAAGATTTTGAAAACAAAACTATAGGACTTGCAGGTGTCGCTATAAATCTTGATAAAATTGTAGGCATTATGAAAGAAAGTATTCCTAGCCTTTCTTCATTTATAATACTATTAGATAAAAATAATAAAGTTGCCATAGCTTCAAATAAAGAAATGATAAAAGAAGATATGAGTTCTATTTTGCAACAAATGAAGCCATTAGAAAAGCATCCAGATATAAAAATATATAATGATGAAAAGTTAGGAAACGTAGCAGTAAAAGAGCTACCATTAGAAAATGTTGCGTATAAGCTTATGCTCTTTACACCAGTGAATGAAAACATTCCTTCTTTTGCTTCAATATTACGTTATTCTATCTTGGGGAGCGTGGTGCTTTTGGTGATTGTTATATTGCTTAGTAATATGATTATGAGACTTTTGTTTATGAAATTTAAAACACTGAATGTTGTATTTGAAGAAATTTCAAATGGAAACTTCACTGTTTCAGCAAAAAATACTAAAGATGAAATTGGGGTAGTTGCTCAATATTTAAACAGTATGGTGGAAAAACTAAAGGCTAGCATTCAAAACATATTGCAAAGTACTAAGGTTATGGAGCGAACAGGAATCACTTTATCAGAAAACTCAACTCAAACAGTTGGGGTGCTTAAAGACATAGTGGGAAGTGCGGACAATGTGAAAAAGAATTTAGAAACTCATAATGATAATGTAGTGCATACTGTTTCTACAGTTTCAGAAATGATTTCTGGGTTGGAAAACGTTTCAGCTTTCACAAATATGCAAACAGAACGCATTCAAGTAACTCAAGATGCTATTGAAGTGATGGTGCAAGGAATAAAAGAAGTAACAGAAACTGCGGAAAAGAATATTGAAGCTGTTAGGGGCTTTGATGAGGATATGAGAAAGGGAAAGGAGCTTGTAGAAAAGACTGTTGAAATTGCAAGCATTATGCAAGAAAGATCTGAAGGTCTTTTGGATGCTATTACTGTTATTCAAAACACTTCTAATCAGACAAACCTTCTTGCAATGAATGCAGCAATTGAAGCAGCTCATGCAGGAGAGGCCGGAAAAGGTTTTGCGGTTGTTGCTGATGAAATAAGAAAGCTTGCAGAAGCTTCTGGAGAGCAGGGGAGCAATATTGTTAAGGTTTTGCAAAACCTAAAAGAAAAGATTGAATACTTAAACAGCATAGGTCCTCAAATAGAAAGTAGCTTTGAAAAAATTGGCAAAATGATAAGCTTTGTTTCTTCACAAGAAGAACGTGTTATTCAAACAATGAAAGAGCAATATGGAAGAAGTGAAGAGTGTCTTAGAGCTATGAATGATGTGAGCAAGGCTGGTGTTGAAATGAATACAGATTCTGCAGAAATGCTTAATGAAGGTTATATTGTTCAAAAAGACCTTAAAGTGTTATCTGAATTGGCTAATACTATTACATACACTGTTGAACAAATGATTGAAAACATTGTGGCAATTAATGATAGAGGAATGAAAGAGGTTGATTTTATAGCTCAAAGCAATAAAGAAAATATTTATAAAGTAACAAAAGAATTGGAACAGTTTATAGTGTAATTATTGCTTTTTTCTTAAAGAGTGTTTATTGCTGTGTTTACAAATATGCAAAAAATTAATACACTTCTTACGTTTGCAATAGGAGTGCATGATGTTTAGATTTGATAGTGAAAAGAGAAAAAGAGGAGAGATATTCACAATAATCATTATTGTGTTTTTTTTATACTGGTTTATAACAAGCTATTTTTTATGCTCCTTTGTGATAACTCAAGATTCTATGATTCCAGAGTTTACTGTTGGTTCTAGGATTTTTAGCACTCCTATATATCGTATTTCTTCATTAAAACGTGGCTCTTTAGTTTTTGTTGAAAACAAAGAAAAAAGACATAATATTTTGCAAGTTTCAATTAATGCAATAGTGAATTTTTTCACTTTCCAGCTTTATACTCCATTTAATAAACAAAATGATACTTCAACAAAATATCTTTTAAGAAGAGTTGTTGGCTTACCCGGTGACACAATTTATATGAAAGACTTTATTTTATATATAAAACAAAAAGGTGAACAACATTTTTTAACTGAGTTTGAAGTTTCAGAATGTGATTATAACATAAACACAGAAGGACTTGTTGAAAACTGGAAAGAAGATTTACCATTATCTGGTTCAATGGAAGAAATGACTTTAGGTGATGGTCAATATTTTCTTTTGTCTGATAATAGGCTTCATTCTTTTGATTCAAGGCTTATGGGTAAAGTTGAGGCAAAGACAAAAATTAAACAAAGAGTGATTTGTAAATATTGGCCAATAAATAAAATGAAGCTTTTCTAATATTTTGCTATTAAATGCAAGCTAGCTTATATATTCATATTCCATTTTGTGCAAGACGTTGTGCATACTGTGATTTTTTTTCCACAGTGCAAAAAGATGCATCTTTTTTTAAGCCTTATATTAATTGCCTCCTACAAGATATTCAGCTTTTTAAAGAGCTTTATTCAATCGATTATTTTAATACTGTTTATATTGGTGGTGGAACTCCAACTCTTCTTTTGCCTGAAGATATTTTTCATCTTGCTTCTTCTATCACTAAAAGCCAAAAAGAAAAAATAAAAGAATTCACTATAGAAGGGAATCCTGAAGATATAACTCAAGAACACCTTATTGCTTTTTTTAAAGGTGGAATTAATAGATTATCTTTAGGAATTCAATCTTTTTCTAATTATGTTTTAAAAAATGAAAATAGGCGAGGTAGCAAGAAACAGACACTTAAAGCATTGGAAAAAGTTTCTTTATATTGGAAAGGAATATTGTCTTTAGATTTTATTGCAGGCTTACATGGGCAAACTTGCAATAGCTTATTAGAAGATTTAAAGATTGCTAGCAAAATAGCACCAGAACATATTTCATTATATGAATTAGTTTCTCATTATAAGCAAGATGAAAAAACTGAAATGTATAATGCTAAAATGTGGGAAAGTGGAGCTAGATATCTTGAAAAAGAAAATTATATTAGATATGAAGTTTCAAATTTTTCATATAATGGGCAACATGAATGTTTGCATAATCTTGTTTATTGGAATCTTGATAACTATGTTGGGATTGGTGCAGGAGGCACTGGTAATATTATTAATGAAGATATTAGTGGGGTAAGATTTACAGGGATTACAGATTTACAACATTATCTAAAAATAAAAGATAGAAAAAAAGCATATCAATGGGAAAATGTGAGTAAGATGGATATGCTTAAAGATACAATTATGATGGCGTTTCGGCTCACGAAAGGCTTGGATAGAGATAGGTTTAACCAGCGTTTTGGTTTTGATATAGTTCAAATGATTCCAAACACAATTGAGAAATGGCTTGAAAAAAAATTACTGAAAATTGATAAAAACTTTGTAACATTAGAAAGGAAAGGATTATTTTTACTAAATAGTTTTTTATGCGAGGCTTTTGCAGAATTAGAAAGAACTTTTGCTTTTGCATAAGCTATTGTGAATTTAAAGTTTTTGTAATTTATTGACGATTTAATGAAACGGTATGTTGCCATTTTTTCATTTAGCTTCTTTTTAAGAGCTCTTTAAGTTTTAGGAGAATTATTTTGAACAAGATTATATTAGCTATTTTCCTTTTTTTGTGTTTTAGTTGTGCTAGTTTGAAACCTAGTGTTAATTCTAATGAAAGTGTAGTTGAAGAAAACAAAAAAACAAAGAAACAATCTCTTGAGAAAGTTAAAGAAGTAACTCCATTAACCCTTAAGACTATCTTAGAAAAGAAAAATGATTTTTCTTTTACAAATGCAAAAATACAGTTTTGTCATTTTATAAATGAAAATGCAAGTCTTTTTGAAAGTTTGACTCTTATTCCTTCTTCTATTCCAGCCCCTACAAATGCAAATAAAGATTTTAAAAGTTCATTTGTTGCACAAATAAATATGGAAGACCTTTCCGTATTAAAAGACCTTGAATTTATTGTGGCATACCCAATTAATAAAAATGGTGAGGTAGTGCTTGCTTATGAAAAGCTTGTAGCTGATGAAGCTGGTTATGTTTCTTTTGTGGCTCCCAAATCAGCTTTTGCTATTGATGGTTCATTAAACATTGTTTTAAACTTATTCAAAACAGACACACTTGAAGAAGATTTTAATTTAATCAATAAAAGTATTAATGAAGAAGTTAGAAATAGAATTACTGCAAGTTTTGATTATAAAATTGCAACTGGGAATAGACGTTTTTCTTCTGCAATTGCAATTCTTGATTATGAACAAGATAAAAAACCTATTGTGAATGAAAACACAAGCTCAAAACATCTTTTGATGCAATTAATGAAAAATGGTTTTTCACGAACTGGTCTTGCTTCTTTTGCAGAGTTGGCAAATGTTAATGAGATGGAAATAGTTGAAAATGCAAAAAAGACTTTTAATGGAGCAGTTGAACTTTATTTGTATGGAAAAACTTATATAACAAAAGTTGCACGTCTTGCAGATGGTTCGTGGGAAGCAGAGATTCAAGGTTTTCTTAATATCTGGAATCTAAGACAAAACAAAAAAGTAACAGCCTTTGATTTAACATATTCAAGCATTGGAAAAACTCAACGTGATGCTATATTAAAAGCTAGGCGAGCTTTTGGTGAAGAGCTTTTGTTCCAAAAGATATTATATAATTTATAAGGCTCTTTTGAATTATCTATCTTATTATCAATCACCACTTGGTTTCCTTTTATTAACTTCTAGCAATGAAGGGCTTACAGGGATTCATTTTGATAATGGAAAATATTTACCTAAAGACATAGCTTTATATAAAGAAGATAACAACTTATTTTTTGATGAAACTAAGAGGTGGTTGGATATTTATTTTTCAGGTGTAAAGCCAAATTTTACACCGAAATTGCACTTCACTGGCACAGAGTTTAGGCAAAAAGTGTGTAGGCTTATGTGCGATATTCCTTATGGAAAGACGTGTTCGTATGGAGATATTGCAAAAGCATTGTCAAAAGACAAAATAGCAAGGCTTTCACAAGCAGTGGGGCAGGCTGTTGGGCATAATCCAATTTCAATTATTATTCCATGTCATCGTGTTGTAGGATGGAATGGAAGTCTTACAGGCTATGGTGGTGGTCTTGAAAGAAAAAAATATTTACTTTCTTTAGAAAAAACTAATATAGAACCAACTTTATTTTAAAAAATTATAAAAGATTCAAATATCATATTCTTAATAATTACTTTTTTATTTAATGACATAATTTTATTTATTTAGTATAATATGCGTGGCTTAAAAATCATTTTGAGAAATTTCCATATTGTGTCATAAGGCTTTAAGCCTTTGATGCTGTGGTTTAGGGGGAATAGTTGTATGAGTGACTTTAAAGCTATGCAAGAATGGCTTTACACAGATATTGTGAAAGAACATTTTATG
>JBQNBK010000086.1:0-7560 GCA_052169975.1 Treponema sp.
TAGTAAAAGCTAGATCACAACGCAAAGATGTATAAAGTGCATTGGATATTTGTAACGATTTAACTTTAGTATCTTTTGATACATTGCTAAAAGAAAGAGCATTATACAAAGAAATAGGAGATTCATAAGAAGTAAATAAATCTACAAACACTGAGTTTTTATATTCTCTAGTAATTGTTTCTTTTTTTTCTTCTTTGCACATGCATTAATTATAGTAAAAGATAATAAAAAAGGCTAGAAACTTAAAAAGCTTCTAGCCTTTAGATAATACTATGGAATTAATCCAACATCAATTAAAGCCCTTTGTGGCAGAACCACCAATCAAAGCCTTCATATTGCTTTAATCTAGCTTCTGCATCTTTCATGTTTGAAGCTGGTGGGATAATCACATGGTCTTTAATTAAGCAGTTGTTTGGCCAGTTACAAGGAATGGCTACACCATTTTTGTCTGACACTTGCAAAGCTTTCACAATACGCAAAATTTCATCCATGTTTCTACCTGCTTCTTGTGGATAGTATAAAACCAATCTCACCTTTGAATTAGGGTCAACAATAAACACGGCACGTACTGTATTTGTTCCCTTACCTGGGTGCAAAAGACCCAAAGCATTGGCTACAGAATCGTTTGCCGCAATTACCGGAAAAGTAATTGAAACATTCAATTTTTCCTTAATCCATTCAATCCATTTAATATGGCTAAACACTTGATCTACAGAAAGACCAATTAACTTAACACCGAGCTTTTCAAATTCCGGCATGAGTTTTTGAAAACCGACAAATTCTGTTGTACATACAGGTGTGAAATCTGCCGGATGGCTGAATAAAACAAACCAAGAACCTTTCATATCTCCCGGCAAGTTCATTGCACCATGTGTTGTTTGCACACTAAGTGATGGAAAATCATCACCTAAAAGTGGCATAGTAAATTTGCATTCTTCCATAAAAACCTCCTAACAAAAAACTAAAGTTACTACTGCAACTAACTGCCTATCAGTATAACATCAAAATATTCAAAATACAACAATTATTTTTTCATCTTCTTAGGTTGTGTCATGTTTTCCGGTTTTAACACTTCTTTTAGTTCATCTTCAGAAAGATAACCTTTCTCAAGAACGAGTTCATAAACACCTCTACCTTCTTTTAATGCTGCCTTTGCAATTTCGCTTGACTTTTCATAACCTAAAATTGGGTTTAGAGCTGTAACCAAACCGATGCTGTGATGTACCATGTCTTTACAACGCTCAACATTAGCCTCAATTCCCACAATACATCGCTCTCTCAATGTTACAAAAGCATTGATTAACAAAGAAATATCTTCAAAAAGTGAATATATCATAACAGGTTCAAATACATTAAGTTCAAGTTGTGCCGCCTCTGCAGCCATCATACAAGCTGTATCGTTTCCAATAACTCTAAAGCATACCTGGTTTACAACTTCAGGAATAACAGGGTTCACCTTGCCGGGCATAATGGAAGAACCCGGTTGCATAGGTGGAAGTTTAATTTCATAAAGTCCTGTTCTAGGTCCTGAAGAAAGTAAGCGTAAGTCATTACAAATCTTAGAAACTTTCACTGCAAGTCTTTTTAATTGAGATGAATATGTTAAGAAATCAGATGTGTCGTTGGTTGCAGCAATTAAGTTTTTAGCTATTGTGATATTAAAGCCTGTTATGCTAGAAAGATGTTTTGCAACCTTTGCAGGATAATCAGGATCGCTATTAATACCTGTTCCAATAGCGGTAGCTCCCATGTTCACAACATATAGATTGGCTTCAGCTTCTTTCAATAGTCTTATTTCATTTTCTAAAGAAGCGGCATAGGATTCAAATTCCTGCCCCAACGTCATAGGCACGGCATCTTGTAATTGAGTGCGTCCCATCTTTATATATGAAGAAAACTCTTTTCCTTTTTCTCTAAATGCTTTTATAAGGCGTTCAAGCTCTGCAATTAACTTAGCATTACTCAAAGCTAAGCCCATCTTTGCAGCTGTAGGGTATGCATCATTAGTGGATTGTGCATAGTTTACGTGGTTATTAGGATGACAAGGCTTATACTCTCCTTTTTTACCTCCCAATATTTCGTTACATCTATTAGCAATCACTTCGTTTGCATTCATGTTTGTTGAAGTTCCTGCTCCACCTTGAATCATGTCAACAACAAACTCTGCATCAAACTTGCCTTCTATTATTTCTTTGCAAGCTTGAATCATTCCCTTGTGCACATCATCTGGTAAATATCCCAAATCATGGTTTGCCTCTGCTGCAGCTTGTTTTGTCATAGCCAAACCTTTAACAAAATCAGGATAGTTAGAAAGCTTAACTCCTGTAATCTTAAAGTTGCCTACACTTCTAAAAGTTTGAACACCATAATATGCTTCATCAGCAATTTCCAATTCACCTAATAGGTCATGTTCACGTCTCATACACCTCTCCATTTTTAATTATTGAACAATATGGTAGCTATAGTATACATAAAGTTGATAATAGACAAGATGGGGGGTAAAGTTGTATGCTTTATATATAGGTATTTTTCTAGTAGTATTTAATTTCTTAATTAATTACTTACATATGTGTTAGCATTTACAAGACTATAGGTTAAGCCTTGCATGAAGAACATGCAGGCACCAAATATAAGCTTTGGTGTCTTGCACTTAAACCTTTACAAATTATCGTTAATCTCTTTATTTGTTTCCCCAAATTTCCACTATTTCATTGCCCAGTTTTTCTGCTCTTTTAGCTATGGCACACTCATTCCACTCTATATCTCGATTATAAACTTCTTCAATAATATCTTTAGATGTAATCGAAAGAGAAGCATATTTTTTAATTCCTTGCTTTTTCCCTTCTCCTTCTATCTTCTTCTTAAAATTATAATTTCTTACATCTTTGTTTAATTTTGATGTTAGAAGCGTCATGTTGCCAACAGAAGTTATTTTGCTCTCTCTTTTTTCATAACTATCTGGAGATTCAGGAAGCTCAAGACCATTTTCATCAACATAAGTCACATTATCCCAATATTCTTTCCATTTTTTAGGCATAATATGTTCAAGCTCATATTTCTTTTTCCCAAACATAAGAACGTTGAAAAAATGGAATTTCTAACACTCTCATATCACACAAAAACTTTATAGATATTCCCTTAACTTCCATAATATTACCTCTCCTATTTATTTTATAAAATGTTTTTAAATATACATTCCCCTAGTTTTGAACTAGAGGAATACATTAACTTCTAGTGATATATCTCAATCCTTTCCTCTGGATAACCTGAATCTTTTACCAATTGCTTTACTGTTTCATTTGGCACGAGTACTTTTTTGCAGTAGGTGGATGAATTTTTTCCAAAAGCATGTAGTCCAATTTCTGTAATACTTGCAGGTAACTTTATCTCTAGTTTGCCACAACCAGAGAAAGCACCTTGACCAATCCATGCACCACCAGTGTATTTTGATAAATCCATGCTCTCAAGACTTGTACATCCTGAGAAAGCAAAATCTAATATGGCAGGACCTACACCCAAAAGCCTATCACATAAATATACAGCTGTTAAATCTGTGCAACATTGAAAAGCTTTATACTCAATAATACCACACGGAATGAATATCCTACCTCTAGGTTTTTCTTCTTCACAATATATATGCGTTCCACTAAATTTAAATTTATTATAATTTGTTCTAGCATAGACTACCATGTCATCCGTTATTAAAGTGGCATCCAACATTTCATCCCCTTTTTCTCCGCCTATTCTCCAGTCATAAAAGCAATAGTCTTCACTTGACCATTCGGGCTTTAAGCTTACCTTTGCAATTATTTTAGCTTTTATGTCTTCAATTTTTTTATTGCTACCAATTGGTACATCTATATATTGAGGTTCTGCAACTTTAACACGCTCATTTCCTTTTATGGTCACCCTATATATCGTCTTAGCTTTCCATTTTGCAGTGTGTACTCTTTCATCATTTGCAGGAAAATGAGTTGGTAGCTCAGGCTTCCAACTTTCAAATCGAAAACCTTGCTTTGTAGGGGGCATTATGCTCACTTCACTTTCAAACTTTCCAGTTAATAGTTTGTTTCCATCTTGCCCATCTTTCAATATTGTTGTGGTGCTTCCTCCATCTAGGTCAAGAATGAGGGAAACAATGTTTCTTTTATATTTAATTTGAACGACCGTTAAACCATCAGCTTTGATTACACTTTGAGCCAAACCTTGTGATGTAAAACCTTCATATTGTTTAGCCTCTGCATTTGTATTATTTCCAGCCTCTCCTGTTTTTGTTTCTGTTTCAAATACGGTATATTCAGAATCTTCAATATTTTCTTTTAGATGCTCAACTTTATAGCCTACAACCTTTCTTTTTGAAACAGCAAAGACTGTTGCATTTTCTTTGAACTCTTTGCCTTCTCCTATTAGCTCGCCATCTTTTCCGCCTAGCTTCCAACTATCTTCTTTATAATCTTTCTTTAATTCAATTTTTGGTTTTGCTTGTGGTTTTAATCTAGCCCATGTTGTGTTTTTTGCTATTTCTATGGTGCAAGGCGTTGCTTCTTTAAATGTGTAGCCTGCATCAGCTTCTATTGTAATGGTTATGAGATTTGCTGGTGGTTTGGGTGGTTCTTTATCTTTTGTTATGGCAAACACTGTCTCGTCTTTTTCAAAGGTTGTGCCATCTTGCAATAGTTTGCCATTTACACCTTTAATTCGCCACTCTTTAATGTCTTTGTTTCCTTTTAATGTAAGCGTAGCTTCTGCAAGGTTTTTGATATCTTTCCATGTTAGATTTAGACTTTTTTTGATTTTGATTGTGTTTAATTTATTGACCGTTACACCTTCATCCCCTTTGACTGTGATTGTGATTTCTTTTAATTCTGTTGGCTTTTGCTTTTCACTATTGCTAGCTTGTTTGCAAGCAATTGCAAACACCAACGCTCCTAAAGCTAGACAGAGGAATAACTTATTACGATATACCCCCACCCGACAATATTGCTTTTACGCAAAATAGTTTCTTTCATAACAACACTCCTTTTTATCGTTATATATAAGACACATTGAATATAATACAAAAATGTTTAAATAGTCAATAAATAATGTTTTTATATTAATATGGATTAATGAATTATAAATATATTGAAAGGAGTGAGATTTAAAAGGTAATAAAATATGTTACCTCTGTAAACATTTTATTTTGTCATCTTTGTGAAGTCTGCAAGAAAACTTTGAATATCTTTACTCTTATATTTCTGAAGCTAAAAACATTGTGCTATTTTTATTTATTTATTTATGCGATAAAAATAAACTGTTATGTTTTTTCTTTCCCCATATCAAAACTCCTAAAAACTCTCTCTCCTAAGAAAAGGAGAGAGAGTTTTACTAATAGCAAAGCCTACTAATACAACTTAATCCTACCCTCTGGATACTTTGAAGCTATAACCAATTGCTTGATTGTCTCATTTGGCACTAGCACTTTGTTGCAGTAGTCAGTTGAATCTTTACCAAAAGCTGCCTCGTTTATTTCTTTAATGCTAGTAGGCAATTTTACTTCTGCTTTGCTACAACCAGAAAAATCAAGACGCGTAATACTTTCTAGCTTAGTACATGATGATAAATCTATAGTTTTTAGCTTAATACACTTATCAAAAGCACCTACCCCAATATCTTTAAGTTTAGTACATGACGATAAATCTATACTCTCAATACTTTTACAGCTGCTAAAAGATCCATAACCATTACCAGCAATAGTTCCACCTTCAAGGCTCATAAGTTCAGTGCAACCACTTAAATTCACAGTCTTCAACTCGCTACAACTATAAAAAGCACCTTTCCCAATCTTTGTAAGCTTAGTACATGGCGATAAATCTATACTCTCAAGACTTTTACAGCTTCTGAAAGCACCTTCCTCAATGTTAACTATCTCAACACAACCACTTAAATTCACAGTTTTTAATTCATTACAATTATTAAAAGCATCTTTTCCAATTTCAGTAATCTCTTTAGGAATAAATATCCAGCCTTTAGGCTTTTCTCCTTCATAACCTTCAAGTTTAGTTCCAGTAACTTTAAATCTCTTATAGTTTGTTCTAGCATAAATAACCATGTCATCTTTTATTGGAGTAGTATCAAGCATTTCCTCGCCATCTTCTCCACCTATTCTCCAATCATAAAAAGTGTAATCTACATCTGGCCATTCAGCTTTTAAGCTAGTTTTTTTAAGTATTTCTGCTTTTATATCTCCAAATGTTTTAAGGATAGTAACATCAATATATTCAGGTTCTGCTACTTTCACGCGTTCATCTCCTGCTATTGTTACATAGCAAATAAGTTTTTTCCATTTTGCTTTATATGTAGCATTTGGGTTTGTAGCAGGAAAAGTATGGGGCAATGCTGGTTCCCATTCTTCAAATTTAAACCTTTCTTTTTTGAGTTCTTTCACTTCAACTATAGCCCCAAACTTACCTTCTAGTAGTTTTTTACCACCTTCTCCATTTTTTAACGTTGTGCTGGTGTTTCCTCCATCTAGGTCAAGAATGAGGGAAACAACATTTCTTTTGTATTTAATTTGAACAACAGTTGAACCATCTGCTTTAATTACAGTTTGAGTAAATGATTGAGCCTTAAAACCTTCATATGGTTTAGCTTCTGCACTTGTGTTTTTTCCTGCTTCTCCTGTTTTTTGTTCTTTTTCAGACACTGCATATTCATCATTTTCAATATTCTCTTTTAGATGTTCAACTTCGTAGCCTACAGTCTTTCCCTTTGAAACAGCAAAAACTATCTCATCTTTTTCAAAGGTTGTGCTATCTTGCAACACAGTCCCATTTTTATCTTTAAGTCGCCATTCTTTTATTTCTTGGCTTTTTATGATTTTTTCAATTGCTTTTTCTTTGATCTCTTTCCAACTTGAATTTTTTTTGAACTTGAAGAAGTTAGGTTGTTTAACTTCTAAACCTACATCCCCTTTAACTGTAATTGTGATTTCGTTTGTTTCTATTGGCTTATCTGATTTTGCCCTCCGCTATTAGTTTGTCTGCAACCAATTGCAAACAACAACACGCCTAAAGTTAGGCAAAGCAATAACTTATAGTGTTTTACTCTCCCAATATTGTTTTTATACAAAATATTTCTTTCATAATAACACTCCTTTTTATCGTTATACATAAGACGTATTAAATATAATCAAGCATTTTAAATTATCAAGAATTATAGGGGTGTTTTAGCAGATGGCAGTTTCAATATTGTGTTAAATTGTAAGGTTGAAATCGCCATCTGCTAAAACAGAATCCTTATAGCTTTCTATAAAAGTTGAACTCGCCTATCTCATTTTCTCAATGTTCCAAGTATCTAATGTCCGCATATCTTGGCTAATACTAGCACCAATAAGAAAGACATTTTTATTAGTAGCTTCATACTTATCTGCATAGCCTGCACTCTTTATTTGTGCAACTGCATCAGCTGGCTTACCAGCCACCTTAAACTCAAAGATATAGATTGCATCTTTTGTTTCTACTTCCACATCAGAGCGTCCTTGTGCAGAGTGCACTTCAGTCCTAACATACTGCCCCATAA
>JBQNBK010000087.1:0-7420 GCA_052169975.1 Treponema sp.
TTCTAGCTAGAGTATTTTTAAACTCTAGCTAGAGTTTTATAAAAATACTTACATGTTTTGCCTACTTAACTAAGTATTAATAAAAAATATAAAATGTAGTTTATGAAAGCGTTTATAATTTTTAGTTTTTCTTTATTAGCTTTTTCTTGTGGGCTAGACACTATTACATATTTAGAACCACCAAGAATACTAAACAATAATTACGAATCTGAAGATGATTCCAATAAATACCTTATGTTTGAAACTTCAGAAACAAAAAATGCAAGTGTTGCTAATTATGTTCGTGGTTTTGAAGTATACTATAGAATATATGAAAGAAAACAAGAAAGCTCTTCTGATTATTCTCAAATATATAAATATGATGAAGATAATCCAAGTGTTAGCGTCATATACTTACTCGAAACAAAAAAATACAAGATCCTCTCACTCAAAAATATAAGCTCAAATGAGCGCCCCCTAATCAAAAAACACGCAACAAATAGAAAGGTTAAAATAAGGCTTACAGAGTATACAGGTGAAGAAGTAGGCTTTTATATCGATAATGCTAAAATAGGTGTTCCTATCCGTAGCAATGCCAAAGACTTTAAAAAAGATGATATCACTTCTTCGGACGAAGACGTGCAAGCTGCACCTTCTTCCAGTACAGAAGAAGATGAATATTGGTATGTTAGCATGTATGCTGCAACATATGGAAACGATCCTTCTTTTAAGCCTTTATATAGTAAATTAGAATTTATTGGGGTTATTAAAATTAAAAAACAATAAACAAAAAAAAGGAAGAGCTTGAGAAAAAGCCCTTCCCTTTAATTCCTATTTTTTAGTTACTTTAACTGTATATTTTGCATATTTTGGGAATAAGTCAATAACTTCGTTTGTTGAAGTTTTGTATTTTAAGTGTATTTCAATATTTTTTGACTCGCCTACTGCCATTTTAGAAGTATCATAAGAAACACTGTAATTATCAAATTTAGCTTTTTTATCAAGATCAACAAGTGTTACACCTTCACTAAATTCTGCATCTTCCATTCCATTGTAATGAGGTAAATCAAACATTAAATATATCTTATTTTCTGAAAATTCAACTTCAGCTAAAAAGGAATTTGTATCAAAAACTTTTTTATCAGATGTTTTTGTAGGTAAGCTATCACTATAATAAACATAGTTTTTTTCTAAAAATGTTGTTTGGCTAATAGAAGTTGGGTTGCCTGTTTTATATTTTCCTTCTCTATCAATAAAATATTGTTTTTTAGAGCCATCTTTAGCTTCCACTTCAAATACTATTTTGCCACCAATTGAAATAGGAAAGTTAGCTTTATAATAACCATCATAATATCCGCTAGTTATTTTTTGCAATGTAGCTTGAGAAGGAAGTTTCATTTTAACACTTTTCACTTCGCTAGATTCAGGCTTTATGTAAAGATCAAACTCATTCATTCCATCTTTGGCAAAAGGCCATTCAACCCTTTGAGGTGAAAGCAATTCTCTATGATATGCAAATATTTTCACTTCAGAAAGACTAGTGTTTGATTCTGGGCTACTAGGTCTTTTAACCTTAAACACTTTGTTTTTCCACTGAGTTTCTGGCATCTCAAAAGTCAATCTAAGCTCTGTTTCGCCTGCTTCAAGAGGCACATTAGACCATGTTGCAGTTTTTCCAGATATAGCACCAGCTATTTTTACCCCACTTTTTCTCAATGTTGCAGTAACAACTTCTGTGTTTTCCCAAGTAGCTATGATTGTAACCTTGTCTTCTGTCACATTAATAGTATCCTTTGCTGCAAACTCCTCCCAACTATTATAAGTGTTAGAACCAATAGTTATAGACTTAATTTTAATAGCCTTTTTACCAGCTTTAAATTTATAGATAGTATCCTTAAAGCCTGCTTTTGTTATTTTAATTTCCACAACATGGGTGCCTTCGGGAATGGCAATATCAGTTTTAGTTTTGTCACTTATTGAAGTCCAGTTACCACCTTTAAGACGATATTGCAAAGTGACATCCTCAGTTATTACATCAATAGTTACGCTAATCTTATCTCCAGAAGAAAAGATATATTCATAAAGAAAAGCATCATCAGCTAGTTTTAACTCACCTAATCCTCTTGCACCATGTCCACCAGTTTTCTTAAAAGTTTGCCCTACATTATTTCCTTCATCTTCAATCTTAAGACTAGCAACCTTAATGTCTTCTAATTTAGTTCCATACTTTACCTTAAAGCTATATGTATCTTTAACTACATCTTGCACAAGGCGTTCAATTTTAACATCATGCTCACCTGATTTAATTGAAGAAAATGTATGGTTTGCTCTATTGCCTGTTACGCTAACTTCCGCAGTTTTCTCTCCTTGCCCATCACCTACCACAAACCTAATCCTTTCTTTGCCTTTACAAGGTGTTTTAAAGAAAACTGAAAGAGACAATTCTTCACCAGTAATAAGAGGAAAGGTTTTTCCTTCCACTTTGCTTGCAGGCCGATATATTTCAGATCCAACATCAATTCTAGTAATTTCAATAGGTTTATAAGCAGAAGGATCATTATGTTTAATTTTAAGAGTCTTGATTAATGGGCTATTTGTGTGGTTAGGATCAGTTATTTTTATAACTACTGGTTTTAGTGTTCCTTTAGTGATGCCTTTAATCTCTTTTGAATAAGAACCATTGTCAGCTGGTGTAGCACCTGCAACATAACTAACATCTTCACCTGCAATTTTTACATTTGCATAAGCTTTTGGAACTGTTATCTTAACAGTGCAAGAATCTTTATCTATTAAATATTCTTTTGTGATATCTACTATTAATTTATCATCAACATAATAACCATTGATTAATATAGGCTTTATGCCTTGTGAAAGCCTTGTAATTTGAACCTTTTGGTTCCATTCCTTATAGTTTCCTTTAGAAGCAGGAATATTTAAGAAAACATCTTTTTCAACACCAACTTCAAAATTTCCTTCATACCTAACATTTATTTCTTTTATTGTTTGGTTTGTTTTAGAGCCATAGTTAAAAACTGCAACAATGTTATCTTTAGTTATAGCAGTTTCTTTATTAGGAATATTCCCTTTCCAAGTGCTTGAGTCTACTTCGTTTGAATGAATAGTTAAAGAAACTAAGTCTAATTTTGGGTCTTCTATCGAGGTTTCAGAATCTTTATTCTTTCCTACACCCTGATTACAACTCATAAATGATATGGCTAATAAAGCCAAGCCAAACATAGAAAGTCTAAAAACCTTTTTCATTTTAAGCGTCTCCTTTAAAAAATTTGGGGATATATTTAGTCTATAATACACATTTCCAGTTGTCAAATTTTTTATTAAATATTTTGAAAAAACTTCTCTTATAGCTTTTCTATACACACACACATAACATTGGTATAATGATGGCAATGTGTGAAAAAATAGAAGTGGATAAAGACTTAATTGATTTAGCTAATATATTTAAGAATGCAGGCTTTTCTTTATACTTAGTTGGTGGAGCTTTGCGTGATAGATATTTGAAAAGAGAAAATTATGACATAGACGTTGCAACAGATGCAAAGCCAAAAGAAGTTTCTAAGCTTTTCAAAAAAACAATACCTACAGGCATAGAACACGGCACTGTAACTATTCGCTTTAGGGGCAAAAATATTGAATGCACAACACTAAGACGTGATGAAGGATATAGCGATGCAAGGCACCCCGACAAAATAGTTTTTGGCAACTCTATTATAGAAGATTTGAGTAGACGCGATTTCACAATGAATGCCATTGCAGCATCTTTGCCTGACGGCACCATTTTTGACCCATATGATGGAAAGGATGACATAAAAGCATCGCTTATCCGTGCTGTAGGAAGACCATTAATGAGGTTTTCTGAAGATGGCTTACGTCCTATAAGGGCTATAAGGTTTGCAGGGCAATTAGGTTTTGAAATTGAAACTGAAACACTTTATGCAATATGCCATTCACTAGAAAAAATAGCAAAGGTTTCAATTGAAAGGATTCAAGAAGAGTTTAATAAGATATTAAAAGCAAGATATTTTTTTGGTTCGTTAAGGCTTCTAAAAGCAACTAGGGTTTTTTCTGTATTCTTAGACGAAGCCTCTAAAATCAAAGAAGAAGATTTTGAAGCTTTACTTTCTCAAATGTCTTATGTTACAAGCGAAAGACTTGATTTAAGGCTAACAGTATTATTTTCTTATATTTACAAAGAAGAAAAGTCAATCGAAAAAATAATAAGCATCTTAAAAAGGCTAAAATATTCAAACAAAATTGTTGAAACTGTAAGTCACTTAGTTAAATTTTGTGATTTTGATGCAACAGTCTTAGACACCCCTATTAAAATTAGGCATTTTCTTAAAGATGTTGGTAAAGAACATATAAATGATGTTTTAATGTTAAAACATGCTTCAATCTTAAGCCCATCTGACCCGTGTTTTAAAAACCCATATTTTGCACTCCTAGAAAAATTACAAAGCGAAATTGAAACAATCATAAAAGAAAAACATGCTTTAAGCTTAAAAGAGCTTGCAATTACAGGGAATGATTTATTAACTCATGGTTTTAAGGCAGGGCCTAGCTTAGGAATAGTGCTAAATAAATTATTAAATGTTGTTTTGGAAGACCCTAGCAAAAACCAAAAAGATGAGCTAATTGCAATTGCTACTACCTTTAAGCAATAATGTCTTGTCTTGTGGCACTTCGTTAAAGTAATCCATAAGTATTGGCAATATTTCATCCACTGATTTTGTGTTTAATACTTTTGTTTTTATGTAGTGGGCAAAGCTAAAATTATCACAAAAATAGCTAAAAAAGCGTTTTGCTCTTAAAAGATAGAATTCATTAGGTTGCTTTTCTTGAAGGAGCTGAATAAACATACTAGCAACATTGAATAAATCTATTTCTATAGGTGTCTCATTTTCCAAGAAAAACCAAGGTTTTTTAATCACTTCCCGCCCGATCATCCAACCAGCCACTTTGGGAAATTTCTCTTTTAGTTTTTTAATGTCATCATGGGTTTTTATGTCCCCATTTCCAAAAACAGGAATGGATAAGGCTTCGCTAAGTTTTCCAATATATTCATAATGAGGGCACCTTGTGTATCTTTCTTTTTGAAGGCGCGGGTGTAATGTTATTCTTTCAACACCACAATCCACTAAAAGCATGCAAAAATCATAAAGATCAGCATAATTTTCTGATGGAAGTCGTAATTTTACGCTAAGTGTTTTTGTTGGGTATTTATCAATTGCACATCGGGCATTCTCTAGTAGTTTTTTCACTTCAGCTTTTGGTTTTTTAACCCAAGCAAAACCTGCTCCCGTTGCAACTATATGTGGAGCAGCACAGCCCATGTTTAAATCAATGCCCAGCCCTCCTTCTTGTAATAATATGGGAATTGTTTCTTTTACTGTGTCCACTTCATTAGATGTTAGTTGCCAAACTAAGTTTTCTCCACTGTATGTTTTAATGTACCATTTTTCAAAATGTCCTCCAGAAAGTAAAGAAGGACTATGAATCATTTCAGAAAAGAAAAGGTCAGGAGAACAAAAACTTGCAACTAGGCATCTAAACCCTAGATGCGTTATGTCTGCCATTGGGGCAAGGGATAAAATCATTATTTTGAAAGTGATGCTTGCTTTGAAACAGAATTGATTTTTGCATTAACACTATCAGCATCTCCCAAATAGCACTTGGAAAGAACATTAAAGTTAGAATCAAAAGTGTATACTAAAGGGATTGCTGTTGGAATATTTACATCTGCAATGTCTTTATCAGAGATTAGTTCAAAATATTTAACCAATGCTCGTAACGAATTCCCGTGTGCAACAATTAAAACTTTCTTGCCTTCTTGCATAAGAGGTTTAATTGTTTTTTCAAAATAGGGAACAACACGCTCAATAGTAATTTTCAAACTTTCTGTTGATGGTAAAGAAGATGCAGGAATATTACGATAGACATTTTGACAAGATGGAAGACGCTCATCATTTTCAGGAAGTGGAGGAGGAGCAATATCAAAAGAACGCCTCCATAGCTTAACTTGATCTTCCCCATATTTTTCAGCTGTTTCAGTCTTATTTAAGCCTTGCAAGGCTCCATAATGACGTTCATTTAATTGCCATGCCTTAATCACAGGCAAGTATTCCCTATCCATCTCTTCAAGAATTATATTTAATGTATGTATGGCTCGTTTTAGATAAGAAGTAAAGCAAACATCAAAATCAAAATTATTCAATTTTAATAACTGACCTGCTTCCATAGCTTCTTTTCTTCCTTTATCAGAAAGATCGATGTCAGTCCAACCAGTAAATAAATTAGCTTTATTCCAAACACTTTCTCCATGCCTAGCCAAAACAAGCTGCATACTAAACCTCACTAGATTATATGGCAAGCACAGAAATGACCTTTTTCAACTTCTCTATATTCAGGTTTTTCTGTTGCACATTTATCAATTCGTTTACTACAATTTAAATGGAAAGGACAACCACTAGGTAAATGAATAGGTGAAGGTATTTCTCCAGTAAATGGTATTCTTCTAGTTCTTCTTTCAGGGTCAGGCTCTGGAATAGCTGCAATTAATGCTTGGGTATAAGGATGCAATGGATTTGAATATATAGCTTCAGAAGAAGCAAGTTCCATAATAGAACCTAAGTACATAACAGCTACACGGTCAGACATATGACGCACAACATTAAGTCCATGAGATATAAAAATAACTGTTAGATTTCTTTCTTCTTGCATATCAAGAAGAAGATTTAAAACTTGTGATTGAACAGATACATCCAATGCACTAACAGGTTCGTCACAAACAATAATTTCTGGGTCTAATGCCAAAGCTCTAGCAATAGCAACACGTTGCCTTTGTCCACCTGAAAACTCATGTGGATATCTAAAATAAGCATCTTCAGGAAGTCCTACATGCTTTAAAAGATACATAGCTTTTTCTCTTCTTTGTGCAATAGTAAGCTTTGTTTGAATAATAAGTGGCTCTTCAATTATATAGCCTACATTCAATCTTGAATTCATAGAATCTGCTGGGTCTTGAAAAATCATTTGCACACTACGCCTAACATCACGCAAGCTCCATTCATGAAGACGGGTAATGTCACGTCCTTTATATTTAACACTTCCAGAAGTTGGTTTATAAAGTCTCATAATTGCACGGCATAGGGTGCTTTTACCACAGCCTGTTTCCCCAACCAATCCAAGTGTTTCTCCTTTATAAACAGAAAGAGAAACACCATTCAAAGCATGCACTACGACTTTACTATATTTACCATGAGTAAACTCTTGGACTAAGTCTTTAACTTCAAAAATAACTTCTCCTACACTCATAATCACTCCTCAAAGTTTACTTACATTTCACCTAATTCTCTAGCTCTAAAACATCGTATTCTATGATTTGGTTCAATGTCTTCGAGAATAGGCGAATTAGATCTACAAT
>JBQNBK010000088.1:0-7341 GCA_052169975.1 Treponema sp.
TAATGTACTGGGTAAAAGTATCATATATCTGGCCTCGTTAACGCACGTTTTCGCCTATCGTTAACGTACGTTTTCCCATAGCGAGAACGTACGTTAATGGCATGTAAAACCCGCTGGTTTCATATGGAAACTATAGTGTTTTGCATTGCATGTTATTCAAAATGGCTTTTAGAAATTAGATTATAATATCAAAAGAAACATTAGCTAAAACTTCAACTTTCAAAATTAAGTTTATGCTTTAATATGTCTAAAAAATGCTATTAAGCTTCCTATCAATAAAGCTTCACATAAATCTATTTACAAAAAATCATATATCTTTATTTTTGCAAAAAATAATGCTAAAATGTAAACATTATAGTTACTTAATCTTTTATGGAGGATATTAACATGTATGACGTTGTAGTATTAGGTGCAGGACCTGGAGGTTACATCGCTGCAATTAAAGCAGGAAGAGCAGGATTTAAAACAGCCCTTATAGAACAAGATAGTTTAGGTGGTACATGCCTAAACAGAGGTTGTATACCAACAAAACATTTTTTGCATGTTGCAGAAATCTTTCATAGTTTTGAAAAAAATGATGCTGGTCTTTCAGCACAAAATATAAAATATGACATAGCAACAATGTATGAAAAAAAGAATACTGTTGTTTCAAAACTTATTAATGGAATTGAAAAACTATTAGAAAATTCAAATGTTGAAGTTTTTAAAGGAAAAGGAATTATAAAATCTAAAAACACTGTTTCAATAGAAGGGAAAGAAATAGAATTTAAAAACTTAATCATAGCTACAGGTTCATCTGTATTTAAACCACCAATAGAAGGGATAGAAAATGCTTATACTTCAGATGACATTCTTTCTCCAAACCCTATAGATTTTCAAAGTGTTATAATTATAGGTGGTGGAGTTATTGGGGTTGAATTTGCAACAGTTTATGCAAAACTTGGCAAAGAAGTAACAATTATCGAACTTGAAAAAACCATTCTTCCTCCTTTTGATCGTGACATTGCAATGCAACAAGCATTAGCTTTAAAGAAACTAGGTGTCAAAATTATAAATGGGGCAAAAGTTACTAGTATCAGAAAAACTGGTTGTACTTATGAACTAAAAGAAAAGCTAGAAAACATAGAAGCTGATGCATTGATTGTTTCAATTGGGCGTATTCCAAATGTCAACGATATAGGTTTTGAAAACTTAGGGCTTGAATTTGATAAGCGTGGAATTATTACAGACGAATATCTAAAAACAAATGTTGAAAATGTTTTTGCAATTGGTGATGTTGTAAAAGGCAATGTTATGTTGGCACATAATGCAGAAAACCAAGCTTGCTTAGTAGTGGAAAATCTAACTTCTCAAACAAAAAAGAAAAAGTTAAATATCATTCCATCATGTGTATATTCAACTCCAGAAATTGCAAGTGTTGGTATTTCAGAAAAAGAAGCAGAAGCAAAAAGTATTTCTGTAAAAATTGGAAAAGTACCAATGGGAGCAAATGGAAAATCTTTACTTTCTGGTAGTGAAACAGGATTTATTAAAGTTCTTTTTGATGAAGAAGATAGGCTCGTAGGTTGTAGCATGATGTGTCTTTCAGCAACAGATATGATAGGAGCAATAGGAACTCTTGTTACAAACAAAACAAAGAGAGAAGATATTCTCCATTCTATATATCCTCACCCAACTGTTGTAGAAGCATTTTTTCAAGCAGTAGAAGATGTAGAAAAAGCTTCCACTTGTATGATCTATAAAAAATAACTTTTAAGTAATAAAGCCCCAATTATTGGGGCTTCTATTTTGCTCTATTATATAGAAGAAAACGCATCAAAAGGATAAGCTTTTCGTATTTTAGGAAGCACTTCAGCAATTCTTTCATCACTTGGCACACAAACTGGCAAGTTAAACTTGAATACCTTATTCACTTTTTCACCACAAATAGCATTAAGCCTTTCTTCTGAAATACCTGCTTTTCTCAAACTGAGAATTAATAAAAGTGTGCCTGCAAAACCCGGTATTCCTGAAGCTCCAGCTTCTTTATCTTTTATTGTATGAGGTGCATGGTCGCTTTCTATCCAATCAATATCACCAGAAATAAGAGAATCAAAAATTGCTTTCCTATTTTTTTCATCTCTTAATGGTGGATTCATTTTCACAAATAAACCTTGTTTCTTATATGCTTCATCATTCAAAAGAGCATGATGAGCTGTAGCCCCGCAACTAATATCAATCCCATCTTTTTTTGCATCTTTCACAAGAGATACACCATCTTTTGTACTTATATGACATATATGAAGATGACCTCTAAAGCCTGTTTCTTTCACTAAAGCAATTTGATCTTTAATAGATTCCACTTCTGCAATAATGGGGCGAGCCATGCTATGAGTTTCAGGCTTTGCAATATCAAAAAGCTCCTCTTTCATTAACTCATTTTTTTCACAATGCACTGCAACAACACCCTCGTAATTGCATTTAACTAAAGTTTCATATACAGTGCGTTGCATATCTTTTTCAAGTATTCCCATATTTCCTGTTGAATGCCCTGCAAACATTTTAAAACCTACAATACGAGGAAAGAATTCATTATAAACTTCAACAATTTCTTTAATTTGTTCTATTGAATTAGTAACTCCTGCATAAATGCGATAAACAGCTTTTTGCTCCACTTCTTCCACCATTTTTTGACCAAATTCAAGCCGTGCTAAAATATCTTTTTTTGCTGTAAGAGCTGGAACAGTATTAGGCATATCAAAACAAGAAAGTATTCCTGCTTGGTGTGCCACAGAAAAGCCATGCTTTATAGTTTCTTTTTCACTTTGAACACCGTCTCTAAAATGAACATGCACATCAATCATAATAAACTCCTTGATATATAAGAAATCCATATTTATTGTCTTATCTTAATATATACTATAAAATACCGAAAATTATTTTATTAATTTTTAAGGAGAAAAACATGTTAAATTTCAAAAAAATAAAGTTTATATTTTTATTAGTTTTTTTTGCTATTTCAATTTATGCACAAGAAATAATGATAACAGGTGAAGGAGTTGACCTATTTGGCTCTCTTATTATGCCTGAAACAGAAAATGTAAAAACAATCTGTATTATTGTGCCAGGCTCAGGACCTACTGATATGGATGGGAATAATACATTAGGACTTCAAACAAATACCTATAAACTATTAGCTGAAGCTCTTGGAGAACATGGCATTGCTAGTGTTCGTTATGATAAAAGAGGAGTTGGTAAAAGTACTGTAGAAGAATTAAGAGAAGAAAATATAACTTTTGAAACAAACATCCAAGACTTAAAAAGCATAATTAACAATCTAAAAGGTATGAATAAATTTGAAAAAATCTTTTTAATAGGTCATAGTGAAGGCTCTCTTGTTTCAATTTTATGTGCAAAACAAGAAAAGATTGATGGCATTATTTCTCTTGCTGGAGCTGGTAAAAATGCTGCAGATTTATTAACTGATCAAATAGAAATGCAAATGTCAAAATCTATTGTAAAAGAAGCCAAAAAAATTATTAAATCTTTACGAAAAGGAAAACAAGAAAAACACACTCCTGCAATGTTAAAAAGTATTTTTAGAGATTCTGTTCAACCCTATATGATTTCATGGTTTAAGTATGAACCTCGTAAAGAACTTGCTTCTTTAAACATTCCTATTCTTGTATTACATGGTGATAAAGATCATCAAGTAAAAATAGAAAATGCAAAATTATTAGCTTCTGCAAAGAAAGGCACAAAGCTTTCAATAATACCTAATATGACACATGTATTAAAAGAAATAGAAAACGAAGAAGATGAATTCAAAACATATTCTGACCCATCATATCCTATTCCAAAAGCATTAATTGATGAAATTATTGCTTTCGTGAAGTAGAGGTACTTAATTATGATGCGAAATAAAATATGCCTAATAATATTTTTTGCATGCTGTGCATTAAATTTATCTGCACAACAAGAATATCCAAAAAAATATTATAATGAAGAAGAAGGATGGTATGGGAAAGCTTTTGCTATATATCTTGATGATGCAGAAGTTGAGAAATTCACAAATGATTTAACAAGTCAAAAAGGTAGATGGATAACAAAATTATCTAAAAAAAATGCTTGGCTTTCTTGGCAAGCATTAAATGAATGGGAGCTAATACCTGGTGAAAATTATGTAATAATTTGTGGTGATGATGGAGGTCCTGAAGTTATCTTTTTACTTGCAACAATAGAAGAAGATGGTTCTTTTATTTATATTGGAAAAGTCTGTAATGCAAATGAACTAGATTTTTAACTATCAACAAAATAAAACCAGTACTTTTAATAAAATGTTAATTAAAATTTAGTAGAAATTTGTGACAAGCCAATTATTTATTTTTATATTGATTTTTTTTTATTCTATTATTATCTTATTGGTGTGTTAATAAATATGAATATTCATAAGTTATAACATATCAAAAATTAAAATATTAGGAGTATTTACTATGGCATTACAATTAACAAAAGGCAATTTTGATAAGACCTTGGATACATCTTTACCAGTTTTAGTAGATTTTTGGGCTCCATGGTGTGGACCTTGTAAAATGCTAGGACCTGTTGTTGAAGAAGCTGCAAAAAAACTAGAAAATCAAGCTGTTGTTGGAAAAGTTTGTGTTGATGATGAAAAAGAACTTGCACAAAGGTTTTCTGTAATGAGTATACCAACAATTGTAGTTCTAAAAAATGGTAAAGAAGTTGACAGAAGCGTAGGTTATATTGAGTTAGACGAAGTTTTAGCTCTTGCAAAAAAACACATGTAGTTAACAATATTCAATACAATTTCTTCAATTATAATATAGGCTTAAAATCATCTTAAAAACTATTGTTTAGATGGCTTTAAGCCTATCATTTCTTACTAGTGGACAAAATCTATTCTATATAGTATAAAATATAAGGGTATGGGTCTAGACGTTGAAGCTGTAGCATTTGATATTGATGGCACTTTATATCCTGAATGGCAATTTTACATTCTGGTATTTCCTTTTGTCCTAACGCATTTTTCACTTATGAATGCTTTTAGGAAAGTACGCCATGATATTAGAGAATATCAAGCAAACTATCCTGATAAAAAACAAGATGATTTCTTTGAATTTCAAGCTGAATTACTTAGTCGTCGTCTAAAAAAAGATAAAGACATATTAAAGCAAAAATTGAAAGTTAATATATATGATGGATGGAAACCTTTGTTTTCTAAGATAAAACCTCACAAATATGCAGTTGAAGTTATTACAGAACTAAAAAATAAAGGCTTTAAAATTGCTCTTTTATCAGATTTCCTCACAGAACAAAAAGGGGATGTTTGGGGTATATTGCCTTATTGTGATGTTTCAATGAGTTCAGAAAATGTAGGAGCATTAAAACCTTCACAGTTTCCTTTTATAGCTCTTTCCAATGAGCTTAATGTTCCTTGTGAAAAAATCTTATATGTTGGAAACAGCATAAACTACGACGCAAAAGGTGCCAAATCAGTTGGTATGAAAACTGCATTAATTCAAAATAAGTGGCTTAGCACTTTTAAAGCAAAATCTGACAATGTGGATATTCTATTTTATGACTACAGACAGTTATTAAAAGCTTTGCTATAACAATTTTATAAAAGGTGGGACTTTATGGACAGTATTTTAATCGGTCTTGTGATTCTTGCAATAAATCTCATTGTGATTTTTATTATGAGATATCTTGATAAAAGCAATAATTCTTCCAAACGTACTTTCATTGCAAATCCAGAAAATAGTTTTGATGAAACTGTTAGGAAAGCTTATTATGATTTGCAAAATGCTATCAATGAATTAAATTCTAGTGAAGCTAGGGCAATGACAGTTGTTAGAAAAATTACAGAGTTTGAAAAAAAAGGTTATGAATTAGACAAGAAAACCCTCATTATTCAAAAACTTGAAGCACGCATAGAACAATCTGCTGCTGACATGCAAAAATTAATGAATATAACAAAACTAGCAGAAGAAAACATCAATCAAATTAGAAAAGAAGCTGATTTTGTAGATGGAATTGCAAAAAAGATTAACGCAGGTAGAAACGAGCTTGAAACATTAAATGCAGCAATTCCAGAAATGCAAAAACATTTCAGCAACATAGCTCAAGAACAACTTGAAAACTATAAAACTAAAATATTACAAAATGTCGAAAACAATATTCATTCAATAGAAACCAGACTTTATTCAGCAGAAGAAAATACAAATAAGCTATTAGATGAGGCAAGTAAAAAGTTAAATGAAATTTATGATAATGCTTTTGAAAATGCTAAAAATAAATCAAACACATTAGAAACAGACGCCTTTGATAATTTACAAAAATTAGCAGAAAAAAGAGTTCTTGATTCAAGAGAGTTATTTGATGAAAATCTATCAAAATTAGAAAAAGAAATAAAAGAAAGTCTTAATACCGTAGCTAATCAGGCAGAAGAATTCAAAAAAGAATATATCACTAAGATTAATGATTATGGAACTAAACTCACAAATGAACTTTCTAACACAGAGCTTGGGCTAAACGAAAATGTTGAGCAAATTAAGATAGCTTACGAAAATTTCAATAGAGAAACACAACAAGATATCTCAAAAAGCATCCAAAACATAAAAGATGAAATAGCCAACTTTTCAAGTAACATTTCAAAAGATGTAGAAAATATCAAGCTTGAAAGTAATAATGAAATTACAGAAACAAAAAATCTTCTTGAAACATTTAAGAATGAATGGAAAACAGATATTGCTAGTTATAAGGCAGGCTTAACAAGTGATTTTTCTAATCTTGAGCTCCTTCTAAAAAACAGAGTTGAAGAAATAAAAAATGAAGAAAAGAAATATAATTTTGAATTAAAAGAGTATGTAGATAGCAATGGAAAAATATTAAAAGATGAAGTTGCAAAAGTAAGTGAAACAGTTAGAGCAGACATTGCAAAAGACAAAGCATATCTTCAAGAATTTAAACAAAACTGGCAAAATGAAGTATCTTCATTTGTGGAAAAAATAAAGAATGATTTTGCAGAAACTGAAGATAATATTAATAGTAAAAGTTCACTTTTAATTACTAAAATGAATGAAGCAGAAAGAGCATTGCAACAAACAGCTGACTATTTAAAAAATGAATTTGAAAATGGAGAAAAAAATAGCACAGCTCAAATGGCAACAATGCTTTCAGACTTACAAAAAAATATTGATGAACTTTCTAAGCAAGCAGATAAAAAAATAACTGAATTCAAAGGACAACTTGAAGCAAGATTCAAAAAATTTGAAGGATTAATTTCTGGTACAGAGTTAATGCAAAACGAGCTAGAAAAAAGCATTGCAACAGCTAAAGATA
>JBQNBK010000089.1:0-7327 GCA_052169975.1 Treponema sp.
TAATGCGGCATTTGCAATGTCCTCTGAAGGCCATTCTTCTTGAATTTTAGGGTCAGTATATAGTATTGCATCTTGGACAATACCATTTTCTTCTATTATTATAGCATTGCTTTTACGTCTTGGTAATGATTTATGATGCCCCCAAAAATCACGAGCAAAACTAGTAGCTTCTGGAGAATGGGAAATTATATTTTTATCGACTTCATCTTTTGCTTGTTCATCAAAACATCTCCAGTGATACACAACAATTTCTCCCTTTTTTACATAAGCTGGAGGGAAAGTATAATCTGGTTCTTTTTTTGAACCAACATTTAATATTTTTATGCCACTTAAATTGCCTTCTTTTGTTACAAGCATTTCTATAAATTCTGATTTAGGCTTTTTAGAATAAAGCGGTCTAACTTCTGAAATCTTAAGAATGCAAGGATTGCTATTTGCACCAGTAAAATTCAACTTAAACAATAAAGAGTTCCCTAAGCGATCTTTCACCTCTCCTTTTAGAAAAAAGGCTTCCCCTATTTCAACTTTATTTTGTTCTTCTAAAGAAATTACAAAGTCCTTATTCTCTTCCTCATTAATATTTTTAACAGTACTAGAAACTAAAACATTTTCTTCTTCATCTTTAAAAATCTTGCAAGAAATATTTTTAATGCTTTTATCAAAATTAAGTTCAATGTTGTTATCTTTGTCTTGTGAATAGCTAACAAGCTTTACACTTTCCATTTCACCTGTAAAAATACTAACAAATCGTGGCATTTCTTCCATACTAGTGCAAGAAAAGAAAGACATAATTGATAGGTAAATAACAAGTTTGTAAATGTATTTCATAAAACACCTCACAAATTCATTATTAATATTTTTCTTATCAATTTGGCTTAACTTATGGGAAAAAATAATTAGAAAAATTATTCTTGTGTACAAAAATATTAGCTTTACACGTTGATGAAAAACTAACATCTTGTTTTAGTAAATTTCATATTTCATTTATGCGTTGACTTTTTGCATAATATGAAATAGCATAATTAGAATTATGGGGTTTTTCAACAATTTATTGAGTTCTGTAAAAGACTTTTTCATGTCTGTATTTTTTCCCACTTCACCAGATTATCAACAAAAACGTTATCTAAAAGTAGCTGAAATAGAAGTAAGGAAAATACGTCCAAGTATCTATCGTGGAGATGGCTTTATCTTACCAGGTTTTGCAACCATCATGTTTCAACTTTTTCAACAAATTTTACCTATAAAAAAGATTTTAGCCAATACAATTGCCTCAAAAGATATTCGTCTTTCTTCTAAGTATTCAGATATGCTTATAGAGCATGAATTTACAGATGAAAAAATGCAAACAAAAAAGATGCTATCTTATGAAAACAGAGCAAAAATCTTAGAACATCTAAATCAAGATGACTTTGATAATGCAATGCAAAATCAAAAAAAAGAATTTGCAATTTTTATGCGTTCATTAGAAGCTGAACAAATACTTGCTATAGACAAAAAAATTGATAGACTTTTTGTTTTTTTTGATTTTCTAAACTATAACTTTAATAAATTATTTGCAAAGTTTGACTCTGCTTTTGAAGCCACAATTGGCAAAGATGTTTTGCTACCTAATTATAATTTTGGACAAGTAAAAGGGGAAGAAATTATTCAAGATATTTTAGATTTGAATTTCCTTATTTCAAAGCTAGTTATTGATGATAATTTGGTTAGTGCCTTTGTGTTGCTTAATTCCCTAGTTCCAGAAGATGCAAAATTAAGCGATGTTACGATAGAAGCATGCTTTAAAGAAATACCTTTCATTTTAGACAACATATTAAAACGTGGTACTTTGGTAAATCTTATAAAAATAATCAAAAAAGAACCTAATTTTGCAGAAAAGTTTCATGCAGTTAAAACAAAATCAAACATTGCAGAATATAAAGAACGTGCTTCAGAAGCTTTTAATGCTTCTTCAAAAAAACTTACAAAGCTCAAGCAAGATAAGGATGTTTCAGCTTTAATAAGTGCAGCTTTTGGAAAAGAGCCTTTACGCAGAGTTTCAGCATACAACGACGAAGTAAATGCTCATATTCAAGCCCTTACCCACATGTCATTTGATTGGGTGCGTCCTTTAGAAGTAATTAAAACATTTAATCTAATACATTTTGAAAGAGTTATTGGTGTTTTCCTTAGAGAAGTAATGGTAGAAGGATATTTTCAAAACCATGATTTTCAAGATATTTTAGGTGTGCCCTACTATTATTGTGAAAACTTAACCAAGAAGATATTAGAATTTGAAGCAAAGTTTGAAGAAAAAGGAAACTGTAGCATTATCTCTCTTGAAGGATATCTTGAAGCCATTAGCAAAGGTGGAGACTTTAGAAAGCAACTTTCCAGAATAGTTGATGATGCAAATAGCTCTGCTAAAGTATTGTGTCAAGAAGCTGGACAAGCATATTATAATTTATTTAAAGCCTGCGAAGCCTTAATTCAAGATGCAAAAAAAGCTGTTCCAGTATATATTACTAATATAAGAGCCTTAACTATGTCGATAAAGAATAAAGAAAGCTATGCTGAGTTTGAAAAGTGTATGCAAAGGTTTAGTAGTTTTATCGAAATAATCAAAAACTACATAACATTAGAACACACGAAAACAAACTAATTGCAACTAACTTTCATTATCGGAGGTATGAGGCATGCTCAAAACAACTAGCAAAACAAAAAAAGCATCCAAAAGCGATAATGCTTCTTTAGAAACTAAAGTTGCATATTATGAAAAAAAGATTTTTGATTTAGAGCAATTGCTAGAAATATCAAAAGCACTCAACTCCCAAATTGGCTTTGCAAAGTTAATAGATTCAATTCTCTACACAATTATGGCACAAATGAGTACCCCTGATGTTGCCGTTTTTACTCGTAATTCCTTTGATGATGACGATTTTGTGTTAAATAGATGTTATTATGGTTTTGGCTTTGCAATAGATGAACGTTATGTAATTAACATGAGTCACCCATTTTTGCAATATCTTGATATATCCACAGAAACTTATTTTGATGTTGAAGAAATTAGAGAAAAGTTTGGTGAAGATGAAAAAATTGCTAGACTATTAGATTTAGAGCCTAGTTTATTTGTTCCATTAAAAGCAAAAAATAAACTAGAAGGTTTTTTGATAATAGGAAAACGTTATATCAGTAATACATATATAGATCATGAATATGAAATGCTAGTGGGTATTGCAACTTTTGCTGGTATTGCAATCAACAATTCGCAATTATTAGAAATGTCCACAACCGACTTAATGACACATCTAAAACAAAAACATTACTTTTTCACTGTCCTACAAGAAAAAATAGAATCTCTTAGAAAATCTGAACACCTATCTGTACTAATGATTGACATAGATTTTTTCAAAAAAATTAATGATACATACGGACATGATGGTGGCGATGTTATACTAACTAGTGTTGCACATATGATAAAATCATGTGTTAGAAACAGTGATGTGGTTGCTCGATATGGAGGTGAAGAATTTGTCATAGCATTATTTGGAATGGGCATTGAAGGAGCAAAACATGTTGCAGACCGCATCTTAAAAAAGATTCAAGAAACTCCAACTAAATATGGAGACATTGAAATAACAGTTACCGTTTCTATTGGCATTGCAAGCTATTTACAAAAAACAGATGATGCAAAAAGCATTACAAAAAGAGCAGACAAAGCAATGTATGTTTCAAAGCAAAAAGGTAGAAATCAAGTTAATATCGCAGAAGAAAACATATCCTGAGGTTATAAGTGAAAATATTTAGTTTTGTTAGAAAACCATTTCCTTACACATATAATAATGTTGCAATGAACATTATCTTAATCAATGTAATTATTTATTTTTTCAAAAGATATCTTGAACAACATGGCATTAATATTATTGAAGATTGGTTTGCCTTAAACCCAGTTCTTTTTTTTGAGAAAAAGATGTTTTGGCAAGTTTTTACCTACATGTTTTTGCATGGAAGCCTTTTTCATATCTTTTTTAATATGCTTTCTCTTTTTTGGTTTGGTGTAGCAATAGAAAGAAAAATGGGATCTAAAGAGTTTTTGCTTTTTTATTTACTCTGTGGCGTGCTTGCAGGTCTTGCTATGTGCATAAGCTACTATTTTCTTGGAACTTATAGTTACATTGTTGGAGCATCAGGAGCTTTATATGCTGTACTGTTTGCTTTTGCTGTGCTATATCCAGATTCTAATATATACTTATATTTCGTAATTCCAATTCCTTCAGCAATTCTTGTGATAGGATACTTTATTATAGAACTCACTCAAGTATTCCAAAACGATGGTGTTGCACATTTAGGGCATTTCTTTGGATTACTGTTTGCTTGGCTTTATATTAGAATTCGCTACAGAATCAAACCATTACGCGTATTTGGTTTTATAAAGTAAGCATTCTACCAATGATTTATATAGAACTCCTCCTACCGAGCAGTAAAGTTTAAAACTGTGTTTGAGCTAGTTTGAGTAATTCCAAGCCTTTTTTTCTTCTTTTTATCTATCATAAACTTATCTTTTTTAGTGCAAGTTTTTCCATCAATAAAGCATGAAGAAAACATTTCATAAGGATAAAAGAAATTAAAATCAGCAAGCCCACCTTTAAGCGAAAGATTTGCCTTTGCTTCACTAAAACAAAAATCACATGTTGAAGTGATATCTGCATCAAGCTTTATGTTTCCAGAAGCAACACTCAAAGATGCAACTTTAAAGATAGACCTTGTTATGTTGACGTTACCTTCACACATTGTTGAAGCAAAATAAATTGCCTTAATATCTGACAATGCTACAGAACTAGAAGTTGTGTAGACCCTGCAACTTTCCAATTGCATGTTTTTGGGCACCAACACCTTGATATTGCCTTTAACAGGATGTGAATTTCTAAACCTCAAACAATTATTGTCTTCAATAATAGAAACTTTCATTCCTTCTTTTATATCTGCACTATAGCTGATTGCATCTCCATCATAAGAAGAAATGTTGATATCAACACCGAAGAGCATTGCTTCTATTGAACAAGTTCTTGGGGAAACTTTTCGCTCTTGCAATGCAAAAATATTAAAATTGAGTAACAAAAAGAAAAGTACAAAATATTTTTTTAATATATGTTTCATGTTATTTATTCTCATTCCAATAGTATGAATCAGGATATACTCTTTTGCCAAAAATACTAGTACCAACCCTAACTATAGTAGCCCCTTCTTCAATTGCCATTTCAAAATCACCGGACATGCCCATAGAAAGTTCCAATGACTTCACCTTCAAACATCCTAAAGCTTCAGCTTCAATTTTTATTTTATAAAGAGCCTTAAAACACGGTCTAGTTAAATTAAGATCATCCGAAAAAAGCCCTATTGTCATTAAGCCTTTTATGTTGAGATGTGAAAACTCACTCACCTTTTCAATTAATGGAATAGCTTCTTCCACCTTGCATCCAAATTTACTCTCTTCTTTTGATGTATTCACTTGTATAAAAATATCAAGTGCCCTATTCTCTGCTTCTAATTTTTTTTCTAGCTTTTGTGCTAGCTCCAATCTATCCACTGATTGTATACAATCAGCATATTTTAAAACATCTTTTATTTTATTTGATTGCAAATGCCCTATAAAATGACTTTCGTGCTTAAAAGGCATTAATTCTTCTGCTTTTGCAACCAACTCCTGCACTTTATTTTCTCCAATCAAGGTCTCTCCTGCATTAAAAGCTTCTATTATTCCACTAGGAGGGACAGTTTTTGTTGCAAGCAAAAGCCGCACTTCATCTGTTTTACGTCCACACCTTTGACATGCTTCAAACATTCTCATCTTTATTTCTTTAATATTATCAGATATTGCCATAAAAACCTCAAAATAAGACTACTTATAAGTATAGCACAATATATTCATTTTTATAAGATAGCAAAAACTATACTTATTGTCTTCAAAAAATTATTCAGTTATAATCCAAAACATGAAAAAGCTAATCCATACCTTTATAATTTTTCTGTTAAGTGTTACATTTTTGTCTTCTCAAGAATATGAAAGCACTCCTATTTCAATTCTTGATGAATTAAAAACTCAAATAGAAAACACTCACCCCGCTCCATACACAAACGTCTCAAAAAAAGACTTTGAAGCACAGATTGAAACCTTAAAGAAAACATGGCATAAGCAAGATGAAATGCAACAATATTTTTCGCTTTGCCACCTAGTTGCTTTAATAGGAGATGCACATACTCAAATATTTAAGCCACTTGAAAATGACAAAGCATTGCCCTTTTTTGTTTTGCCTTATGGAGGGCATTCCATAATTGTGCAAGCAGAAAAAGAATACACAGAACTTGTAGGAAAAGAACTCATTGCAATTAATGGAATTAAACTAAAAACTATCTTTCAAAAACTATTTTCTATAATTAGCCACGATAAAAAAGAATGGGCAAACTTAAAAGCTCATTATGGATGTCGCCTTTTTTCAAGACTCAAATATATAGGGGGAATTAAAAAAGATGAAACAGCTAAAATTAAGTATAAAGATATCTCAACAGGAAAGACAAAAACGATGAATGTTGATTTTTCCAAAGACATGCAAATAAACAATCCTGTTTTTGCCAATTTGAGCCAAACACTGTTTCAATCAGGGTACTATTATGCAAACATTTTTCAAGACATACTCTTCATTCAATACAATGTTTGTGCAGATTCTCCTGATATGCCTATGAAAGATTTTGCTTTTCGTATTGGGCAATTACCAAAGCCAAAAAAGATTATTGTTGATTTAAGGCATAACACAGGAGGGGATAGTAGAGTGATAGGCCCATTACTAGAAGTGCTAAATAAGATAAGCCCAAATAATGAAATTCCCATCTTTGCTTTTGTAGGTAATGGAACTTTTTCTTCTGGAGTGATGGCAGCCTATGACTTAAAAACAATTGGAGCCCTATTGATTGGCGAAGAAATGGGCTGGAATGGTAAATTTGGAGAAGTAAAAGAAATACAATTAAATGATGACTATGTTCTTTTTTGCTCCACAAAAGATTTTTCAGAATATTTAAAAGATATGCACCCAGATCTTATTATGTTGCAAGACTTAAAAAGCCTAAATGCAGGGGTTGATTCATTAGTTGAAGCTATTAAAAATTTAAGTATTGAACAAGAATAAATAGCACTCTCAAGATAATTTCAAATTATACAAAACCTCGCCTTTTTATATAGATAAAAAAGACGAGGTCATAATCATGCAAAAATATGTTACGAGTTAAATCTAGCTTGCAAGATTATTTTTTCAATGTTACTTTTACAGTTGTTGCTTCTGTTATTTTAACACTA
>JBQNBK010000090.1:0-7207 GCA_052169975.1 Treponema sp.
CCGGGGCTATGCAAATTAGTAATGCAGTGCATGAAGTTGCAGAGATTACACAAAAGAATAAACAAAGTATTGAAGGTTTAGTAAGCGAAGTGGGGAAGTTTAAAGTGTAAATTATTGAATAAAAAGTTTCCTTAAAAACCAACTGTTTTTAAGGAAATTATGTATTTATTTTAACTTTGTTTAATAAATGTCTTGACAAAGTTATAAATGTTTTATAAAATCAATACTACATTCTTTTGCCAACTTAGCTCAGCTGGTCTAGAGCACGTGATTTGTAATCTCGGGGTCTAGGGTTCGAATCCCTAAGTTGGCTGATTAATTGGGGAGTTTCCCGAGCGGTCAAAGGGGGCAGACTGTAAATCTGTTGGCTCCGCCTTCCAAGGTTCGAATCCTTGACTCCCCATTTTTTCCCAAAACCTTATAAAAAGTTCTTTTTGTTGTATAATGGTTGAAATGTATTCTTTGGTTTAGCTTGAGTGTTTTGTTTTACTTGAATTAGAAGTTTAAAGAAAACAAATAAGCTATTATACTGGAGTTATAGTATTTTTAAGGATTTTAAGAGGTTTTATGCTAGTGCGTTTTTGGGGGGTTCGAGGGTCTATCCCTAGTCCTCTAACATCAGAACAAATACAAAGTAAAATAGTAGCGGTGGTGCAACGTATCACTAAAGATGATGTTGTTTCTATTGAAGCTAAAGAAAGGTTTTTGGCTTCATTGCCTAGATATCTTTTTGGAACAGTTGGTTCTAATACTGCATGTGTGGAAGTAGAAACAAAAACAGGTGATACTTTGATTTTTGATGCTGGAACAGGCATTAGAGAATTGGGAATTTCGTTGACTAATCGCGTTGATTATTCAACTAAAAATACATATCACCTTTTTTTTTCACATTTCCATTGGGATCATATACAGGGGTTGCCTTTTTTTAATCCTGCATTTGATCCTAAAAACACTATTATAATATATAGCACAAAGAAAGATTGCCAAGAGTTTTTAGAAGGACAGATGAAATATCCATATTTTCCTATTAGTATGTTGGGAAAAGATGGGTTTAATGCTAAAATCGAGTTTAGATATATACCACCAGAAGAAGCAAGAATTAATGTAGGTGGTGTTCAAGTTGGTTGGCATAGAGTGCGTCATCCAGGTGGTTGCACGTCTTTTTCTGTGATTGAAGATGATAAAAAAATTATATATTCAACAGATACTGAACTGAAAAATAGGGATTTTGAGGATAAGGCAGAAAATATAGACTATTATACTAACGCAAATATGTTTATTATTGATGCTCAATATACTTTAACAGATGCATTAGAAAAAAAAGGTTGGGGGCATTCAACTTATTCTATAGCTATTGATTTTGCAATAAAATGGAAAATAAAAAATATTGTTTTGTTTCATCATGAACCTACATATAATGATAAAAAAATACTTTCTTTTAAGAAAAATGCAGATTGGTATAAAGAATATCCTGATGCTGAAGATTTATCTATATTTGTTGCACAAGAAGGAATGGAAATAAACATTTAAATATTTATGAAAAAAATTATTTTTTTGTCTTTATTTTTATTGATATTTGTAATTCTACTTTTCTTACCTAAATATCTTGATTCTCCAATTAATTCACGTGAAAAAGATGTTACTTATGAATTTATAGTGGAAGATGGGGAAACTTTAAGACATGTTGTTAGAAGATTAAAGACTGAAAATCTAATAAGAAGTGAAACATATGCTTTAGCTTATGCTAAATGGAAAAAGTTTAATATTAAAACTGGTATCTATGATTTTTCACGTGCTTTTACTACACATGAAATACTTGAACTTTTAATGAAAGGTGGTAGGGAAGAATTAGTTAAAGTTACTATTCCTGAAGGCTTAACTATTACAAAAACAGCACATCTTTTTTCTGAAACAGGGCTTTTCACTAGCGAAGAGTTTATAAAAGTTGCAAATGATGAAAACTTATTAAAGGAATGTGGTTTTCCATTTAAAACTGCAGAAGGTTTTTTGTTTCCAGATACATATCTTTTAAGCAAAAAAGATGATGCAAAAAGTGCGTTAAAAATGATGTTGAGAAACTTTTTGCTAAAAACTTCCTCAATTGCTAATTTTCCTAAAGATAATGCAGAAATATACAAAAAAGTCTGTTTGGCTTCTATTATTGAGCGAGAATATCAACTTGATGAAGAAGCACCTATTATAGCAGGAGTTTTTACAAATAGATTAAATATAAAAATGCCTTTGCAATCTTGTGCAACTGTGGAATATATAATTACAGAATTGCAGGGAAAACCACATCCTAAAAGATTGTTTTGGGATGATATTCAAATTGAAAATGATTATAACACTTATGTACGACAAGGATTGCCCCCATCCCCTATATCAAATCCTGGTCTTGTTTCATTAAAAGCTGCTTGCAACCCACAAAAGACAAATTATTTATATTTTCGCTTGATTGATGCTAAAGTTGGTAGACATGCTTTTTCTACTAATGTTAGAGATCATAATAAGATTGGTAATGTATATTTATTGAAAAAGTAATTTTTTAATAAAATTAGGTCTAATATAAGAGAAAAAATGCCACGAATAAGAAATAGTTCAATAAGTGAATTAATAGAACATATTGATATGAAAGCTATTGTTGAAAACTATGTTAAACTTGAAAGAAAAGGGGATAAGTGGTGGGGATGTTGCCCTTTTCATGGAGAGGCTACTCCATCTTTTAATATTGATACTGAAAAAAAAGTTTATTATTGTTTTGGGTGTGGTAAAGGTGGCTCTGCTATAAATTTTGTTATGGAACTGGAAAAGCTTAATTTTCCTGAAGCTATTGAATTTATTGCAAAAAAGATTGGTTTTAGACTTCAATATGAAGAAGATGGTAAACATGATGTAGTTGAAAATGATAAAAAAGCAATTGTTGATCTATATTCAAAGATTGTCATATTATTTCATTCTATTTTAGTTTCATATCCACAGGGTAAAGATGCGTTAAAGTACTTAGAAGCTAGGGGAATTACACGTGAGACTATAGATAAGTTTCAGCTAGGTTTTGCTCCAAAAGAAAGAGTTTGGCTTTATAATTTTTTGATAAAAAAATCGTATACACCACAATTTTTAGCAAAAACAGGTTTGTTTTCTTCTAAATATAATAATATATCTTTTTTTTCAAATAGAATTATGTTTCCTATTTTTGATCGGTATGGAGCACCTATTGCTTTTGGTGGACGCCTTTTTGCAGGGGAAGGGGCAAAGTATTTAAATACTAAGGATATGGAACAATATAAAAAGGGCAATAGTTTGTTTGCTTTTTCTTTTGCAATGAAAGGAATTAGAGAAAAAAACAGTGTTGTTCTTTGTGAAGGGTATATGGATGTTATTTCCTATCACCAAGCAGGAATTTCTAATGCTGTAGCACCTTTGGGAACAGCACTAACGGAAGACCAAGTAAAGATTCTTAAAAATCTTACAGATGTGTTTTATCTTTCTTTTGATAGTGATGAAGCGGGGCAAAAAGCTACATATAAAGCAATTTTGATGATTAGGCAGTTTAATGGAGAAGTGCGTGTTATAAATATAAAGAGTGGAAAAGACCCTGCTGAAATATTGCAAAAAGAAGGAGATAATGCCTTGTCTTTGTTGCTTGAGAGTGCTACAATGGATGTGGAGTATCTTTTGCAAATTGCTTCTAATAAGTTTAACGTTACTACTTCAAATGGTAAGATTCAGGCTATATCTTTTTTGTTTCCTTATATAAAATCATTAACCTCAACTGTATATAAAGAAGAGGTAATTAAAAGGTTTTCTATTTTTTTTCATGTTATGGAAACTTCTATACTGTCTGATTATGAGCGTTATTTAAAAGAAGGTATTGCTTTTCGTGCGAAAAATGAAGTGCAACAGAAGATTATAAGTATTCCACTAATTAAAACAGCTGAAATGCGTCTTCTTTTGTCAGTTGTTGCTAATAGAGAGCTTTTTATTCAATTACGTTCTGAAGTTAGATTGGAAGATTTTGAAGATGTAACTGCCAAGCAATTATATATTGCTTTAGAAGAATGCTTTAGAGAAGGAAGAGAAACTTACGATGACCTTATTGGTAAGTGTGAGAATTCGGAATTAAAAAAGATAATAACTCAAGTTATAAATACTGACGAATTTTCTAAAGAAAATAGTGAAAATATATTGGAAGATGGTATTAAACTGATTAATTTGAATAAGCTAAAAAAAAGAAGACAAAATGTCGTAAATAGGCTTCATGTATTATCATTAAATAACTCTGATGATAGAGAAGTGCAGGATTTATTAATGGAAAAAAAAGAGTTGGATAGCCAAATTTCTAGTGTTAAGTAAGGAGAAATTATGAAAGGAAAAGATCGGTTGAAAGGAAATATTATTTCAAATTTGATATCTTACACAAAACTAAAAGGTGCTTCTATCACCATGGAAGAAATAAATGAGATGGTGGCTGGAAATGTTGCAACTGAATATTTGGCAGAGCTTGTTGATATTTTGGAAGATGAAGGGATTAACGTAATCGATAATGAGAATGAAAGAAATTTGCAAAAAGAAATGGATGATTTTTCTCTTTATGATGATGATTATGTAGAAAATTATGAAGAAGGTGAGAAGGTAGATTATCTTTTTAATAGTGAAGATGATATTCCTATGGCTGATAAATCTCCTGTGGAAATGGCTTTTAGTGTTATGAAAATGAAACCTTCTATGCAAAAAGAAAGGGCACCTAAAGAAAGTGAAGGAAAATTATTAAAAACTTCTAAAGATGTGGCTATTGATGATCCTGTTAAGCTTTATTTAAGTGAAATAGGTAAAGAAAACCTTTTGAATGCAGATGAAGAAGTTAGGCTTTCAAAAGAAATGGAAGAAGGTGAAAATACAATTAATGCTGTAATTCAGAATTCTGGTGTTTTAATTTCAGAGTTTTATGCTATAGGTCAGAAAGCTTTTGCAAAGATTGATCCTGCTGAAGGTAATAAACCTAGAAAAGATTTAAGTGATGAGATTGCAGAAAAAAAAAGATTGCGACAAGTGTATGGAGATGTTTTAAAACCTATTTATGCAGATATAAAACAATATCTTGCAAATAAAAAGCATTATTATGATAGAGAAACCTTGTCAAGCTTTATGGAAAATGAAGAGCTTATGGCTATGAGGGAAAAACTCTTGCATGCTTTTAGTAAGATTTACTTAGAATCAGAAGAGATTGATGCTTTTTCTGGTAGGTTTATTATGGCAGCATCTAAGATAAAGGAATATCAAACTAAAAAAGAAAGAAAAGAAAGACAACTTAGAATTTCTTCGTATGCAGGTCTTAGAAAACTGGGAAAAAGACTTGCTATGTCCAAAGAAAGAGAAAAGCTTGAAAGTGAGCTTAATATGCCTGTTAATGACATAAAAGAGGTTTATACTCAAATACAGACTCTTGTTAGAAAGATTAAGAGATTCGAATATGATTTTGAGGCAAGTGTTGAAGAGATTATTTCATTATCTCAAGAAATAAAACGCGGAAGTAATATGTTGAAAAAGGCAAAGGATAAGCTTATTAGTGCTAATCTTCGTCTTGTAGTTTCTATTGCTAAAAAATATATAAATAGAGGGTTGCAGTTTTTTGATTTAGTGCAAGAAGGTAATATAGGGCTTATAAAGGCTGTTGAAAAGTTTGAATATAAAAAGGGTTATAAATTTTCAACCTATGCAACATGGTGGATAAGACAAGCTATTACACGTTCTATATCAGATCAAGCAAGGACAATTCGTGTTCCTGTTCATATGATTGAACAGATCAACAAAGTTAATAGAGAATCTAAGCAACTATTACAAAAGCTTGGTAGGGAGCCTTCGGATGAAGAGATTGCACAACAATTAGGTTGGGCTACTGAAAAGGTTAAGTTGGTAAAAAATGTTGCAAGAGAGCCTATTTCGCTTGAAACTCCAATTGGAGAAGAAGAAGATACTATGCTTAGCGACTTTATTGAAGATAAGTGTGTGGAAAATCCAGCAGAACTCGCAGAACATAAGTTATTAAAAGAAAATCTTGAGTTAATTCTTTCTACTCTTCCAAAGAGAGAGAGAGAGGTGGTTGAAATGCGTTATGGTATAGCTGGAGGTTATCCATTGACTCTTGAAGAAGTTGGTCTTTATTTTGAAGTTACTAGAGAGAGAATAAGACAGATAGAAGCTAAGGCATTAAAAAGATTAAGATTACCTAAAAGATATAGCAAATTAAAAGATTATCGTGATAATTAGGGGAGGGAAAGAATGATAACTAATGAATATTTTGAAGCTTTGAAAAAAATGCAAGATATTCTTGCTAGAAAAAATGAACTCGAGCTTGAGATACTTGCAGCACCTGATGCTTTAACAAATAGAAAGGCTCTTTTGGAAGACTTGAAAGCTAGATATATAGAAAAAGATAAGGAGTCTGAAGAATTAAAAACACAAATAGCCTTATTGAAAGCAGATCTTTTTGCAACAGAAAGTAAAAAAGAAAGTTCAGAAAAAGCTATGGATAATATTAAGACTCAACGCGAGTACGAGACGCTCGAAAAAGAAATTGATGAAGCAAATAAGAAAGCTTCAGAAATAAGAAAAGAATTGCAGAGTTTAGAGATTAAATTTAATGATTTAGATGCTAAAATAATTCAAAATCATGAAGAAATTGAACAGACTGAAGCATGGATAGCTACAAAATCAGAAGAAATGGATTCTGATATTAAGAAAAAGAAAGAAGAACTTGATAGATTGCTAAAAGAAAGAGAAGAAGTTTGTCCTGATATGCCAGAAAGTGAAATATTTAAATTTGAGCGTATTATAAAAAATAAAAAAGGACAAGGAATTGTATCTATTAAAGAAGGTGCTTGTGAAGGCTGTCATATAGTTTTACCACCTCAATTTATTAATGAAGTTAGGGCTGGAACTGAAATTAAATATTGCCCATATTGTAGTAGAATCCTTTTTTATGAAGCTTCTAGTTCTTTTCAAGAAGATGATCCTATTATCTTTGATGATTCGGATATGGGTGGTTTGGCAGATTTGGTTTAAAAACCTATTGGGTTTGTTAATAATTAAAGCAATTTTAATGCTTTAATTATTAACAGATTTTGTTTTTATATAGTGATTATTTTAAAATCTATGTCATTAACAAAGTGATTTTGTAGTCGGTTGGTATACTCGTAGTATACCGTAA
>JBQNBK010000091.1:0-7174 GCA_052169975.1 Treponema sp.
GATGCTGTTTCAACACTTTTTAGGACGGGGGTTCAACTCCCCCCACCTCCATTTGTCAGACAATATCTTTTCAATATTTTTAGATTATCAAAAATTGCTTATTTTCGAAGCTTCTTTAACTATTTAGGAAATAATATGAAAATACCTTTTTTCAAAAAAGAATTTTTTGCAACTCTTTTTATGGTTGCAGCTCCAATTACTGTCCAAAATTTTATAAACTCTGCAGTTAATATGGCTGATGCTGTTATGATTGGGAGACTTGGAGAGACAAGTATAACAGCAGTTGGTTTAGGGAATCAAATCTTCTTTTTATTAAATCTATTACTCTTTGGTCTAGTTTCTGGCTCTGTAGTGTTTAGTTCTCAATTTTGGGGAAGAAAAGATGTATTAGGTATTCAAAAAACAATAGGATTGTGTTTTATAATTGCAACAATTATTGGAGGCATTTTCACTTTCTTTTGTCTTTTATGTCCTGAATTTCTTATTGGAATATATAGTAAGGATGAAAAAGTTATTGAATTAGGAGCAAGCTACTTAAAATATGTTTGCTTTTGTTTTTTTCCATTTGTTTATAGTTTTTCTATTACTATGACACTTCGCTCAATAGGAAAAATAAAACTTGCAGTTATCACTACAGCTATAGGTCTTGTAGTGAATATTACATTAAACATGCTCCTTATTTTTGGACTTTTGGGATTTCCTGCTTTGGGCGTTAGAGGTGCTGCTATTGCAACTGTTATTTCGCGATTTTTAGAATTTATTATTGTTCTTTCAGTTTCTATTATATGTAAATACCCTGTAATTGGAAGTTTTAGAAACATGTTTTCTATTTCACTACCATTTTTACGAGATTATTTTATGGTGGCATTGCCAGTTGTGGTTGAAGAGACTATTTGGTCTTTTGGGGTAACAACACATAATCTTATCTTTGCAAGGCTTGGTACTAGTCAATATGCAGCTTTTAATATTGTAAACACTGTTTCTCTTCTTTTATGGGTAATCTTTTTAGGTTTAGGAAATGGTTCTGCAATAATTATAGGAAATAAAATTGGAGAAGGAAAATCAGAAGAAGCTAGGGATTATGCAAAGTTTATTGCTCTTTTATCTCCACTATTGGCAATTTTTATAATTTTATTTTTTATTCCTATTTCTATTTTAATTCCATATATCTTTAATGTAACAGAAGATGTTCTTTCTCTTATTCCTTCATTACTCGTTGTGCTTTCAATTTATTATCCTTTAAAAGCTTATAATTCTGTTATGATTGTTGGAATATGCAGGGGGGGTGGAGACACAAGGTTTTCACTTTTTTATGATGTGTTTTTTATGTGGGTGGTTGCTATTCCTATAGCTTATACAATTTCTCTTACTTCATTTTCTTATGTATGGCTAATTTATGCTTTGATAATGGCAGAAGAACCTCTTAAGATGATTTTAGGTTTAACTCGACTAAAGAGTGGTAAATGGCTACACTGTGTAATATAGGAGCATATATGATCAATAAAAAAGCTATTTTTTTTTCTAACTTTCTTTTTATTTTTAGCACTTGTTAATGCTCAAGAAAGAAAAACAAAACTTTTTGTTTTGGGCACAATACATCAAAGACATGAAAATAATCTTAATTACTCATATCAAGATGTATTAAATATTGTTCATACATATAATCCAGATGTTATATGCGTAGAAATTCCTGAATTCTACTTTAGAAAACAATCGTATCTAAAAGAAATGATGCTTGCTAGCGTTTATGGCTTTGATAATAATAAAAAAGTTTATCCAATTGATTGGTTTCAGCTTTCTGGAAATCCAAAAACTGAAATAGAAGAATATATGAAAACTGATAGTTATATAATAAATGAAGCAGAAGAGAAAAAAAGAAAAGAATCTAGCCAAATAATAAAAGATTTTGAAAAAAAATATATCAATTATATAGATGAAAACAAATCTTATTCTTTTTTTAATGGAAGAGAATATAATGACTATATTCGTGAAAGTTATAATATTATGGTTAGTGTCTATGGAGATAGTCCTATAAATTTATATTCTGAAAAAAGAAATGCACGAATGGTCGAGTTAATAGATGAAGTCATTAGAGAAAATAATTGAAAGAAAGTTATAGTTCTTACAGGTGCAGAACATAAATATTATTTTGATGACTTTTTTTCAAAACAAGAAGATGTTAACTTAGTTCAAATAGATGATGTTTTGCCATTAAAAAAGGCTAAAAAGACAAAGAACCTTACTGCTTTTATGGATAGGAATATAGCAAAAGGATATTTCTTTCCATTAGATGGTTTGACAATTGACACTATGTATATCAATGCTATAACTCCTTTAATTCATGGATCAAATATGGATGTAGAACCTTTAATAATAACAAAAGATAATATAAAAAAAGCAAATGCTATTATAAATGAATGGAAAAAGGAAAATCCTACTTCTGTATATCTTCAATTTGAAAATGCTTGGGTTAAATTTCTTAAAAATGATTATAATGGTTCAATCAAAATAGCTAATAGTATTTTAGAACATTTAGATGAAGTGCCCGTAAATATGAAAATGTTTGTAAATGTTTTTTATTGGAGAAACTTAGGTTTTGCTTATGATATGATTGGAAAAAGAAAAGAAGCAATTAATGCCTATAAAGAATGCAAAAAAATGTGTGTTCGATTTAATGTTAATGAGGAAAATGCAAGACAAATATATAAGAATTTTGAAAATGAACCATATAAAAAATAGGTTTATGGGTCTTGTCTTTTTACTTATTTTAATAGAGAATGGAAAAACTAATACTTAATTTTTAAGGAGTGTTTATGAATAAGTATGTTGCAGAACCATTTAGAATTAAGATGGTTGAAAAAATCAAGATGACCACAAGAGCAGAACGTGAAGAGTTTATTAAAAAAGCTCATTACAATTTGTTTAACTTGCGTGGTGAAGATGTTTATATCGACCTTCTTACAGATTCAGGAACAAATGCAATGAGTTCTCATCAATGGGCAGCTGTAATGGAAGGAGATGAAGCTTACGCTGGAGCTAAGAGTTATTATAATTTAGTTGAAGCTGGAAAAGATATTTTTAATTATGAATTTATTCAACCAGTACATCAGGGAAGAGCAGCAGAAAAAGTGTTGTTTCCTCTTCTTATGGGTAAAGGTAAGATTGCAATTTCTAATATGTTTTTTGATACTACTAGAGCTCATGTTGAATTAGCAGGTGCTAGAGCTGTAGACTGTGTTGTGGAAGAAGCAAAAGATCCTTCAAAACGAGCTCCTTTCAAAGGTAATATGGATGTTCAAAAACTCGAAGAATTGATTAAAAAATATGGAAAAGAAAATGTTGCTTTAATTGTTATGACTATAACAAATAACTCAGCTGGTGGACAACCTGTTTCTATTCAAAATATGAAGGAAGTTGCTGAAGTAGCAAAAAAATATGGTATTCCTTTAAATATAGATGCAGCACGCTTTGCAGAAAATGCTTATTTTATTAAGCAAAGAGAAGAAAAATATAAGAATGCTTCTATAGCAGAAATAACTAAAGAAATGTTTAGCTATGCAGATTTTTTTACTATGAGTGCAAAAAAAGATGCAATAGTGAATATGGGTGGTCTTATTGGTATCAAAAATAATGCAGAGTTATATCAAAAGATTAAGGGGAACTGTATTTCTTTTGAGGGCTTTATCACTTATGGTGGGCTTGCAGGGCGAGATTTGGAAGCTTTGGCAGTTGGTCTTCGTGAAGGTTTAGAAGAAGATTATCTAAAATATCGTATTGGTCAGATGGAATATCTTGCAGGACTTTTGGATGATGCAGGTATTGCTTATCAAGCTCCAGTAGGAGGACATGGTGTATTTATTGATGCAAAGGCTATGTTTCCTCATTTAGATTATACTGTTTTTCCAGCACAAGCTTTGGCTATTGAATTATACCTTGAAGCTGGAATTAGAACTTGCGATATTGGATCTTATATGTTAGGAAATGATCCAGATACAGGTAAGCAGTTGAAAGCTGATTTTGAGTTTACACGTTTTGCAATCCCTCGCCGAGTGTATACACAATCTCATATAGACATAATGGCAGAAGCACTTATAAATATAAAAAAGAATGCTAAAAAGGTACCAGGTTATAGAATTACATGGGAGCCACCTATTTTAAGACACTTCCAAGCTCATCTTGAACCAATTAAGTAGGTTCTGCTCTTTTCATTAAAAACACTTTCTTTGAAAGATATACTAGTTGAAATTTTAAATTCAATTAGTATATTTTTCATCTTTTATAATTTCTATATAAAACTTTCATATTATTAGCACTTATGAAAATAAGCCGATAATGTTTTTATATCTTACTTATTTTTAATAAATAATTTATAATGTATTTATGATATCTATTATAGGAGAGGCTTATGTCTGATGTTCTTTCTTCATTTTCGCGATTTGCAAAAAAATTTCCAAAAGGTTCTGTTATTTTTGCAGAGTTTGAAAAAGGTTCATCGTTTTATTTAATTCAAGCGGGACGTGTTCAGCTTATTAAAGTTATTAATGGAGTTGAAAAGAATATAGACATACTAGATACAGGAGAAATATTTGGGGAGATGGCTATATTGGATAATTCTCCTCGTTCTGCTTCTGCAATAGCATATGATGATGTAGTTGCATTAGAGTTTAATAAAGAAAATTTTGAAGTTCTTATGAAAGGAAGTCCAGTAATTGGTTTAAGGCTGTTAAAAACATTTGTTAAACGTATTTATACCCAAAAAAGACGTTTTATGATTTTAACAATTGATGATATTCCTGCTCGTGTTGCAGATGTTTTTTTAATGCTTGATGAGACTTTAGCACATCTTGATAGAAGTAGAGATTCTAGAATATTTGAAATAACAACAGAAGAAGTTTCACGTTGGGCTGGCCTTTCTATGGAGCAAACTGCAGAAGCAATAAATAAGTTTATGGAACAAGGAAGACTAGATGTATATCAAGATAAAATAATTGTGCATAATATGACAGATTTTGCACGATATGTAGGCACTAGACGATCTAAAAAAATGTAACTTATGAGAAAGAAAAAACCAATTGATGTTGTTAAAATAATAGGTGAAGCTTGTAAGAAAGATTTAAAATGGGATGTGGAAAATGTGCGATATGAAGAATTAAGTGATGGTAATGTAAATTATCTATATCGCATAATAAATAAAGAAACTCGTGAAAGTGTTGTTATTAAAATAGCAGATACTGCTACTCGTGTACGTCCAGATGGGTATATATCACCAAATAGAAATGAATATGAAGCAGAAGTTTTAAAGCATTTTAGTATAGCAGTTGATAATGCACCTAAAAAAATTAATATGATTAAGGTGCCTAAAGTAATTTTAATTAATAAACAGAAACATTATTTTTTAATGGAAGATATTGTTCCTGCTATTTCTTTAAAACAAGCCTTAATGGAAGGAGTGATGCCAGAAAATTTGGGTTTTGATTTTGCAATATTTATAGCTTTTTCACAAATTCCATTTGTCAAGCTTATTTTTAGTTTTGCATTTGAAGATTCTATAAGTTTTTTTAATCTTAATAATGACTTAATTCAAATTACTGAAGATTTAGTTTTTACATTTCCCTTTTTTGATAAAAGAAATAGAAACATATACACAAAAGAAAATGAAGAATATTTAAAAAATGAAATAACTACTGATAAACATTTACGTTTTATCAGTGCTAAATTATTAAATAGATTTAAGACATATAAACAGTCTTTAATTCATGGAGATCTACACACAGGCTCTGTATTGCTAAAATTTAATGGAAATAAAATTCTTGATGTGCCTTCAAACAATATGGAGATGTTTATTATTGATACAGAATTTGCTACTATTGCTCCTATCGCTTATGATATTGGTAATTTACTTGCACATTTTACTTTTGCTTATGTGTATAATACTTTTAAACCAACTAATAAAAATAGGAAATTAGAAATACATACATATTTTTCCAAACAAATGAAAACTTTATTAACTTCTTTTAAAAGTATGAGTTATGAAATATTTAGAAAGAGAATTACAAATGCTTTATATAGAAATGATAGATTTATAAAAAAGTACTTAAATAATATTGTGAATGATAGCTGGAAGTTTGCAGGACTAGAAATAATTAGACGTGTAGTAGGTTCTAGTAAGGTTCCAGAAATTACTTCTAATGTAGAAAATAGAGTTGAAATGGAAAGAGTATTAGTGAAAATTGCAAAAGGTTTTATGCTCTCTGTTAAAAATAGCGAGGTGTTATTATGAAAAAAAATGAAGCAGCCATGTCTTTGATGAAATTTGTTGATGAAAGTCCTTCAATGTATCATGCAATAGCTAATTTAGCAAACATGTTGAAAGAAGCAGGATATACTGAGCTTGCAGGAGGAGATGCCTTTCATTTACAGGTAGGAGGTAAGTATTTTACTACTACTAATGGAAGCTCTATTATTGCTTGGAAGATGGGGAAAAAAATTGAAAATGGTTTTAGAATTATAGGAAGCCATAGCGATTCACCAACATTTAAAATTAAACCTTCTCCAGATATTTCAGTGCAAAATCATTATTTAAAGCTCAATACAGAGGGTTATGGTGGAGCAATACTTTCTACATGGTTTGATCGTCCTCTTTCTATTGCAGGACGGCTTACCCTTAAAGGCAAGGATGTTCTTAACCCTGAAGTACGTCTTGTCAACATTGATAAAAACTTATTAATTATTCCAAACCTTGCAATACATATGAATAGGGAAGTGAATGAAGGTTATTCTTATAATAAACAAAAAGATACTTTACCTCTTATGGCAATTGTTGATAGTAAGGTATTAGAAAAAAAGAATACTTTTTTAAGTTTGTTAGCTAAGGAAATGGATGTTTTACAAGAAAATATTTTGGCTTTTGACTTATATTTATATGATAGAATGCCAGGTGCTTTTGCTGGTTTAAATAAAGAATTCTTTTCTTTACCAAAGATTGATAATCTTGGCATGGCTCATCCTTCTATTAAAGCATTAATTTCTAGTAACAATGAAGATTTCACACAAGTTGCATGTGTATTTGATAATGAGGAAATTGGTTCATTAACGCGAGCTGGAGCAGGAAGTCCATTTTTATCAGATACTCTCAAAAGGATAGTAATTGCGGGAATGAAGTATGAAAAAATAG
>JBQNBK010000092.1:0-7171 GCA_052169975.1 Treponema sp.
TAATTCAAATCTTTTTAAGAAAACTAAGTTTAAGAAAAAAGAAGAGACAAAAATCAATTTACATAATATGAATGGTTAATTATGTAAGCAAACAACCTATTCAAAAATAGGAAATGTTTCATAACCTTCATTCTTTAGACGTGCCCCTGTGTTGCCATTTTCTTTTTCTATCACAAAGACAGCAAAATAAAGTGTGCCACTTTCTCTTTTTTCTTCTTTAATTTCTACAACATACCCTTTTTCGCTTAGCTTTTTCGCTTGTGAATTAGCATATTCTTTATTCTTAAAAAAACCAATTTGATAGGCTATTGGAACGCTTATCTTTGTGCTAGAAGAATCAAGGGAAGGAAGAGGTAATTCTTCGTCATAATATGTTTTATTGCTTGGAAGAAGATACCAAAAAGTTGTAGGCAATATTATTGCTTCACCTTTCACTAACAAAGCTTCCATACTTTTAGGGTATTGGCTTAAAATAACATTTTCTGCTTCTTTATCGTTTGAAATAAACCATAAAGTAAAAAGTATGGAAGCTTTAAATGAAGAAAAACTTGAATTATTTGAATATGCTTTTAGGGTTTTGATTATGGAACTAAGCTTTACACTTTGATCGTTTATGCTTTCTTTTAAATGTAGATATTCTAAATATAAAGCTGCTTCTACGTCATAAATTGATTGTTTACTTTTGCGAAGAGAATAAATTTTTCCGTAAGTTGCATAAGCTTCACTTGTATTACCAGAAAGAATAAAGCATTTTAGGGCTTTTATTAAATACTTTTTACTACTTTCTTGTTCAATATCATAACACTTAATGTAATGTTCTGCAGCATTTTCAAAAAGCCCACTTCTTATAGCATATTCTGCAAGAAATTTGTTTACATCTTTTTCTTCTTTTGCAGAATCAATGTTTTTCAGTTTATTAACTAGGTGTTTATAAACTGAAAAATCATCTTGATTTTTAGGAGATGAATTTAATGCATCTTTAATTTTATAAGGAAGAGATGATAATAGTGAAAAGCTAAATAAAAATAAAAAAAAAGAAAAACTCTTTTATTTAAGTTCTTCAGGAAAAGAAACATCTTCATTCTTTTTCTTAAATAATCGTGCAAAAAAGCCCGAACGTTTTTCATTAGTTAGGTTGATTGTTTGAATATCTTGTAGCAAAGGATTTGAATTAGTGGGTTTATTCTTTCTTTTCAGAAAAAAAGGCAAAGATAAGATGCTTCCTGCAATAAAAGAAAAAACCGCAGCAGTGTAAACAGGAATATCTTTAAACTCATAAAAGAAAAAAGAAATTGTGCAAGTATTCTTAATATTAAACATAGAAAAAAGACCAAATATTAAAACTACAAATAGAAAATAAATTAATGTCCAAGACATAGGTTCCTCACATTTAAGATTTACTATTATACCATTATATTAAAATTATGTAAGATGGCATATCATTTCTTTTCTATTGACATAAGTCTTTTATTACTGATAGACTACGAGCAATCATTTTATTGCAAAAATACTCTTTTTTGGGGGTGTAGCTCAATTGGTAGAGCGCTTGCATGGCATGCAAGAGGTCAGGGGTTCGATTCCCCTCATCTCCATCTAAGTGATGCGTGATTTGGTATACTTTTGGCGAATTGGAGTTGTATAGTGAGCGATCCGAACATTGAAATAAACCTAGAAGAACTCTTAAGAGGTGTAACGCCTCCAGAAAATACAGATAATTTATTAGATAATTTAAATGATCTTCCTATAGGTTCTTCAAACCAGGCTTCTTTTGATATTCCATCTATTGATGTCCCAGTTTTAGATGATATGTTAATGCTTTCAAAACATAGAGAAACTGTTGGAGAAAAAGCAAGAGATCCTAGTGAAGTTGATTTAACCTTGAAAGAATTTCCTGAAGTTAAGAAGTTTTTTAGCGATAATGGGCATAAGCTTTTTGACACTACAGCTTTTTATAAAAAAGTTTTACAAAATGATACTGATGATAAGACAAAGCGTCTTCATATTACCTTAACAAAATACCTTACATGCAAAGACCCAAAAGATAAGACAATCTTTAGGCAAGAATTAACTCAAGCTTATTGGAATTTCATTTCCACATTGCCTACAAGAATAGCAAGTGGTATAGCTTCTAAAGAAGAAAGTTATGCTATAAGATATGGGCTTCTTTTACCAACTCTTTTAACAGAAGAACAAAAAGCTCTTTTTTCAAAAGTTATTGATGAAAATAGTTATTACGAAGCAGTTTATTACTTAGATGAATGGTTTAGTGCAATAGGAAAAGGAATTTTCCCACCATCTTCTACTGATGAAGTGCGTGTTAGTCGCTCTAACGAAATAGCTCGTGTAACTCAATTATTAGAAAAAACTTCGGGAAAAATGCAAAATAGCCAAAATCTTTTAAGAGCAAAGTCTGATGAAAGAAGTAGGCTAGAAGAAGCAGTAAAACAGAAAATTAATGGTCTTTTTGCACATAGCCCAGTAAGTGGTATGCCAGAAATATTAGAGCCATATAATGCAATGCAAAAACAAGCTATTTCTGAATTACCAGAGATGGCTAAAAGTCTTTTAAAGCTAGATAAAGACTTAAACGATCTTTTAAATACTTATAGGCATGCTGAAGATGACACTCAATCTCTAAAAGCAAGGGTACAAGCAAGCGAATCTTCAGTTAATTCAGGTGCAACAGAAGGCGAGTGCGACACTATTAGGCAGATGGCAAAAATGTCTTGCGGAAGGAAAGGAAACCATTTCCCTATTTTGTCAAGAGAATACTTTAGAACACCTACTAGAGACATAGGAACTAGAGAAAATGTGTTAAGAGAAATGAGATGGATTGAAAGCATAGATTCTCAAGCGTATTGCAGGCAATATAAGACACAGCTTAATAGAATTCCACCTTTTGTCATTTTAATTCCTTCTTATGGTGATATAGGTTTTTGTTGGGAACCATTTGATAGATACAACAGGGTTACAAGTAGGGGGCGTATTGTAATTCCTATGTATTCCAGAAGTTTGCGTTTAGTGTTGCTTATGGCAACAGCTGATTTAAGATGGCAAGTTGCAAAAGAAAAGGCTTCTTATTATTGGATGGAAGAAGGCTTAACAGGCAACTATTATCAATGGTTTCAAACACAAGATATTAAGATGGACATAAAAGATTCTTTTGTGCAAGACTATATTTTATGGATGACAAAAGAATGTGATGGTGTTCAAAAGCTTGATAAAGAAGTGCGAGATATTTTTTGGCGATATATGCCTTTCACAAACGAAATTAAAGAAAAGCTAAAAACAAGATCTTGGGTCTATCAAGAGCTTTGTCAAAAAGACTTAAATAGACAGATGTCTGACGGTTATTAATAAAAAAGCCCATAAGGTTTTTCCTTATGGGCTTTTTTTTCCCCTATTCATATAGCCTATTTATAATGAAATAAGCTATTTTGCATTCATTTCTATTATTGTTTTTGCAAAAGAAATAAGTTTTTCTTCTATTAAAGGTGTGTATTCTGTCTTTTTCATATCAGATAAAAGTTCAATTCCTTCATCAATGTTTTTAATTGTCCAAATATTAAAACGCTTTTCTTTTATTGCTTGTAATATTTCATCGGGCAAAAAAAGGTTTATCTTATTGCTTTCAGGGATAACTACACCACCTTCTCCCGTAAAGCCTAAGATCTTGCAAGTGTTAAAAAAGCCTATAATTTTTTCTGTGACTCCACCAACAGCTTGCACTTCTCCTAATTGGTTTAAGCTTCCTGTAACTGCAATATCTTGCCTCATAGGAATCTCTGCAATAGCAGAAACTAAAGCTAAGAAATGAGCCACAGAAGCTGAGTCTCCGTCAATATAACTATAAGACTGTTCAGAACAAATACTTGCAGAAATGCAAAGGGGGTAATGCTTTAGAAATTTACGACGCAAAAGAGAGGTTATAATCAAATGAGCCTTATCAAAAATCTCTCCCGATAAGCCTACTTCTTTTTCGATGTTTATAATCCCACCCATACCACAAGAAACTTGAGCTGTTATCGCAATTGGCACTCCAAAACTATGTAGACTATCTTCTTCTACAGCAAGACCATTAATACGTGCAATAGTCTTATCTTTCACTTCTATTATAAGGTCTCCAATTCTTAACATGTCTTGAAACTTTTCTTCAATCATAGACGAAAAATAATGCTTTTTTTCTATTGCTTTTTTTATTTCTTTTTCTGTTATATATTTAAGCCCTTCTTCTTTTGCTAGATAGTTTGCCAAAGTTAGGCAGTCTGCAATTTTAGTGAATTGAGTCGAAAGCATTTTTTGACATTCAGAAAGCCTAGACGAAAACAAAATAAGAGCCTTATATGCAGAATCTTTTAATGGTAATAACTCTTGTTTTTTGCATAAACTTGAAACTAAGCTTATGAATTTAGAAGTGTTTTCATCATTTCTAATCATAGTAGAATCAAATGTTGCACAAACTTTAAATAGTTTATAAAAGTCAGGTTCTGCTTCAGACAAAAAGCTATACGATTCCTCATCACCTATCACAATTATTTTTGGAAGCATGGGTATTGCTTCTGGTTGAATCACTAAAGATGAATGAGATGACCTACTTTGGCTTTGCATTTTTATTTTACCTGAAAGTAAAATGCTTTTAAGATATTCCCAAGCATCTTCATCACGAGCTAAAGCATCAAGCCTTAAAATTAAATATCCATTTAATGCCTTGTGTATTGCTCCTTCTTTTATTTTTAAGTGAGCATTTTTATAATCTCGCACAACTTCAGGGTCAATTTCTATTGTGCCAAAAATGTCAGAAAAAGAAGTAAGCATTTCATCAATTACATAAGTTTTATTTTTAGTGTTTTTATAGACAATGTTTATGTCATATCTTCCAATAAAATTTTTTAGCATTCTTTTGTTTTTGAAAGGCAGGCAAATTGTTTTTATCTTCTTATATAAGTCTCTTTCTATTTCTCTTCCAAAACGTAATAGCCTTTTGTTATCATTCTTTTGTTTTTCTGTATAACATAGTGAAGCATACTTTTTTATAAGAGAAAATATTTTTTTTAATTCTTCCTTTATAATGGGTTTTGCACATTGACTTTGTTTATTCTTTATCTCTTCTTCTGTTTTCTTTTCTACATCATTTAAATGAGAAAGAATGTTATGAGTTTCTTTTAATAATGGGTGATATTTACTCTTTAATTCTTGAAACTTTTCTTTTGAAACCTTTCCTTTTAATACCATTTTTTGCAGTCTTAAAAAGCTAACTGGTTTTCCATTGATTAATGGGAAAAGTGTTTGAGATGTACCCCCTTCTTTTTGTTTGATAATCTTAAATCCTTCGTCTTTTACCTTTTGTTCAAACAAAGCTATTGTTTCAACTTCTTCTAATTCTCTTTTTTCTCTAAGCCTATGACTTTCATAAAACATTTCACCATCTATTAATAATGCTTCTAGCCTAGATTTTATTGTTTTTATAGATTTTTGCAATTCTTTTCTAAATTCAATTGCACGACCTTTTGGAAAATAAAGTAATCGAGGTTCAGTTGTATTTTTGAAATTGAACGCATAAGCTATATCTTGAAGTTCTATATCTTTTGGATGATAATTTGAAAGCATCGAACTTATTGCAGTGCCTCTTCCAGTGCCTGTCCCTCCTATCACAAAGATATTATATCCTTCACCTTTAATTTTTATTCCTATTTTTAATGCTTCTACTGCTCTATTTTGCCCAATTATATCATCATTATTTTCCATTTTTTTTAGTTTGATAATTTGTTCTTCTGAAATATCAAACATAGCTTCGTCTAGTTTTAATTTATTTTTATCTACAACTTTCACTATATGCCTCATTTTGTTTCTTAACTTAATTTTCATCAAAAGATGAGCTTTTAAGAAATTGAACACAGGATTTTAACATATTTATATCAGTTATAAAATGGGTTATTTTGCATGTATTAAGATTCCTTAATTTACGACTTCGTTTTTATATTGTTTTGCAAATCAATTATATGCGACTTTGCATGTCTTTAACGGCCGTTCTCATATAGTGAAAACGGCCGTTTTCATATAGCAAGAACGGGCGTTAACGATAGGCGAGAACGACAAGAAACGAGACCATAGTCTAGCTAGACTTTGAAGCACTTCTAGCTAGAGTTTTCACAACTTCTAGCTAGGCTATTTTTAAACTCTAGCTAGAGTTTTTCAAAAAAGCACTAATTAATGCACAATATTGATACTTTAGAAAGGTCGGATTGATTATAAGTATTGTTTATTTAATTATTTTTTTAAGTTGAATATACTCATAATTTTAATACCCATTTTTTAAAAGAAATTAAAAATGACAATGTTTACAGCAGAATATAGCTATGAGTTAGAGCTTGAAGCATCAAAAGAAGATGGAATAAGAGAAGGGATAATACAAGGATTTGAGAAAGGTTCTTATGATACAAAGATTGAAGCTGCAAGAAGGTGTTTGGCTATAAGGATGCCAATTGAAACAATTTCAACAATTACTGGTCTTGCCAGTGAAGAAATTGTAAAAATAAAAACTTAAACTTTCTTTTGTTTATAGTATTTCATCTACTTAAAGTTATGGCGATAGAAGAGTGTATAAAAAAGAAATAGAAACACTTTAGGAGTTTTAATATATAAGTTGGTATTATAGTTAAAAAATAACACATTCAGAGCTTCTAAAAAACTTAAAACACACTTAATTTCTATGTTGTATCATATTATTGTAAAGAAAAGTAATTAAGTTCTGCATTGACATTACTACATATATACATTACATTATTACTTTAATTATAAATATTCTTTTTTTAAGGATTAGTATAAGTGGAAGAAATAAAAACAAAAGAGGGGTGGATGGTTATTCCCATTCCTATAGAAGACGAAGTTAAAAAAGCCTATATAGATTATTCAATGTCTGTAATTGTAAGCCGTGCCTTGCCTGATGTGCGAGATGGCTTAAAACCTGTGCACAGACGCATTTTATATTCAATGGAAGAGCGTAATTTACGTAATTCAGGTCCTACTAGGAAGTGTGCAAAGATTGTAGGTGATGTGCTTGGAAGTTATCACCCACATGGAGATGCTTCTGTTTATGATGCTTTAGTACGTCTAGGTCAAGATTTTTCATTAAGATATCCTGTTATTCATCCACAAGGAAACTTTGGAACAA
>JBQNBK010000093.1:0-6835 GCA_052169975.1 Treponema sp.
GCAGACTTTGGTTGTGGAGTCAGGGCATCCTCTAGGGCTTTTCCCTTCAAAGAAAGATGCTCCTCGTGTCATCATCACTAACGGGCTTATGATTGGTATGTTTGACAACTACAAAGACTGGGAAATTGCAGAAGAAATGGGTGTTGCAAACTATGGGCAGATGACAGCAGGTGGGTGGATATATATTGGCCCTCAAGGCATAGTGCACGGCACTTTTAACACAATTCTTACAGCTGGAAGGAAGTATCTTGGTGTTGCAAGCGATGGAGACTTAAAAGGAAAGCTCTTTATTTCTTCAGGGCTTGGTGGCATGAGCGGGGCCCAACCAAAGGCTTGCGAAATTGCAAATGCTGTGGGTGTCTTTGCAGAAGTTGATGAATCAAGAATTAAGACAAGGCTTAATCAAGGCTGGGTTAAAGAAAGCTCCTCTGATTTGGACTATATCTTTAAGAAAGTAGCTGAATACGTAAAGGAAGGAAAGACTTATTCTTTTGCATATCACGGAAACATTGTTGACCTTTTGCAGTATTGTGTTGATAAGAATGTTCATATCGATTTGCTTTCTGACCAAACTTCTTGCCATGCAGCTTATGAAGGTGGTTATTGCCCTCAAGGAATGAGCTTTGAAAAGCGTACACAAATGCTTTCTTCAAATCGTGAAGAGTTTGTAAAAGAAGTTAATAAATCTCTTAAAAAGCATTTTGAACTAATTAAAAAACTAACAGACAAGGGAACATATTTCTTTGATTATGGCAATGCTTTCTTAAAGGCTATTTTTGACGCAGGTGTTAAAGAAATCTCAAAGAATGGCATTGATGAAAAAGATGGGTTTATCTTCCCTTCTTATGTTGAAGACCTTATGGGGCCAGAGCTTTTTGACTATGGTTATGGGCCTTTTAGATGGGTGTGTTTGTCTGGAAAGCCTGAAGACTTGGATAAGACAGATGCTGCTGCTATGAGTTGCATAAACCCAGAAAGACGTGGGCAAGATAGAGATAACTATTATTGGGTGCGCGATGCAAAAAAGAATGCTTTGGTTGTAGGCACTCAAGCTAGAATATTGTATCAAGATGCTGAAGGTAGACGTGATATCGCTCTAAAGTTTAATGACATGGTACGTAAAGGTGAGATTGGCCCTGTTATGATTGGGCGAGACCATCACGATGTTTCTGGCACAGATTCCCCTTTCCGCGAAACTGCAAATATCAAAGATGGTAGCAATGTTATGGCAGACATGGCAACACAATGCTATGCAGGAAATGCTGCAAGAGGCATGAGCTTAGTTGCATTGCATAACGGTGGTGGCACAGGCATTGGAAAGGCTATCAATGGTGGCTTTGGTCTTTTGCTCGATGGCACTGATAAAACAGACGCAATAATTAAATCTGCTGTTATGTGGGACGTTATGGGTGGTGTTGCTCGACGCGGTTGGGCTAGAAACCCCAATTCTATTAGCACTGGTATTGAATACAACAATAAATACAAAAACGAAGGACACATTACAATACCTTTTATTGCAGATGATAAGCTTGTTTCAGACTTGGTAGATAAGAAATTAAATAAATAATTATTCTTTTGCATATAGGGGAAGTTAGTTTTAATTAGCTTTCCCTATTTTTTGCTTTATGCTGGAGGTTAATGTGAATAAGTGTGTTTTATTTTTCTTGATCACCTCTTTATGTTTGTTGTCTCTAAGTTGCCTTAATGGTTATTGCAGAATAGAAGGAGTTGGGGAAGTTTATCTTACTTTATTAAAAGAAGATGGCACAGCTTTTTCAGATAGTGAAGCTAAACGATTTATAGTGCAAAGTTCTAATATCTATGGCAGAAAGGCACGTGCTATTATAAATGAAAATGATAAGCTAATTTTTTCGCTTGGAACTATTAGAATGAGTTATAATAATTGCAAGAGATTAAAAAACAAAGAAGGGTTTACAGATAATGAAATAATTAGTGCACTTACTGATGATATGTATTTTTCAATTAAGGATATAAAAGAACCTCAAGAATATAAAACAGTTGTAAATAAATCTTGTAAATCTTGCTTTATAAGATTTGAAAGAACTAAAAAACTTCCTGCTACTTATGCAACTACCAATGAACCAAATCATATTTATTATTGTGAAATAAAATTAGAAACAAAATAAGAATATTTTAAGGAGAATTATTATGAAACATGTATTTTTGTTTTTAAATGTTGTTTTTTTTAGTGTTTTGCTTACAAGTTGTCCTAATCGTTATTATTATCTTTCTTCAAGATTTTCAGAATCTAATAAAAGAGCTGTAGTATATCTTCATGTTCTCAACGAGAATGGGGAAGTGATTCTTGATTCTCAAGCTAAACGCTTCAAAATAGATTATTCTGGAAGAAGTAGAGGTGATGAAGTTGAAACTGTTTTAAATACAGAGGATCATTTGATATATAAGTTATCAGATTTTTATGTTTATTTTCCCGGTGATGTGCCAACAGAAGCTGATATGAAAAAAGCTCTTGAAAATGATTATTATTTTGCCTTAAAAGATATTAAAGAACCAAAAGCAGAATATAAAACAGTAATTAAGACATTTAAAGATACATATAAGCGTTATGAAAAGAATCCTGCTCCAAATACAGATTATACTTGGTGTGCTTATATTTATCATTGTGAAGTAAAACTAGAGAAAAAAACTCCTTAATGGAATGGTTAAATTATGAAAAAACTTTGTATTTTTGATCTTGATGGCACGTTAACAAATACGCTTGCTTCAATAGCTTATTTCTTAAATGAAGAACTCAAAAAATATGATATTCCATTAATTACTGAAGATGAAGTGAAAATCTTTACTGGAGATGGTGCATATACTCTTGTTGATAGGGTGTTAAAAAAGAATAAGATAGATGACCCTTCATTGCTTAAAAACATTCTTGCCTCTTATGTTTCAAAATATGATGCCGACTACCTTTATCTTTGTAAATTATATCCTGGAATAAAAGAAACTATCGATCAGCTAAAAAAAAGGAATATTGCAGTTGCTTGTCTCACTAATAAACCACATCAAACAGCTGTTTCTATTATTTCAAATTTCTTTGGTGATTCGTTTTCTATTGTTTGGGGGCAACGTGAAGGGTTCCCAATCAAGCCTAACCCTAGTGGTGCATTTGAAATTATGAAAAAATTAAAGTTAGAAGCAAAAGATACGTTATATATTGGAGACACAAAAACAGATGTTCTTACAGGGAAGGGGGCTGAGTGTTTTACAATAGGTGTTCTTTGGGGCTTTAGAGATAAAGCTGAATTAGAGCAAGCGGGGGCTGATGCTATTATAAGCCAGCCTAATGAATTATTAGATTTTTTATAAAATTTTATAACATACTTTTATGGAGGTTAGTATGAAAAAAAGTGTTTTTTTGGGTGTTGGTTTGTTGGTTTTAATGGTTTCATGCCAAGGTTTATTTGAGGAGGTTAAAGAGAAACTTACCACTGCTGTTGCAAGTTATATTGTAAATAATGCTGGTGGCATTGACATTAAAGATTTTAAAGGTGAGATTACACCTGAAGCAGTAGGCTTAATTGCAGAAAATGGTAAAACACTTAAATCTTTTTCTTTTACTAAACCAACTAGTGATGGTGTGATGACATGTAATGAAGTTCCTGTTGATTTTGTTAAAACTAATGCAAAACCGGGTATTCGTTCTGTAAGTGCTTCTCCATATGTTGGAACATGGGAAGCTTTCATTCCATTACAAGATGGTTTTAAAAGATTATTCTTAGATTTAAAGGAAAATGCTGAATGTGCTATTTATCTTGAAGTTTTACCTAAAAATGATGTAGAGGTGAAAACACACGTAGAAACTGTTTTGGAAGGAAGTGTTACTCAAAATGCTAATAAATATGCACTTACAGTATCTTCAACTAAAGGATATGGAGCATCTCTAAAAAGAGCCACTGCAACTTTAGAAGAGAACTCTGATGTTTTGACAGCAGTATTTAATGCAAATGGTAGGGCATATAGGCTTGAGATTTTTAAATTAAATAATACTGAAGGAACTAAGAAAACATATGTTGGTACAGGTGCTTTTTCAAAAGAGAATGTTGGAACTGATATAACTTTTGTAGTTGATGGAAGTAATTTTACACTAACTGTGCCTAATGAAACTAAATTGCCTAAAAACTTTAATAAATAAGGCTTGAAAACTATTCTTAATTAAACAGTAGGGATTTACTATTTTAGTGAATGCCCTATTATTTTAATGACATTGTTTAACACATTAAAATATTCTATACTTTGCATTCCAAATAAGGAGAAAAGCTATGTTTGAAGTTAGGGTGGAAGCAGATTTTGCAGCTGCACATTATCTTCAAGATTATCATGGAAAGTGTGAAAGATTGCATGGGCATAATTACAGAGTTTTAGCTCATGCTAGAGGAAATGAATTGGATGCAGGTGGTATGCTTTTAGACTTTACTATCTTAAAGAAAGCATTAAAAGATGTTTGTGGTGAACTTGACCACACCAACTTAAACGATAATTCTTATTTTGCAATGAATCCCAGTGCAGAACGCATAGCTATGTATATCTACGAAAAGATAAAAAAGCAACTTCCCGAATGCCCCTTATATGCTATTGATGTTTACGAAACTCCCACAAGTAGGGCACGATTTATAAAAGAAGATTAAGCAAAGAAAAAGGCAATGCTTTTTAACTAAAAACATTGCCTTAAAATTAAAAAAAAGTAATTAAAAAAAGCTAAAAAACAATACCTTCTACAACTAATTTTTCACTAAACAATACCTTTTTATACTTTACTAAAAGAGTATCATTACTTGCTGTGATATTATTCTTTACATAAACATCAAACTCACCTGATTTAATTAAATTGTAGATATCTTTATTCTTTCTTGGCTCTGCCGGCAACACGGTCGGCTGTGGTTCTCCTACACCTCAGGAACTACAACCAATTAAATCAATTGTTAAAGCTGTTGAATTATGTTTTTTCAAATATTCAATAGCTTTTTCTTCAATATTTATATTCATATTTTCTCCTTAAAATTGTTATTCAACAATTATTTCTTTTTGATTATATATAGAAGTATCTAATTCACCACAACGTTTAGCAGCAACTACTCCTGCAAGAAGAGAATCGCTAACATTTAATGCAGTTCTAGCCATATCAATGAGTGGTTCAATTGCAACCAAAAGACCTGCAAGAGTTATTGGGAGGCCCATAGAAGAAAGAACGATAATTGCTGCAAAGGTTGCTCCTCCACCAACACCTACAATTCCAAAGCTTCCCAACGCAGTAACTGCAATTAGCTTTATAAGAAATGCAGGAGCCAAAGGATTAATTCCAAGAGTAGGGGCAATCATCACTGCCAACATTGCAGGGTAAATACCAGCACAACCATTTTGACCAATACTGGTTCCTAAACTTCCTGCTAAGTTTGCTATTCCTTCTGGCACTCCTAAGTTATTCACTTGATTTGAGACTGTTAGTGGTAATGTTCCTGCAGAAGACCTTGAAGTGAAAGCAAACATGAGGTTAGAAAAGCTTTTTCTAAAGAAGGTGAATGGGTTTAATCCTGCAATTAATAAATATAGACCATGAACCAAGAACATGATAATAATTGCTATATAACTTGCAATAATAAAGCCTACTAATCTTAATATTTCTGAAAAGTTTGAAGTTGCAGTTATGTTAATCATTAAAGCTAAAACACCATAAGGAGTGATTCTTAAAACCATTCTAACCATTCTCATAACAACTTCTGATGAAGCATTAAGCCATGTGATAAAAACTTCTGCATTTTCTGGCTTACTTCTTTTTAAGAAAAACACTGCAAAACCTAGCATTGCAGAAAAGAAAACTGTTGCTAATGTTGCGTTTGCCCCTTGCCCAGAAAAAGCATAAAAAGGGTTTACAGGAATAATTTCTAATATTTGTTGTTGAATAGGTTTAGCTTCAAAATCATGCAATTTACCTTCTAGCATTTGTCCACGTGCAATTTCATTATCACCTTGTGCCATTTTGTCTGCTGATAGACCAAAAATAGATGTTGTGATGGCACCAACTAATGCAGAGATTGCTACTGTAATCATAAGTACTGCCATAATTCTAGTTGCAGCCTTCCCAATGTTTTGTTTTTGTATTGCAATTGATTTTGTAATACTAACAATAATTAAAGGGTAGACAATCATTCTTAAAAGACGCACATAGCCACTTCCAACTAAGGTGACCCAGCTCATAGCCTTGCTGATGACATTTGAATCTTTAATTGTAATTTGTAATATAGCACCAAAAGCTATACCAAGAACAAGAGCTGTTATAACACGTACGTTAAAACTCATGTTTAATGTTTTCATGTATTTAATTCCATACATGCAAACTGCTACTGCTAGAACAATTAGTAGCACCCATACTATATCCATAAGAAACCTCCTAAGTGTTTCATGTTAAAAGTTAGCTATTTTTTTTGTGAGTTTATTATAAAAAAAGCCTATATTCAACCACTATAAAACGTACATAGAGTTCTTGTAAAAATACTTTTCAAAAAGTCTAGCTAGAGTTGAAAAATAGTCTAGCTAGAAGTGCTTTAAACTCTAGCTAGAAGCCATCTAAACTCTAGCTAGACTATGGTCTCGTTTCTTGTCGTTTTCGCTATGCAAGAACGTACGTTTTCACTATGCGAGAACGGTCGTTAATGGCATGCAAAGTCGCATATAATTGAGGTTGAAAAACCATAGGTTTTTATTCTATTGCATAGGGCAAAAATGCTACATTTTATAAATTACATTTATGATAGCGTTTTTATAGGGAAAGGGAAGAACACTTGAGTGAAGCAAGTTTGCCTAGTAG
>JBQNBK010000094.1:0-6814 GCA_052169975.1 Treponema sp.
TCCAAAGTTTGACTCCAACACTGGCTTTGTTGCAAAAATTAAAGGTAAAGATTATAACTTTATAGGGTCTTTACAAGTTTTAAATGTTGATATTTCCTATATATTGGATAATTCGGGAAAGTCTTCAGGTGGAATAGGCACTAGTTTTTCTTTTCCTTTTAAGGTAGGTCCTTTAGATGCAATATATAGGCTTGAAACAATTTTAAATGTTGAACAAAATGATGCAAGCTTCGATTTTAATAACGTAATTGAATTTTGCTATCCTACTAGAATTGTTGACCTTTATTTTGGATATTATCAGGGCTTTTATTTTAATAGACCTATAGACGAAAATCAGGGAAAAAAAGAAAAACAAAGTGGCAAAGAAGAAGATAAACTCAATGAAAAACCTATATACGATAGATACTTTTTGCATACAAAGTTTTTCGTATACACACCAATTACATTATACAATTTTGAATACGCAGGAAAATTAGTTTACACTCCATATATTTCATTTTATGGCAACTGGGCTTTTAATAAATTAAATGAAAGAAGAAAGCGTGGGGTTTCCACAACTTTTTCGCATTCTCTTTCGCTTTCTCGAATAGACTGGAAGAATAATTTTAGAGAAGGTTTTTCTGCAAATATTGAAAATTCATACTCTTATAACTTCTTTTTAAAAGATAGGCCAGAAATTGAATTAAGTTCAACAGTAACAGGTTATTACTCTTTTTTTGACCGCGTAGGTCTATATGCTCAAATAGATGCTTTTTATCTTTTTTCTAAAGACTTATCAGATCGGGCAGGTAAGAATTTACGAGGAATATTAAATAGAAGAATTAAGACAGACGTAGGCATAACCTTAAACTTTGATGTTCCTATTAGAATTACTAGTTTTGATTTTGAAAAGATTTCAGGTGTTGAGTGGACAAGGTTTTTTGGATTTGAATGGTTTATTTCTTTTTTTGTCGATATGGCTTTAGTGCATGATATGGAAAAAGATAGATATTTCCATCCAGCTGATGGTTGGTATGCGGGTGGGTTTGAAATGATTTTGTATCCGCATAAGATGCGAAGTATATATTTTAGAGTTAGCTTAGGCTTTGACCTATCAGAGCTAAAAAATGTTTCTGGCATTAATAAGATTGGTGGCATAGCAAAACGAGATGGAAATGCTATATCAGAAATATTTATTGGTATTGGGCTTCATTATTAGCTTTAAGGAGAGATTAACATGCATAGATATGTAATTGAAGGTGGATATCCTATCAAAGGCACAATAAAAGCAAGTGGGAATAAGAATGCTGCCTTACCTTGCATTGCAGCAGCATTATTGACTAAGTCTCCTATCATCTTAAAGAATGTTCCAGAAATTGAAGATGTGAATGTTATGTTTGAAGCATTTAAGTTTTTAGGTGGTGTGGTTGAAAAACTAGATAAGAATGAATATCAATTACAATGTAGTGAAATTAAAAGTTCACAAATACCTAATGAGCTTTCTAGTAAGATTAGGGCATCTATATTGTTTGCAGGCCCTCTTTTAGGCATGTGTGGCAAAGCAGAGCTTTCTGCTCCCGGTGGGGATGTTATAGGAAGAAGAAGGTTGGACACTCATTTTCTAGCTCTTTCTGAACTTGGTGCTAGGATTGAAACTGATGGTTTATTGCGTTTTTCTACTAATAAGCTAGTTGGTAAAGATATTTTTTTAGACGAAGCTTCTGTTACTGCAACAGAGAATGCAATTATGGCAGCTGTTTTTGCAGAAGGAAAAACAATATTAAACAATGTTGCTTGTGAACCTCATGTGCAAGACCTTTGCAACATGCTATGTTTAATGGGTGCTAAGATAGAAGGAATTGGTTCTAATTTATTAAAAATTGAAGGGGTAAAAGAGCTTAAAGGTTGCACTTTCACTTTAGGTGCAGACTATATGGAAATTGGCTCATTTTTAGGGCTTGCAGCAGTTACAAAAGGCGAGCTTCATATTGAAAAAGTGAAAGAAGAAGATATGAGGCCTCTTAAAGTTGCTTTTGGAAAGCTTGGAATAAGCTGGAGCATGGAAAATGGCACTTTAAGTTTTTCTTCTAATAAAAACCTAGTTGTTAATACTGATGTTGGCGGGATGATTCCAAAGATTGATGATTCCCCTTGGCCAGGTTTTCCCGCAGACCTCACTAGCATTATGACAGTTATTGCAACCCAAGCTGAAGGCACAGTTTTGATTCATGAAAAAATGTTTGAGTCTCGAATGTTTTTTGTGGATAAACTTATCAGTATGGGGGCAAAGATTACTTTATGCGACCCTCATCGTGCTGTTGTGGTAGGGCCTAATAGGCTGCAAGCAGCAGACTTAATTTCTCCTGATGTGAGGGCGGGAATGGCTATGGTGCTTGCAGCTTGTTGTGCATCGGGGGTGAGCATTATAAGAAATGTGTATCAAATAGAAAGAGGTTATGAAAATATTGTGGAACGATTGCAAAGTATTGGTGTTAAAATAAGGCGTGAGGAAGCTTATGGAAATAGCTGATAAAGAAAGGTTAAAAAAGATAGGCATTGTTTCTGCTATATTTTTAGTTTTTGTTATAATTCTTTTTTCTTTAACTTTTCTTGATTTTCTAAAGCAAAATACACTTAGAAAAATTGTAATTGAAATGCTTACAAGCTCTCCTTTATGCGATGAGTATAGTGATGTTCACTATCTTGAAATAAGTAAAAAATATGCAAACTTAGCTTTTCCTTCGGTATTTGAAGGAAAGAATGAGAAAAGTCACTTTTATGTTTTCTTTGTGCGTCTTACAGGAAAATATGGGGTGCAAACAGGGCTTTTCCTATATGATGAGGGAAAGAAAAAAACTGTTTTTTGTGGAATTATAGGGCAAGACTTTAAAAAACAAGCTAGTTATTATGGCTTTAACGAAGGGATTATAAATTATTGGTGCAAAAAAATAAGCCTTCCAAAAACTTAAAGGCTTCCTTGTATTCATACAAAAATTCTGATATGTTAATAGTAGAAATTCTCTATTCTTTCTACTATATGAGGTATGTATGAGAAAATTTGTGATGGCAATAGCTTTATTAATGCTTTTTTCTTGCAATAATAGAAACTTTAAAGAATATATAGAAAAAGGCTTTTCAGTTCCAGAATTTGAAAGCAATGTATATTTCACTAATTATAAAGAAGGAAATGGAAAGAAAATCTATGTTCCTTCGGAAGAAGACATTGAAGTTCGTTTTGCCATTACTAATAAGTATAATTTTTCGCTAAAAGCAGAGTTAAGCATTCCAGAAGCTCAAAAAGAGCTTTTTGAAAAAGTCCCTACAGTTACTAGTATTGATCTTTCAAAATTAGTTATCTCTTTTAAGTTTAAGAAAATTGCAGAACCAAAAGCTAGCAATGCTTTTTTGGGAGATAGTGTACCAATACAGGTGAAACTATTTGATGTGACAAGGGCTAGGCCCCTAGAAACTAGGGTGATTAATGCTAATTGCAACACAGCTCCTCTTGCAATTCCCGAAAGCGACATTACTTATAATCTTCAAGAAGATGAATACATAATTCACCTACCTAAAAATGGGGGAAAGCACGAAGATTTAAAACAAGTTAAAATAGAAGCTAGCACAAAAAAAGGTGGAAAAAAGAAAGAAAAGATAGTTTCTATAGAAGAACCAGAAAATCAAGATAAAAATTACACGCTAAAAATTAAGGGCTTTCTTGAAGCACCTTCAGGGGAGCGAGAGATTAAAGTTACTGTATATGATAAAGCAGGAATTTCTAGTGCTCCTGAAAACAAAAATGGAAAGCTTATATTTGCAAACATAACATTACTTCCTCCCACAAAGCAAATAAGATTTAAAGATTCAAAAGAAAAGGGAATTCCACTACCTAAGATAAAAGAATTGGAAGAATTTTTTATTGGCGATGACTGGAAAAGTGAAGGATATGAAGTGGAATATATAATGCCTACAGGCACTAGCTTTGTTTATGATAAAGAAGCAAATATAATCAAAAACACTACTACAACTAGTGGCGAACATGAAGTGAAAGTGGTTTTAAAACATTCATCGGGCAATAGTGCAACAGCATCTTATATGGTGAATATTCTTTCAGGGGAGAATGCAGAGTTAAATAAAGAAGAGTTATTGATAACTGATGAAACTGACTATCAAGGCAAAATTGGAAAAGCTTTGGTTTTAGATGCTTCAAAGCTTAATTTTGTGGAAGTTTCAGGTGTGCATACTGCCTCTTTTTATGTTCCATATACAGGTTATGAAACTGACTTAAAAACAAAGATTGTGGCTTTTGATGAAGATTCAAAGGTGAAAGATTTAAGTGGAATGGGGGATGCCAATGAAAAAGAATTTGAAATTGAGCTTTTAAAAGATCTTAATAGGAATGCTAGCATTGAATTTAAGGTTGTTTCTGAAAGTGGAAACACCACAAAATCTTATAAAATTAATTTTATAAGAGAGGAAGCTTTTACAGTTCAATTAAAATTGTCATATAGGGCAGTGGGTAGTGAAAGATTTGGTGGAAAGATTATTTGTAATTGGGATTATGGAACTAAAACCCATACAGATACAGATTCTTCTTTTTCAATTTTAGTGGCAAAAGGAGCAAAGCTTAAATTTAGTGTTGAAGCAGATAATGGAGCTAAAATTTCTAGTTGTACATCGGATGATGCAGAGCATGATATCTTTTTATCAGGAAGAGAAAAAATAGAATTTGAGCTTAAAGCAAACAAAAACTTTATTCTTGAAGTAGGCCTTGCACCTGAAACTAGTGTTAAGTGGGAAGATTATAAAAAAGCGGGAATAAGTGAAGGCTATGATTCTGGTAATATTAGTTATAATGATGTTAGTGGTGCTGATAAGAATGTAAGACCTAACTTAATTAAAGAATATATAGTGCTTAAAGGTTCGGATGTTACATTTAAGATTAATAATCTTTTACCAACTTATAATGTGAAGGCATGGAAGGTGGATGCTGAAGAGATTTCAGAATCTACGGGCTCTTATGAGCTTTCTTCTGATAAGAAAACTTTAAAAATTAAGAATGTGCAAGGAAATAAGGTGGTTTCTGTTTTGACAGAAGTGTTTAAGTGTAAGGTTAGTTGGAGTGTGGAAGGAGGCAATGGAACTATTAAAGCTAAAAAGGATCTCGTACCTATTTCTACTTCCACTTATAATATTGAAAAAGGTGGAAACATGACTTTTACACCTAAACCTGCTACAGGCTTTAAGGTGAAAGGTTGGAAAATTAATAATAATTCTTATACATCTCCAACAACTACAACTAATGGAATTCAGATTTCTTCTTCAAATTGGGAATTATATTTAGGAAATATACAAAAAGATTCAACTGTGGTTTTGTTGTTGGAAAAGGAGAAGCATAAGCTAACTGTTAAAATTGAAGTTAGTAGCGGTAGCTTGCAAGACTTTAAAGTGAAGATTAGTAGGCAAGATGGTGCTTCAATTAGCCCAGATGGTGCTTCAATTAGCCCAGATGGTGCTTCAATTAACCTAGATGAAGTTAGTGCAAGTCAGGTGTATCACATTGAACATGGCACTGTAATTAATTTTGAAGCTGTAGTTCCTTCTAGCACAAATCATGAAATAGACAAATGGACATTTTTGAACCCAGGAAGCACTGAAACTGAGCTTGCATCTAGCGATAACAAAACTAAAACTAGTCTTAGTATTGAAAAAGAAGTAACTGTTAAGTTAAAGATAAAACAAATAACTTCACAAAAAGTGAAGCTTACATGGCAATCAACTCCTTTAAATAAATTAACTGGAATTAATATTCAAGTAGGTGGAACATCATACAGTGAGAGTGGTAGTGGACATATAGATAATATTGATGTTGGGAAAGATGTTGTTTTTGAATGCCAAACTTTTTCAGACAACTATAAAGTAGAAAAAATAACTATTGATGGTAAAGATGCTACTACTATGGCACCAAATGTTGATGTGGAAAGCAATAAAAGAAAGTTGATAATAAGATCTATTAATAAGAATATGGTTGTAGTGTTTTACTTGTTTAAGCCTCAAGTGAAGTTTGAAGTTAAAGCACTTTCAAATGTGGATGGAAAATTAAAGATAACTAAAATAGTTGGTGTCCATGAAGCAAGTAATAATATAGGAAAAAATAACTCTAATACGTATGACATAGTAAAAAACATGAAATTTAAGCTTGAGGTGCTTTCTTTAGGCACTAGAGTGATGGTTGTAGGCTGGAGTGATGGAAAGGGTAACTATAAAACTGCAAATCCTTGGGTAACAGCTGATGGAAAATATTATAGCGAAAAGATAGAAAACTTTGTTCCTAATGAAGATGGAGAGGTTATAACACTTCATCTTGCAAAGGTTTCTTCGCTTAAATTTGATAAGCCTAAAGATTCTTCCAATAGTGATTATGGTGGAACATATACGATTGCTTTGAAAAAATCACTGCATGACACTAATGCTGAACATTTCTTTTTACCTATTAATGGAATTGCAATTGATAAACAGTCTGGTGGACGCACTATATATATAGTGAAAGGAACTACAATAAACATAAAGGTTACTAATAATTCTAATAATAGAATAAGAAAATGGGAGCCAGATTTTTCAAGCCGTTTTATTATTGGGGCTCTTGCTGACTGGAATGAACATAATAGTGGCAAAAACGATTTTGATTATACATGTGATTATGACGCGGAAGTTACGGTAATACCTTATTTTTAGAAGTTGGCAATGCTGACATTTTATATTACAAAACAATTCGGGGGTTCTTAGGGGCAATGCCAGCGTAGCGTCTAGGCGACTCCCCTAGTTGACGTTGAAAGAA
>JBQNBK010000095.1:0-6809 GCA_052169975.1 Treponema sp.
GCAAAAGAGCTTTAGAAAAAGAACCAACAAACCCTGCATATTTAGATTCCATAGCTTGGGCATACTTTAAAAGTGGAGCCATAAAAGAAGCAAAAACTTTTATCAAAAAAGCAAGAAAAGAACTTGCTAATAACGCAATAATAAATAAGCATGCAGAAATTATTCAAACTTCAAAAAATGAGGAACACATAAGTGAAACATAAACTAATCATTGCTTTCTTCTTTTTTCTTAATATTTTACAAGCAACAGAAAACAATTTCTTCCCAACACCAACATCTCAAGATCATCAAATAGCTTTTGAAGAATTTAGACGTGGTGTGCAATCATATTATAGATCTTCTTATAACGAAGCTATTTTGCTTTTTGAAAAAGCACTTTCTATTTTGCCTGATGAACCTATGATCTTGGAATGGCTTGGCAAAGCTTACTATAGCTCTGGGCTTGAAGATGCATGCTTACAACAATGGGATGTTGCAATTAAGTCAAACTATGGTGGTATTCTTTTAAAAAACAAGACAGAAGTTGTAAGAGAGCGTCGTATTTTTTCTATGGATTTGATGGACAATTTGAAATTTAGTGAATCCACTAGTTTTGATTCAAGATTTCAAGATACACGTCTTTTTAGGCAACCTCTTTCTGCTGTTGCAATGGAAGATGGAAGCTTTTGGGCAACAGCTTATGGTTCTAATGAAGTACTTCACTTTGATCCTAATGGAAAAATTATTGATAGGACAAAAGGACCAATAGAAGGTTTTGACCGCCCTTTTGATATTATACGAACTAAAAATGGGCATATATTGGTTTCAGAATTTGCCTCAGATAGAATCTCTGTTCTAACAAAAGAAGGAAAATTTGTACGATATTTTGGCAAAAGCGGTGTTAATGAAGGGCAGCTTTTAGGGCCTCAATTTTTAGCCACTGATTTGTATGATAATATATACGTAGCAGACTTTGGCAATGCAAGGATTGATGTTTTTGCCTTTGATGGCACTCCTTTATTTCACTTTGGTGAGAAAAGTGCTCAATTTTCAGGATTTGTAGCACCTACAGGGATTTGTGTAATTAACAATTTTGTATACATTGCAGATTCAATTAAAGGAGCTATTTATATTTTTGACACAGCAGGCAACTATATAGAAGAATTATTGCCTGAAAATAGCTTTAAGGCAATTGAATCTATGCGTGAATGGAATGGAAATATCCTTCTTTCTTCGCAATCAAAGGCATATCTTATTGATGTGAAGCTTGCAATAATTCATGAATTAGTAAGTTTGGGCAATGCTCCAACAAAAATCACTTGTGCCACACCAGATGCAAACGGAAATGTCCTTCTTATGGATTTTAAGAATGAAGCAGTTGAAGTTACTAGTAGGATTAGCGAACTTGCAGGTGGTTTTTTTGTTACTATTAAAAGAGTCTTTTCTGATAATTTCCCAAAAATAGAAATGGAAGTTTTAGTAGAAAATAGGAACAGAGAGCAAATTGTAGGGCTCGAAAGTCTTAATTTCACTGTTACAGAAAATCGTAATCATGTTTTAGATTATAACCTTGATGGTTCTGGCTATTTAGGTGAAGGATGTGATGTTGCTATTCTTTTGGAACGCTCGCCTAGAATGGAAGAAGAAAAGATTGTACTTGAAAAAACACTTAAAGAAATAGCTCTTGCTATGATAGGAAAAGGAAAGATTTCTATATTCTCTGCTGCAAGGTATCCAAACAAAGAAGGCGACTTTTTCCCAGAAGACCTTATAGACTACATTCCACGCTTCAAAGCTGAAATATCTGATAACTGGAAGTTTGACTTAGGACTTCGTCTTGCAAGTTCCAGTTTATTAAACGCACAAGCTAGACGTGCTGTAATTTTTTTAAGCTTTAATGAATTAAAAGAAGAAAACTTTGGAACTTACGGTCTTAATGAGCTTTCTTCTTACATGGCAAATAATAATATTAGATTTTATTCTATATCTCTTAAAGAAGGTTCACCTTGTGATGAACTAGGTTACTTAATCAAAAAGACACAAGGGGATTCTTATTATGTATATGCAAACGAAGGTTTAAAACCTCTTATTAATAAAATTGCAACAAGCCAAACAGGTTTATATAAACTTTCATACACTTCTAGCATGGATTCTGATTTTGGAAGAAGGTTTTTACCTGTAGAAGTGGAAGTGCATCTTTTAAATCGCTCTGGACGTGATGAAACTTCTTATTATGCTCCAGCTGAATAATCTTAATGAAAGAAACAAAAAGAGGTGCAATAGCTTTTGATGCCTACTATTCAAGTATTTTTGGTAGTAGGTGGCTTTCTTTGCGTGAAGCTTTGCTTTTGCCTTCATCCCCTACTCCATACATCGAAAATCTTAAACAACCATATTACATGGATGAGGCAAGTATTGCTGTAGGGAAAGCTTTACCAGCATTAGATGAAGGCTTGGTTCTTGATATGTGTGCAGCACCAGGTGGAAAAACATTAGTGCTTTCCAACTCCTTAGGCAAAAATACAAGCATTCAAGCAAACGAAATTTCTCGCACTAGACGCAATAGACTTATAGCAGTAATTGAAGAACATTTAAGCGATGAAAAGCAAAAACAAGTGAAAATTACAGGCTATGATGCTGCTAAAATGGCACGTTTTGCTCCTTCAAAATATGATAGAATATTGTTGGATGCTCCTTGCTCTTCCGAACGCCATGTGATCAATCTTGAAAAAGCTATAAATGAATGGACTCCCGCTCGCCCAAAACAACTTGCTATTAGACAATGGTCACTTCTTTCTTCTGCATTTTTAATGCTTAAAGAAGGTGGCTTTTTAGTTTATTCCACTTGTGCATTACTAGAATTAGAAAATGATTGTGTAATTGATAGGCTATTAAAAAAATATATAAATGCTGTTGTTTTACATGAAATTCCAAGCATATTAAAAGAACAACCTGAAGCAACACGGCACGGATTTATGTATTCACCCGATCTAAATAATGGAATAGGCCCTATGTATTTTTGCCTTGTTAAAAAGAATAGTGTTCCTATCCCCTAACTCAAACTAAACCATGAATAAAATCATTGATTTTATTCATTTTCTTAATTAAAATACTAAAATATGCTTGAAGTTTGTAATATAACAAAAGTTTATAATGACTTATGGAAAAAAAGTCTTGCATGTAAAGATGTTTCTTTCAATGTATATGAAGGTGAAATTGTATCACTCTTAGGCTTAAATGGAGCTGGAAAAAGCACAATATTAAAGATTATTTCAGGTATATTACAACCCACTTCAGGCGATGTTTATATCTGTGGAAAATCAATTATTTCTCACCCCACACAAGCAAAAAAAGAACTTGGAATTTTATACGAAAATGCACCACTTTACCCAGACATGACTGTTGAAGAATTTATGATGTTTAGCATTCAAATGCGTGGCATTCAAAAAAGAGAAGCCATAGGTATTTGTCTTAATGCTATAGAAATTGCAGACCTTAAAGAAGTGCAAACAAAAAAAATTGCAACTCTTTCAAAAGGCTTTAAGCAAAGAGTAGCTTTTGCAAGTTGCATAGCACATGACCCTCGTGTTTTAGTCTTAGATGAGCCTACATCAAACTTAGATGCAATTCAATTAAAAGCATTTTATAAAAGAATATTGCAACAAGACAAAACCAAAGCTGTTTTAATTTCCACACACAACTTGGAACTAGCACAAAGCATTTGCTCAAAACACATTCTTATTAATAAAGGAGAAGTGATAGTTCAAGGGAACATGGAAGAATTGCAAGAAGCACTAAAAGAAAGGTTAGAAAACCAAGAAGAAATACCTAGAGAAAAAGTTTTAGAACTTGCATTTGATGTGTTTGCAGGAGTGAGTAAAAGTGATTTTTTTAAAAACTAAGCTTTTAGATTTTTATCCCCTATATATACTCTCCAAAAAAGAGTTAAAGTCAGTTTTCTTTTCTCCTATTTTTCCCTTACTTTTAGTCATAACTATTATTGGACATTCCCTTTCACTTGTAGGAAACAATTACTGGCTTTCAAGCGGAATATCAGACTTCAAAAATTATTTTTTAAGCATTCCACTATTGTTTTCTATTACAATTCCAATGCTGACAATGAGCATCTGGGCTGATGAAAAAAAGCAAAATACAGATATGATTTTATTATCAATGCCAATTTCAGAACGCTTTCTAGTTTATGCAAAATATTTCTCTTGTTTTTTTGCATGTATTTTTATGTCAATTTTAACATTAATTCCACCATTTACTTTGCTAGATCTAGTTGAGTTTTCTCCATTTACATTTTTTATGTCCTATCTTTCCACAGTTATTTTTGCAAGTAGCCTACTTTCCATTTCTTTAGCAATTAGCTTTGCCTCTAAGCATGCTCCAGTTAATTTTATTATAAGTTTTTTGCTAATAATCTTTTTCAATATAATACATATTCCAGCTAGCTTTTTAAAAATAGAAAGCTTAAAAAGCTTACTTTTTTACTTATCTTTTTCCTATCATATAGAAAATGCTTCTAAAGGAATTTTTGATAGCAGAGATATATTTTTTTATCTTGCTTTATTAATTTTTGGCATTGAATTAAATATTTTTATCATAAAGCTAAAGGTGAGTTTAAAATGAAAAATGAATATAAGCTTCAATTTGGTCTTTTAAGTTCATTTTTAGTCTTGTTTCTAGTTTTTTCAAATATCTATTATTTAAGAATTGATATTACAAAACAAAAACTATACACACTTTCTAACTACACAAAAAGCATCTTGAATTCCATAGATAGCACCCTACAAATTTCGTGGTTTCGCTCTTCAAATATTTCTTCTTTTGCTAGTGAAACTCAATATCTTTATGACTTACTAAAAGAATTCGAACTTCATTCAAACTGTGTTGTAAGCCTATATAATACCGATGAAATTGAAGAAAAAAAACTGCATGACTTAGGGTTAATTCCACAAAGCATAGAAACAATGGAAATACATGGTTCAACAACACAAAACCTTTATTCGGGAATTGTTATTCAACTAAAAGGCTTAACCCGTGTCATTCCATTTATTGCTTCAATTTCCAACTTAGAATATGACATTGATAACTTTATTTTGCAGCTTGATGATGAATATAGAAATGTGAAAAATCGTGTTGCACTTCTTTCGGTTGAAAAAGAAAATGAATACATAAAAAGATGGCTTAAATATGCTGGTTTTACTGTAGAAGATGTTGCCTTGCCATTAAAAGAAGAATTAAAACTAGATATTCCTCTTATTGTTATTGGTTCAAAGCATATTGATAAAGAAACAAGCACTTATATCGATGTTTTCTTAAAAAAGAAAGGCAATGCAATATTCTTTGTTTCTGCAAACACCATTGATGTGAAAGGAGACTGGAGTGCAAAAAAGAAAGCAAATGATTCATTAATCGAAATGCTAACATCACATGGAATTGAAATTGCTAGTAATTTAGTGCTAGACATTGCAAATTACCCAATAAGAATGAATAGCGAAGATGGTTCCAGTTCGCAAACAATCAACTATCCATTTTGGCCTTCAATTCTACATGAAAATATAAAAAGCCAAGAATTGCTTAGCTCTGGCATTAATAACATACAAACTTTCTGGCCATCTTCTATTATAATAGAAGAAAAAAGAAACTGGAAAGAACTAGCAACCACAACAAAAGAAGGCATCATCTTAGATAAAGACTATAATACTGACCCTTTTGCAAACAGCTTTTCTCTTTTTTCACAATTAGAAAAAAAGAAAAGATGCATAGCTACATACCGTGAAAAGCCTTCACGCATTGTAGTTATAAGTGATGAAAATATGATTGGAAGTGCAATTGAATACACCAATTCCTCTTCAAATTTAGACTTTGCAGTCAATTGTGTTCAATGGGTCTCACATAAAGATAAGTTGTTAGAGCTAAAAAACAAAAAGCACATTTTGTCGCCTTTTAAGTTTCATAATGATGAAGATGTTTATTCAATAGTAAAAAGAGCAAGAATAATTTGTTTTGCTATTATTCCTTTATTGATTATACTAGGAGCAATTTATTTTTTTATAACTAGAAGAGTAAAAAACAATGCAAAAGCTTAAAAAATCAACACTTATCTTAATATCAATTAATCTCATCTTGCTTTTATTAATTTCCATATCAAAATGCACCAACAAAAACACAATTTCTAGGCAAACTAGAATTATCAGACTAGTACCCAAAACAATTATTAATGAAATTGATGAAATTATATTGAAATTACCCAAAAACCTTGCATCCCCATTATTAGATGAATTTAGAATAATTAAAAGAAAAGAAGCTTTTTTGTTAAAGAGAAATTATGGTGAGTTTTATATACACCCAGAGCTAATTGAAAGATTTTTTTCTGTATTAAACATGGAAGAACATGCACTATTCATAACAGATAATTTTAGAGAATACGATGCTTATGCAGTTGATGAGCTTTCAGCTTTTAATATCCGTTTTGTTTCTAAAAACAAAGACATTCTTGACCTTTATATAGGTAAGCTTGATGTAACAGGGCAATTAAGATATATAAGACGTGGCAATGTTGCTTCTAGTGTGTTGTGCGTAAGTGATGCAATTAGCCCTTTTTTAAACACTTTGCCAAGCTTCTGGCTTGATATGCAATTATATAAAGCTAAATTAAATAATAACCAAATTAATGGCATTGAAATAAACGGTAATAAAGTATTAAGAACTTTTGAAAAAGAAAAAGATTTTGTATCACTTGAAAAAGCCTTATCCAGTCTTACAGCAATTGATATTTTTGATAACCTACCTATCAAAAACAAAGCAACACAAAATTTCAC
>JBQNBK010000096.1:0-6794 GCA_052169975.1 Treponema sp.
CTTGCATAGCGAAAACGACAAGAAACGAGACCATAGTCTAGCTAGAGTTTAAAGCATTTCTAGCTAGAGTTTGTGCAAAGTCTAGCTAGAAATAATGTATAATCTAGCTATAGTTTTTGAAAAGATATTGTTATGTAAAAAATAACTATCTTCTATATATAATTAGCCTAGAGATTATTCATCTATTAAAAATATTTAAGGTGTTGAAATGTTTTTATATTTTTCATAAGATAGCCGATAGTTTGAAGGTAGAAATATTCTCAATGTTTAGAGGATTTGTTATAGTACAAGAATATTAACTGATTTTTAATTTAAAAACAAATGTTATCTCATAATTGACTAAAACTCTATTTTTAGTATACATTATCTATTACTTATGCCAACACATAGAGGGATTCGAAACATACTAAAACCTGTGTTTGATAGGCTTAAAGAGGGGAATGTTGAAACTTCTTATTCATTAGTTGTTGAGATTCTTGAAAATAATTTGGATAATGAAGATGTTAACTGTGCTTACACTGCAATATTTTTCTGGAAAGAAAAGCTAGGGCTCTCAACTACTTACTCTTCACCATTTGAAAGTGGTGAATATATTTTTTCACAATGGGATATATTTTTAGACTATATGAAAAAATATGGTGATAAATATGAATTTGTCATCTATGCCTTAAAATGCTGTATGTTTAATATCATTATTGATTTTTACACACAAGCTTTGCAACTTAAAGGGGTTCAAAATAAGTCGCAAATTTATAGAAAAATAGGCTTATGTCATAAGATTTTAGGTAACTATGAGAAGGCTGTAGAGTTTTTACAATATACGGTTTCTTTGGATACGTCATCCTGCGTTTTGGCAGAGCTTGCAGATAGCCATGCAATGTGCGGTGATGAGCGTATTGCTAAGGTTTTTTTTAGAGAAGCGTTTTTTAAAGATGCTTACGGTGTAGAAATAGACTATTTAGAATCTGATATTATATGTGTAGTAATCAATAAATTAAAATTGATGGGGTTTAAGGGAAAAGAATTATTAGCATGGGTGCCTGTTTATGAGGTGCTTGGGGGTCTTTTTAATGTTAAAAGACCGTTGAAAGCAGTGGAAGTGGGTAAGTTAAAACAGGAAATATTTTTATTAGAAAATATTTGCAAAGACAAAGGTAAACCAGAAGCAAAGTTGGCAGAGCCAAGACTGATAAATTGTTATTTTTGGCTTATAGACTATTATGCAGCTGATGTTAGTACTCATGACAAAATAGCTGAGGTGCTTCTAAGGTTAAAACTTCTAAATAAAGAAGTTTATAAAAGTTATATAAGATAACCTATTTTTGTATAAGGGTGGAATTATGTCGGTAATTGATAAAAAACTAAATGATTTACTCAACGAAGAGAAATGGACACGTATTGCCATAACTAATTATACTATAAAAGATTTTGAAAGTCTTGATTCTCTTGTGGAAGAAGCTAGAAACGAAGGTTCTTTAGATGAGGTGTTTACAATTTGTAGCGAGCATTTACTTCATGCAAAAATGAGTATTAGAGCTCTTTACATTTTGTCAATTATTTCTCTCATCAATAAGTCGGTAGATGATTCAAATCAAATCTCTTTGATTAATATCTTTATTGATAATCATAAGTGGCAGATTGTAGAACATCTATGTTTAAAGATGCTTGAATATGGGGATGCTCAGGCAAGGTTTGCTTTAAGGACATTGTCTGAATATTATAAAGAAAGTAATGATGAAAAAATGTATGAAATATGGGAACGCATCCTTAAAGTTGACTATGAAGAAGCAGATATTGCAAAGCTATTAGCAGAAAAGTATGAAAAAGAAGAAAATGTTGAAAAGGCTATTGCTTACTATAAAAAGGCAATGTATAGATACATTGGGCAAAAGCAGTTTTCAGGCGTAAAAGAGATTTGGGGAAAGCTCCTTATTTTAGTGCCAGAAGATATTAACTTTTTCTATTCTATTGAAGAAAAAATCTCTACTGTTATTGAAGACAAAATAAAAATTCTTCCTTTATTACAAGACTTATATAACTATTATAAAACTAAAGAAAATTGGGAAGTAGCAGTTAGCATCTTAAAAATCATTTTGACTTATGATGATAAAGATGAATGGACTAGAACAGAGTTGGTTGCTTGTTTAAGGCAGCAATATAAAGACCATAGTCAACTAGAAAACTGTATTATCAGTTCAGACTTAACACAAAGCTATCGTTCAGTATTTGATGCTTTGGCAATTTTTGAAAAAAACATTGCTTTTGAAGTTGGCAACTTTGTGTTTCATCGCACTTGGGGTGTTGGGCGTATTTCTAAGATTCAAGGTGATGAGCTTACAATTGATTTTGCAAAGAAAAGAGGGCATACCATGAGCTTAAAAATGGGTATTTCTGCTCTTAAAACTCTTTCAAAAGAACATATATGGGTGTTAAAAGCTACCGAAAAAGTTAGGGGGGGACTCACCAAAAAAATTAAAGAAGATATTAAGTGGGCACTAAAAACACTTATTTTAAGCTTTGACAATAATTGTGATCTTAAAAAGATAAAAGCAGAAATAGTGCCATCTTTATTAACACAATCGGAATGGACTAGTTGGAGCACAAAAGCTAGGAAAATGTTAAACGAAGATCCCATGTTTGATATTCATCCTAATATTGCAGATTCTTACATTGTTAAGACCACTGAAACTCCAATGGAAGAAAAGCTATTAAATGAGTTTAAGGCAAAAAAGAATTTCTTTACACGTGTGGATATAATAAATAAATGTCAAGATAAGTCCTCTGAAGCATTTATGGAAATGGTTAAGTATTTTCAAACATTTTTGCATGCAACATCTCAAGTGAGTGAGCAATTAATTTCTTCTTATTTATTATTGAATAAAATTAGAGAAGAAGTGCCTAGTATTCCTATGAATACTGAAATAAATTTTGCTTACTTGTATGGGAAAATTGAAAATGTTTCTTTACTTTATACTTTGATTAAAGACAAGGAATTAAAAAGACTTTTCCTGTTTAAGATTCACGATGTAATTCCTACATGGCAAGAAGAGTTTGTTAAGCTATTTCCAACAGCTCTTTCAGAAGATATTATAAATGCTCTTTTGGAAGATGGAAAAGAAAAAATGCTTCAAGATAAGGTTGTGGAATGCTACAAAAACTATCGTGTTTATAAGGAAGCTTGTATTTGGTGTTTTAAGAATGTGAAAGACGCTGAATGGTTTTCGGGCACATCTTTAACTTTTGAAGATTTAATAATTATTCTTATCCATATTTTGGATGCAACTTATAGAGAAATTGCAAGTAGGAAAGATACAATAGAAAATAGAAAATATAACAAAGCTATTCATGATATTTTGTTTGGAAAAGATGCATTGCTTTTCACTTTTATCTTAGAAAAAGATGAAGAAAGAGTTGGAAAGTTGTACACTTTGATAAGCGATATTAGAGACTTAGAACCCACTATAAAAGCTTCTTTAAGAAGTCATATTTTGGGAAAATATAAAGACTTTAAGTTTGTTGATATTGATATTGAAGGAAAGGCTGCACATATTCATGGTCTTATGGTAACAGAGAAAATGTTGAGCGAAAAGAAAAAAGAATTGCAAGAAATTCTTACAGTGCTTATGCCTCAAAATGCTAAAGATTTGAATTATGCAATGAGCTTGGGAGATTTGCGTGAAAATGCTGAGTATAAGGCAGCAAAAGAAGAGCAATCTCGATTGGAAAATGTCTCTAAGAAATTGCAAGAAGAAATTGATAAGGCAGATGTTTTTGATCCTACTAGGTATTCTGCAGATAGGGTATTCTTTGGTACAAAGGTTAGCTTATTAAATGAAAAAACAAATACAGAAGAAGAATACACTATTTTAGGTCCTTGGGAATCAGATCCTAGCAATGGAATTATTTCTTATATGTCACCTTTAGGAAATTCACTTTTGAATAAACGAGTGGAAGAGGTTGCAACTTATCTTGTTAATAATGAAAAAATGACATATAAGGTGTTAAAGATTGAAAAGATTAAGATATAATGTTTAAACATTTTAGGCGTCTCTTATTCTTTTCTGCTTTGCTTTTTGGAGTGTCTTTATATGCTTCAGATGTTATAGTTGTATTGGACACTTCAGGAAGTACGCTTTCTTATTATGATGAGATAAATGAAAAAGTATTAAAAGAAATATCAATAAATTATCTTAAAAAAGGAGATGAGTTCCATTTAATTTCGTTTAACTCATCCCCTCGTCTTGAAATGTCTCAAGTTATAAATTCAGAAAAAGATTTTTCTCGTGTTGTTTCTAAGTTTTTGTTTTTGTATCCTTTAGCAAAGAATTCTAATTTTTTGCTTGCATTAGACTTTTTAGAAAACTATCTTTCTTCATTACCTACTTCACATGAAAAAAAGCTTATTTTTATTTCTGATGGCAATTTTAATCCACCTTTGGAAAGTGAGTATGCAAAGTATAGTAAGAAAGATTTTGAAAAAAAATTAAATGATTTTTCTTCTTATTTATCTAAAATTAATAAGATTAAAACCTACTATATTAAGCTACCAATATCCAAGAGGATTATGTTGGATTTGAAAAATAATCTTTCTTATTTTGTTACATCAAGTGTTGAAATGACATTGATTCAACCATATTCAGATATTTGTGAATTGCCACTTTCACTAAAAGAATATTTAAGTTTTGAGCAAAGAAATAATTTAGTTTTTAGAACCAAAAAAAATAAAGAGTCTTTGTTAGAAGATTCTAAAACTTTGCCTATTAAAAATATAGAAAAAAAAGAAAATATTACACAAAAAGAAAAAGAGATAATTAAAGAAAATCCTATAGAAGAAACAACTCTAATTAAAGAAAATATTAGCGAAAAAAAAGATGTACTTAAAGAAAGCATAAAAGAAACTATTAAAGAAGAAATAATTAAAGAAAGCATAATGCAAGAAGACAAAAACGTAGCCAAAGAAAATAGTAGAAAAGAAAATCCTATAGAAAAAAAAGAAACAACTAACAAAAATGCTTTAATAGAAGATAAAACAGAAAAGAAAATAGCGAAGAAAATAGAAGAGAAAAATATTATAAAAGAAGATGAACCTAATAGTTTAACACAAAAAACTGAACCAATAGTTGGCACAATAATAGAAGAAAAAAATGTAGTGCATGAAAAGAAAGTTGAACCAGAAAAAACAGAAAAAACAATAGAGAAACTTAAAAAAAATAGTGAAAAAATAAGTTTGGAAATAGAATATGAAAAAAGCACTGAAGAGCCTAAGATAGCTGAAAACATTCAAAGAAATGAAGAGGCAAAAACGGGCTTTGCTAGGCTTGATTTATCAGAAAAAATAGATAACAATGAGCAAAAAAATAATTCAGTGTTATCTAAATATTTCTTTTATATTTTAGGTATTTTTCCTTTTTTAATTGTGATATTTTTGTTGATGCTTTATAAGAAAAAAAGAATTAAAAAAATAGATAAAGAAGTTGAAATAAAAATTGAAAAAAATGATGAAGAGAAAAAAAATGAAATACTTCTTTCTTCTACAGAAGAATGTTTAAATGTTTTTGAAACTTCATGTGTTGAAACTAAAAGCATTCAAAAAGATGATTTATCATCTTCAAAAGAAAAAGTAATTGAAAAAAAAGTTGAATATTCACAAAGTGCTTTTACATTATCTAGTGATACAAAAAAAGCTTTTGCAAAGGGTGTGCAAACCAAAACCTTTATTTTAAGTACTCCATACATTGATTTTTATAAATTTAAAAATTCCTTAAACACAAAAAACTATGTTCAAAGTGTAGATGCAACAAAGAAAAACCATCTTGAAATGTTTGTGTTAAACCAAAGGCGTTCTATTGGAATGAGAAATATCCACACACTAAAACAAAATAAAGTGTTTTATTTAGGTGGTGGAAAGCATGATGATTTTTTTATTTTCTTAGTGCCTATTCCTCGTAAGCTTGCTTCAATTTATTATGATGGCGAAAACGTAATTTTTAAGATATTAAAACCAGAATATTTCCCATATGAAAAAGAAAGAGAAATAAAAAATCCTCTTAATAGATTTTTTGTTATAAATTCAGAAAAAAAATATTCAATATATTTTATGTTTCGCATTTTTGAACAAACTATTTAAAGCTAAACAATGCGTTTTTTTTATAAAGAAAAAGCTACTCTTTTATTTGAAATAATTTTCTTTTTGCTTGTTATGTTCACTATTGTTTTGCCAAGCATATCAGAAAATCATACATTTACAATGCCTATAAAACCTAAAACTTATTTTGAGTTTTTTCTTTTCTTTGGTAAGGTTTTTATTTTGGCAATGTTTGAAGAACTTATTTATAGAGTTTATTTACCTATTCAAATGAAGCGTTTTTATAATATTAAAACTTCTTTTAGGAAAGAAAAACTAGAAAAGCTATTCTTTTCTCTTGTTTCTAATCTTTTTTTTGCATGGGCTCATTTATATTTAGGAATATGGAATGTGTGCTTTGCATTTATTATGGGGCTTTTTTTTAGCTTTATCTATGAATATGTTAATGGAAAGTTTAATTTTTATCTTGCCTTTTTAATGATTTCTTTAATCCATTTTTTTTATAATTCTATTGTGTTTTGTGTTTTGATATATTTAACATGATGAGGCTTAAAAGTATAGTAAGATAGCTTTAAGAAAAGTCATTTTGAGATAGCATGTGAAAAGTTAGGTCTTGAAGTAATAGTAGCAAATTCGCCACAATCAAAAGGACGAGTTGAAAAACTATAAGGCTTCTGTTTTAGCAAACGATTTTTCTTTTTGTAATATT
>JBQNBK010000097.1:0-6759 GCA_052169975.1 Treponema sp.
CAGTGACCCCAAGCGTGTCATGCTTGTACTCTAACCAACTGAGCTAATTGCCCTTAATGAGTGTTTATTATGCCTTATTTCTAACATTTAGGTCAATAGATATTTTATCAAGATTATTTGCTCACTTTGTATTTATCACTTTTAATTATAGTTGTATAATGGCAGAAGGTAAGACGAAAAGGAGAAAAAGATGTTTTTTGATAATTACCCCATCACAACAAATGACTTCACTTCTACTATTTTTTTGCAAGGCTTAAAAGCGTCGCCCGCAATTCTTTTAATACATGGTTATAGTGCAACACCATATGAGATGACATGGTTTGCAAAACAATTAAATGATTTGGGATATACTGTATTGGTGCCACGTTTACCAGGACATGGCACTTGCAAAAAAGACTTTTTAGCTTCAAGTTGGAAAGATTGGCTAAGATGTGTTTCAGATGCTTATATTGATTTATCAAGTAAACATGAAAATGTTTATGTTGGTGGGCATTCTATGGGGGCATTATTAGCAACAATTTTATCTCGTTATTTTGATGTGAAAAAACTATTTCTTTTTGCTCCAGCTTTTAAGGTAATTAATAAAGGCATTCCACTACCTCTTATGAAGTTTGTTAAATATTTTTTAAAAGAAGTTAAGAGAGAAAATATTACGTCTTTTAGTGAAGATAGATATAATGAAGCAATGAAAGATTATAAGTCATATTATTATATGTCAAAACTTGATGACTTTTATAAGATTCAAAAAATGTCTATAAAAGCATTAGCTCAAGTGAGGGCAAATACATATGTTGTGCTATCTAAAAAAGATAAATTAGTGCCTTTTTCTGTTAAAGATTTTATAGATGCAAAGTTTAAGAGTAAATTGGACTATCTAATGTTGGATAGGAGTTCTCATTTCATTTTTACTGATGTTGAAAAAGAAATAGTTGCAAATAAAATAATTGAATTTTTGAATTAAAAAGTCTTGAACTAAAAATATTGTTGACACGATGACGAAAATTACAATATCATTTCTCTTCTTATGATTACAGTTAATAATTTAAGTCTAAAGTTTAGAGAAAAGCCCCTTTTTAAAGATGTTTCATTAAAGTTTGTTGAAGGAAATTGCTACGGTGTGATAGGGGCTAATGGGGCAGGTAAGTCAACTTTTCTAAAAGTTCTTTCAGGAGAATTGCAAGCGGACACAGGAGAGATTAGCATAACTACAGGAAAACGTATGGCAATTCTTAGGCAAGACCATTTTGCTTTTGATGAGTTTAGTGTGAAAGACACTGTTTATAAAGGTTTTCCACGACTTGCTAGTGTGATGAAAGAGCGAGAAGCTATCTATGCAAAAGAAGATTTTTCTGAAAGCGATGGAATTAAGGCTGCAGAACTAGAAGAAGAATTTGGTGAGCTTGGGGGATGGGAAAGTGAAAACCAAGTGGAACAACTTCTTTCTGGGTTAGGTCTTGAAGAGCAATATCATAATAGCATGATGAAAGCTTTAAGCGAAAATCAAAAGGTGAGGGTTTTGCTTGCTCAAGCGATATTTGGAAATCCTGATATTTTGTTGTTGGATGAGCCTACTAACGGTCTTGACCTTGAATCTATTCACTTCTTAGAAGATTTTTTGATTGACTTTCCAAATATTGTAATTGTAGTTTCTCACGATAGACACTTTTTAAACTCAGTTTGCACCCATATTTGTGATATTGATTACACAAAGATACGTCTTTATTCAGGTAACTATGACTTTTGGTATCAAATGAGCCAAATGATGCAGCGTCAAGCAAAAGATATGCAAAAAAGGCGTGAAGATAAGATGAAAGATTTAAGGGAATTCATCTTGCGTTTTGCATCTAATGCATCTAAAAGTCGCCAAGCAACTAGTCGTAAAAAAATATATGACAAGCTTGCTCTTGAAGAAATAGAAGTTACTACAAGAAAATTCCCATATGTTAATTTTAAGGCAGATCGTGAAATAGGAAACAATGTTTTATCGATTGAAAATCTTAATTATACTTTTTCTGATGAAAAAGAAACAAAACAACTATTAAATAATTTTTCTCTAACTATTAATAGGACTGATAAAATTGCTTTTGTGGGGCAGGAACACTTAGCAAAAACATATCTTTTTGACATTATCACTAACACAATAAAAGGCTATGAAGAAACTCTTAAATGGGGGCAGACAACTTCTTTTGCTTATTTACCAAAAGACAATGCACATTTTTTTGAAACAGATTTGAATCTAGTTGCCTGGCTTCGCCAATTTTCTAAAGAACAAGATGAAGCTTATATTCGTGGCTTTCTTGGAAGAATGCTTTTTTCAGGCGATGAAGGCTTAAAGCCAGTTAAGGTGCTTTCTGGTGGAGAAAAAGTAAGATGTATGCTTTCTAAGCTAATGCTTTCTGGAGCTAATGTGCTTATTTTAGATGAGCCTACAAACCACCTTGATTTGGAAGCAATTACTAGTTTAAACAATGCCTTAATTGATTTTAATGGTGTTATCCTTTTTAACTCACATGATCATGAGTTTATTTCTTCTATTGCTAATAGAATTGTTGAAATTACCCCAAATGGTATAATTGATAAGATGATGGGATTTGATGAATATATTGAAAATGAAGAAGTGAAAAAAATGCGAGCAAAACTTTATGGAGATGACTTAAAAAAGATACAGATATAAAAATATATTTACTCTTTTTGTTAGGAGATGAAAATGGAAAATAATATTTTTGATTTAAACTTAAATCAATTTTCTTCAGATGAAATAGAGTATATAGAAAAATTAAGTTTTACTAAGATAGATAAAAAGGGAAATGAAGTTCGCTATATAAAATGTCTTGTAAGGCAAAAAGATATATTAGTCAAGCCTGAAGAATTAATAAGGCAATTATATATTTATCATTTACATTCTAAATATGAATATCCTTACTCTAAAATGGAAGTTGAATATCCTGTTTCTTTTGGTAGAGAGAAAAAGAGGGCAGATATTGCTATTTTTAACAAAGCAGGTGAAACAGTTCCATATATAATAGTTGAGTTAAAAAGCCCCAAATTAAAGGATGGAAAGGAACAGTTAAAAAGCTATTGTAATGCAACAGGGGCTCCTATTGGTATATGGACAAATGGAGAACAAATTTCATTTTATCATAGAAAAGACCCAAATCTTTTTGAAGATATCCCTGATATTCCTACATATAATCAAAAACTTTCTGATATATTAGCTAAAAGATGGTTGCTTGATGACTTAATAGAAAAAGATAAGTTATTTACAGAGAGAAAAAGTCTAAAAGACTTAATATTAGAAATGGAAGATGAAGTTTTAGCTAATGCTGGCGTGGATGTTTTTGAAGAAGTATTTAAACTTATTTTTACTAAATTATATGATGAAATGGAAAGTGGAAGGAATAAAGATCGGCATCTTGAGTTTCGCAACTATGGAGATACAGATATAGAGCTTAAAGAAAAAATTCAAAAACTATTTGATAAGGCTAGAGGACGTTGGGAGGGAGTTTTTAGTGAAGATGCAAAATTAACACTTACAGCATCGCACCTTTCAGTTTGTGTTTCTTCGTTGCAAGATGTAAAACTTTTTAATTCCAATCTTGATGTTGTAGATGATGCTTTTGAATATTTAATGAATAAGTCTAGTAAAGGCGAAAAAGGACAATACTTTACACCACGATATGTGATTGATATGTGTGTAAAAATGTTAAATCCAAAAGAAGATGAGCTTATGATAGATACAGCTAGTGGTAGCTGTGGTTTTCCTGTACATACAATGTTTTATGTATGGAATGAAATATTAAAGCGAAAGGGAATAGAAAAAAGTCATCTTTTTACAACAGATACAAAACCTGCTGAATGTGTAGACTATGTTAATAATAATGTGTTTGCTATTGATTTTGATGAAAAAGCTGTGAGAGTTGCACGCACTTTGAACTTGATTGCGGGAGATGGACAAACTAATGTTTTGCATTTGAATACACTAGATTATGAATCTTGGTCTGAGGTGGTAAAAGAAGAAGAGTGGCAAGATACTTATGGAAATGGCTTTAAAAAATTAAAAAAGTTAAGAGTTGAAAAAAATAGTGATTTTGCATTTAATTTTGATATTTTAATGGCAAATCCCCCTTTTGCAGGAGATATAAAAGAAACACGTATTATTTCTAAATATGAGCTTGGAAAAAAAGAAAATGGTAAATATCAAACAAAGGTGAGTCGTGACATTCTGTTTATTGAGCGAAACCTTAATTTTTTAAAGCCTGGTGGAAGAATGGCAATCGTTCTGCCACAAGGAAGGTTTAATAATTCAAGCGATAAGGTGATAAGAGATTATATAGCCGAGAGGTGTAGAATTTTAGCAGTTGTAGGTCTTCATGGAAATGTGTTTAAGCCACATACGGGGACTAAAACAAGTGTTCTTTTTGTGCAAAAGTGGGATGATAAATTATGCCCAAAAAAAGATGACTATCCTATTTTTTTTGCCACTATGCAAGAGCCTAGCAAAGATAACTCTGGAGATAAGATTTATGTAGTGGAAGAGTTTGTGAAGGTGGCATATTTAGATGAAAAAGAGACAAAGGTTTATTTTAAAGAGTATACAAAAAAAGAATTTGAAGCTAAGTACGAGTCTGAAGAAAAGCCTGCAAAAATATATAAACTAAAAGACAAAGATAAATATATATCTAGTGATGCATTTTCTAAGTTGTCTGAAGAACAAAGAGAAGACTATACTGAAATCTCTTCTTACATACCAACTACTATAAAGAAAATTGACACTCATGGGCATTTAATAGTAAAGCATGACCTTTTTAACCATGATGGACTCACACAAGATGGCATTGCAGAAGCATTTATTGAGTTTGCCAAAAAAGAGAAATTAAGTTTTTTTTAAGTAGCCCACCATTTGATGCAGAAAAATATAAGCGTCTTATGAGTGGGCTTGAAGTGAGTGAACTACTTTTAAGTGATGTAAACAAAGACAACGATAGATTTAGGTTTGATGCTGAGTATTTTAAGAAAGAATATTTAGAGAATGAAGATTATCTTAAATTAAGACCATTTATTAAATTAAAGGACACTGGTTTACAAATAATACATCCTGCAGAAATAATAAGGACATATGTTGAAGAAGGAGTATGGTTTTTTAGAACTCAAAATTTAAAGCCTATGGAAATAGATTGTAATTCTAATAAAGTTTATATATCTTTTGAAGATGCTTCGTTATTGTTCAAAAATATAATTAATATAGGTGATGTTTTAATAACTCGTACAGGGAATGTTGGAGATTCTTCTATTTACTCTATGGAAGAAAAAGCTATAGCTTCATCGCATATATTGATTGTAAGATGTTCTAAATTAAATCACTATTACTTGGCAACATTTTTAAATACGAAATATGGTAAACTGCAAATAAATAAATGGAAATATGGCAGTTTACAACCTGAAATAGCTCCTTATTATCTAAGAAATATCGTTATTCCTTCATTATCTAACGACTTTCAAATCCATATTCAGAGTATAATGGAAAATGCAGAAAATATCAGAAAAGAATCAAAAACTCTTTATTCCCAAGCTTCTGACCTCCTTCTTTCAGAGTTAGGCTTAAAAGATTTTAATCCATCAAATGAAAATATTTCAATTAAAACTCTAAAAGAGTCTTTTCTAAAAACAGGCAGGCTTGATTCTGAATATTATCAAATAAAATATGAAGAAATAGAAAGTAAAATTAAAAGTTATATTAAAGGTTACGATAGTTTAGAGAATATATGTATAATTGAAAATAATGATTTTATGCCTAATGATGATACAACATATAAATATATTGAGCTTTCAGATATTAATAATAATGGATTAATACACAATCATACAGAAAAACAAGGAAAATTATTGCCAAGCCGAGCAAGAAGATTAATCAAAGAAAATGATGTTATCGTTTCATCAATAGAAGGTTCTATTGATAAGACTGCAATTGTAACAGGTGATTATAATCTAGCTTTGTGTTCAACAGGATTTTATGTTATACGTTCAAATATGATAAATTCAGAAACTCTGTTAGTATTGTTCAAATCTGAAGTTATATGTAATTTAATAAAACGATTTTGTTCTGGTAGCATACTAACTTCAATTTCTGAAAGAGAATTTAAGACATTGCCAATCCCTCTAATAAAAGAAGATGTTCAATCAGAGATAGCTTCATATATCCAAAAGAGTATAAGCTATTCAAAACAAGCAAAAAAGCTACTTAAAGAAGCTGTTTATAGCGTTGAAAAAGCTATTGAAAATAACGTCGGGGGGGGGTACAACGTATTGTAACTGAATTAGAAGAAAAAGCTATTCGTTATCTTCGCTTGGCACAATTTAGGTTATATGAAGAATTAGGTTTCTTTGATAAGATTTTACATGCTAATTGCACTATAAAATCTTACTCTATGAGTTTTGGCAAAACTGGTAGACTCGATTCTGAATATTATCAACAAAAGTACGAACAATTACTAAATCAAATTAGAAAGTTAGAGCATAAAAACTTAAGCTTTCTTGTAAAAATAAAAAAATCAATTGAACCTGGTAGTGATGCATATAAGGATAAAGGTCTTCCATTTATTAGGGTTCAAGATTTAAGTAAGTGGGGAATTTCAAAATCTAGTGTGTATTTAGACTCTGAATATTATAAGGATAGTATCAAGCCTAAAAAGGATACTATTTTACTTTCTAAAGATGGAACTTGTGGAATTGCTTATAATGTGACGGAAAATATAGATGCTA
>JBQNBK010000098.1:0-6755 GCA_052169975.1 Treponema sp.
TTCCTGAGTCTATATGTGCACTAATTCCGATATTCCTCATTTTTGAAATATCAATACTCATAATTTTCTCCCTCTATATTGGAATTATTTTTATGCAATGCTCCGGATAATAGCGTAAATCTAATTAAAGGACCACTACAACATAAATTAAGTAGTCTACTCCAAAGAAGACTAATATGCAATAGTTTTTATTTAAAAATTGCTAGTAGAGTAATTCATTGTTATATTTTAAATAATTAACGTTTATTGATACATTATGAAATATGGGCGTGGCTTTAGGTTCATCACATCTTTAGGACTCATAAGTGGCTCATCATAACCAGCACCATACACTTTAGTCGGCAAGAATAATTTAAAGCTTTTTATAGGCATGTTTTTTGCAATAGCATTAAATGAATATGTTTCTTTTTTCAAACGAGGAGGACCAAAACCATCAGAGCAATGAATAAGTTGGACTCTTTCAAAATTTGTTTTTACCATCGATCTATTTTTTATCATCATATCTTTAAATTGATGAATAACAAACATACGTCTTCCTTTCAATTTATGTTTGATAATATAATCATTCATCATTTTCTGAGCTTTGTTCACTTCTTCAGCTGTAACAGAACCAATTGTCTGCATTGGAGTAAGAGTTTTCCACTCTGGGTCAATTGCAAGATGCACATTATCATATTTTAAGAATGGCAAAATCCTATTCATTGATTCTTCAACTGTATATTTACCAATTTGGTCATCTAAAAATATATACCACCCCTTCTTTGCAGCATACTCAATATATCTTTCAGTTGTTTTCTTATCTAAAATGCCAATTTCACCTTTTGGCCAAACAGTCCCATAGATAACATACAATGCAGGAATCACTTTTTTTCTTCCATTAACAGCATCATACATTTTGACAAACTTTTCCATCACAGGCTCAAGAGCTTCTAGTTTATATTGCCCTAAAATACCCATAGTGTCAGCACCGGGCTTTCCATAAAGAGCAAAGATATCATTATTTAATAATGGAGATTGTAATGCGTTAGAATTAGTTTCTTCTTCTTTTGCATTTTCTTCAAAAGATTGAACATAATAAAAAAGATGGTTAGTACCCATGCTTTCAAAATAATCTTGTGGATAACCCACTACATTGTCAACAAAAAGAGCTTTAGGAAATAAAGAAGGAGTACTTTCAGTAGTAGAAATGAAGAGTGCTTTTGGAAATAACGGAACCCATTTTTCCTCATAATCTTTTGTGTAAAAATCAAAGGAAAAAGCATAAAAGAGATTAATAGACAATAAAATTATAAAAGAAAAACCACGCTTCACAGCCCCATTTATCGGCTAAAAGCTATATGTAATTAAAGGTGTGAAGCAAAAAACTTACATACGTTTCTTTTTGAATAATTAAATTATCTAAAAAGACTTTTAAAGTGTGAATTTATTCATAACAGAAACTAAACTATCAATACTTGTCTTGTTTTGTCGAGTCATCTCATTAACTTCAAGAATAGTATTGGTAATTTCAACAGCTCCCCCTGTCATTTCATTCATACTATCACTAATTATGCGAGTAAGAGAATCAAGTTTTTTCATTTCTTCTGCAACTGCCTGATTGCCTTCCAACATCTCAGTTGAACCATCTTTTATACCACCAGCAACCTCTTTTATATCTCTCATCATCTCTAATGCTATGCTGGTACCTTCTGCCTGCTCTTTTAGTTCTTTTTCTATTAAGTCTTCTTGCCCTGAAATATTAGTTGTTAATTCATAAACTTCATCAAAAATACTTTCAGCCCCTCGCCCTGCTTCTATCAAATGCTTAATTACTTCTATTGTTTCTTTCAACACAATTGCAATCTGCTTTCCTTGCATATTAGATTCTTCTGCCAGTTTTCTAATTTCATCTGCAACAACTGCAAATCCCTTACCTGATTCACCTGCATGAGCGGCCTCAATTGCAGCATTCATTGCTAAAAGGTTTGTTTGTGATGCTATGTTTTGAATAACAAGACTTGCTTCCAAAAGCGAATCAGACTTTTCTGCAATTTGTGTTACAACTTCGTTTGCAGTTCTTGCCCCATCTTTACCCATTATTGTCTTTTCGCAAAGTTCTTTGATCAATAAATTATTCTTTTCAAGCATATTTGTAATATATTTTATGCTATCTGTCATACGTTCCATTTGATGAAGACCATTAGAAACACTGGTATTTTGGCTTTCTATGCTAGAATCTAATAATTTAATTATATTAATTGATTGTTCCACAGTTGCTAAAATTTCTGTAACACTAGAAGCCTGCCTCATAATCTCATCTTTTATTCCATTAACATGATTATTTACTTGCTGTGTTGCATTAGCTGTTTTTTCCATATCTGTTGACAAAGTTGTACCAATTTTTTCCATTTGCCCTGTTTCTTTAGCTAAAGTGCTCAACATAATATTCATGTGTTCTATAGATTCATCAAAATAAGCCATTAAAAGACCTATTTCATCATTAGACTTATAATTAATTCTAGCTGTTGTGTCACCTTTAGCTATCTGTCTAAATACTTTTTCCATACCAGAAAAATATCGTTTTAATAGTTTAGACAAAATAAAACTCACAATAAAACCTAACACAAACAACACCAAAGTTATTATTAACATGCTAATTAATAATCTATTAAATATTTCAAGCAATTCACTTCGTTCCACAAAAGCCACAACTTTGCCATTTAATGCTTTAACATTATAAACTTGTGCTTGATATTTAACATTATCAACTTCAATATTAAAAGGTTCTTCACTTCCATTTCCTAATGCCATATATTAAGGAATCCCGCAATCCTTTATATTTTTAAATATAACATTTGAATGTTTTGGGTCAACAAGTATAGTTCCATCATTTTGCAATAATAAGCAATAACCAGTTTTTCCTATTTTTATTGATTCCATAAAAGAATCTAAATTACTAAGAGAAACATCAAGCCCTACAACTCCTACAACATTATTTTTTAATTTAATTGCTTTTGCAAAAGTTATTACAGGTTCTTTAGTATGAGAAAAATATGCTTGTGTAAGAATAACATTATCTGGATTTTGGGTAGCACGTTGATACCACTCTCTTGTAGTTGGGTCAAAGCTTGTTGTATCATTAACAGAATCAGAAACTAAGAAATTCCCCCATTTAGTCCCCATAAATGCTTCAACAATTTCTGGATATGTATTTTTAACAGTGATAAACATGTTATGAATATCTTCATAACGTAATCTATCTGTCTCGCTCAAATCATTTAAAGAAACTCTTCTACCCGGTAAACTATCACTATTTAATGTTTGCAACATTCTCTGGTTTGCTAAAGACTTCGCCATATTACCAGCATTTTCAATAAACATAGTTAAAACTTTATCAATTGTAAAAAGCTCTCGCGAAATAAAACGATTATATCTCCTTAATGTAGATCTGTGCATTTGCACACCAATTATCACACAAATAGCAAGGCTTAAGGACACAATACAAACTACAAGCCATATCATCATCTTCATACGTATAGAAACAAATCTCTTCATAATACCCCCTATTGCATGTGTCCTTCCAAAATTAGAAAATTATTTGTATTTTAGTTTAGTGTACACTGATCCTTAATTAAAATATTAGAAGATGAATGTTAACCAAATCATCCCATTTTTATTATATAGATATACAATGCTATCTTCAAGATATTATTTTTTTAGATTAATTGGAGGTAGTTACAAAGTTTTTGATGAAAATTTCTAAATTAAAGATATCCTTTTTTGATGCAAGTTCATTAATTCAATTCAATAAGACGATTATTCACTTCTTCTAGTCTAATCTGCATTGTTTCTATTGTTCGCTCCAGTCTATTTCTTTCTTTTTCCAAAGTAGTTCTTTCGTCTTCTTCTTTTTTATTATTCAATCTTGTTTTAACAATTGCGGGGCTATTATCCGAAGTGTACAAAGCTTCAGCTTCTTTTCTTTTTTCAGAGTTAGTAATATTTGCAACACTCTTCATAGCATCATAACCAATAGATGGGTCAACATCAAAAGCATACATTTTTTCCATAGATGTTGCAGTGCTTCTGGGCAATTTTAATACACGATCTATATAATCTTCATACCTAACATGGGCTTCTTTGCAAAGCTTTCTTGCCTTTATGAGTAAGCCACCAAGTTCTTTCATTAAATGTCCATCTTGCACCATCAAAACATCACGAATACGTTTTGTTATTTCTTCTAGTTCTGTACCCTCTTCCATTCCAATTTTATAAAAGCCTTTTTCTTCTGCAATTCCCAAAAGACGATGAAACATACTCCAAAACTTTGTTGTATGCTGTCTTTTAGAATGTGAAATACCTTCAAGTTCACAAATTTTATGATGAGTATATTCATGAATTGCCGTGTATATCAGCTCATTATCATTTGCGAAGTTCTTATTATGCAAGATTATTTCTCTCTCGTTAGGCTTATAAAGCCCATTAACTTTCTTGCTTGCCTTTCCAGAAAAGATGAGAGAAAAATCGAGCTTTGTATCTTCTATTTGCAACAAAATATTCTTAACTTTGTCTTGATTCATATTTTCTTATATTAATGAACACATCCAAAACACTAATAATAAACTTTATTTTGATATTGAAACACTTCCAAATCAAAAGTAGGCAAGATAGCAAAAAGATGGTCAAAGATATTTGCTTGAATCTTTTCATATTCTGCCCATTCAGTTGTTGAAGTGAAAACATAAAGTTCCAAAGGTATTCCAGTAGGGCCTGATTCAAGTTGACGAACAAGCAAAGTTAAATCTTGCCTTATTGTGGAAAGACTTTGTAAATATCGTAAAATATAGATTCTAAAAGTTCCTATATTAGTCATGCGTCTTCCATTAAGTGTGTAGATGTCATCCACATAATGCTCACCAATATCTTTTTCAAACTCTTCAAAATAAGGCTTTAATATTTCGATGTTTCCAAGCCTATCTCTAAGTTTTTTATCCATAAACTTAATAGAATGTGCATTTAAAAAGATTGAACGTTTGATGCGTCTTCCACCAATTTCTGTCATGCCACGCCAGTTTTTAAAACCACTTTGAAGAAGCTCATAAGTTGGCACTACAGATATGGTTTTGTCCCAATTGCGTATTTTTATTGTATGCAAAGAAAGCTCTATAACATCTCCGTCAGTGTCATATTTTGGCACCGAGATCCAGTCTCCAAGACGCACAAGGTCGTAAGAAGATATTTGAAGACTAGAAACAAATGAAAGAATTGTCTCCCTAAAAACAAGGAGCAAAACAGCAGTCATAGCACTTATTCCACTAAGCAAATCCCATGGGGACTTTCCACTCACCACACCAGCTGCAATCACAAAAGCTGCAAGATAAACTAGCAAAATCAAAACTTGTATATAGCTTCTATATGAACGTCCTCTAAAAGATTCATTACTTTCTGTGTATAAAGCCAAACCATCTAATATTTCATGCAAAAGACGTGTTATTATATAGATGGTAGTAAGAGAGGCAAGCATAGAAAAAAGCTCTGCTGCATAAGCAAAACCTTGTTCCAGTAATTTATTCTTTAATAGAACAAAAGCGAAGACATAAACAAAAAGAGAAAGGCGCTCAAAAACAACTTTGTTAAAAACATATTGTTGCACTTTAAGATGATTAGAAATCTCACTTGTTTTAATTCTGTTTGTGATTGTAATAAGAATCTTTTTTACAATGCTATGTGCAACAATAGCTATAACCAACACTACAATTGGATATAATGTATGAGTGCTTTCAAGAAAGTTGCCAACAGCATTTTTTAATCTTTCAAATACTTCTTGCATAACCTATTCTTTCCTTTCAGAAAGTTTAACTTTAACTTCCCATTCGCCCGAAGAACGCACAATCCTCACCATAACAACATCTCCCGGTTTTTTGTCTTCCAGTGCAGAGTAATAATCTTGCAAGCTTTCTATTTTGTTTCCACCAATTGCAACTATAATGTCCCCTCCAACATAAAAAACAGAACTATATCTACCATAACCAGAACGAACTGCCTCAGTGCCACCTTTCAATCCAGAAGAAGCTGCATTACTGCCCTTATTCACCTTAGAAACCAATAAGCCCTTATCCACAGGCAAGTTAGCATAGCGAGCAAGAGAACCAGTAATCTGCACTAATTCTGCATCAATTGCTCCTCGCCTTACCTTGCCATATTTGATAATTTCACTCACAACTCTTTTAGCAGTGTCCACAGGAACAGCAAAGCCTATACCTGCAGAACTACCAGAAGTTGAATATATCATTGTGTTAATGCCTATCATCTTGCCAAAAGCATCCAAAAGAGGACCACCAGAGTTGCCGGGATTAATCGCAGTATCTGTTTGGATCATGTTTTTGATGATGATATTCTTTTTGCTTTGTATTGGGCGTCCAAGTGCTGAAACAATACCTACAGTCAATGTTCGCTCCAAACCAAAAGGGTTTCCAATAGCCAGCACTTTCTGCCCCACTTTTAGGTTGCCCGAAGAACCAAAAGGAATTGTGCGAAGCTTTAAGCCTCTAGGGACTTCAAACTTTAACACAGCGAGGTCGTTTTCAATATCCAGCCCCACAACACTTGCCTCAAATTGGGCTCCATTAAAAAGAGAAACGTATATCTTAGAGGCTTCTGCAATAACATGAGTGTTTGTAAGTACATAGCCAGACTCATCAATGATTGAACCAGAACCAGAAGCTCCTTCCATAGGAACAGGGTCTAAAAACCAATTAACTCCCATAGTTTCTGTG
>JBQNBK010000099.1:0-6751 GCA_052169975.1 Treponema sp.
GAAACTATAAAAGAACACAAACCTATACATCAAATATTTGAATGCTTTAAGGATTTTCCCAATGTTTCTTTTTTGGATTCTTCTTTGAAAAATGAGCTAGGAAAGGTTTCTATAATAGGGCTATATCCATATTTTTCTATATCAACTAATGAAGGAAAAACAACAATAAACGGAAAGCCCTCCGCCACATCTTTTGAAGAAATGCTAAAAAACTATTTACAAGAAAATAAAGCAGAAAACCCAACTTCTTTACCCATGATCAGTGGGGCTATAGGTTATTTTTCGTATGATTATGGGCTTAAACAATATGGGCTTACCTCAAAATACAAAAAACGCTTAAATGTTCCACAAGCCTATTTATGTTTTTACGATGTTTTTATAATAGAAGAACATCAAAATAATCTTTTATATATAGTGGCAAATGGTAAGTTAAAACCAGAAGATAAGGCAATTGAAGAAATAAAACAATGTTTAAGAAATAACTTAGAAAATACAGAAAATCAATTAGATGAAAATCAAGCAAAAAATGCTCAATTTGACCCTTCAAAAATAATGGCAGACTTTGAGAAAGATGATTATATGGATGCAGTGAAAAAAATGAAGCAACATATAGTGGAAGGTGATATTTATGTAGTGAATATGACAGAGCAATTTAGGCTTATCTCTGAAAAAAAACCATATCAAGTATTTAAAACTTTAAGAAAGCTAAGCCCGTCTCCTTTTGGGGCATACATAAATTATAATGATTTTGCAATTATATCATCATCGCCCGAGCGTTTTTTGAAGGTTAAAGGCAAGGAAATAGTTACATGCCCAATTAAAGGCACCAGAAAAAGAGGCAAAACAAAAGAAGAAGACGAAGCCTTAAAGCACGAATTAGAATGTTCAGAAAAAGAAAAGTCAGAATTATTAATGGTTGTGGATTTAGAAAGGAATGACTTAAATAAAATCTGCATACCCGGTAGCGTGAAAGTGGAAAACTTATTTAGTGTTGAAACATATGCTCAAGTATTTCATCTTGTAGCAAAAGTGGAAGGAAAGCTAAAAGAAGAAACTGACACTTTGGATATTCTTTCTGCTATGTTTCCCGGAGGTTCAATTACAGGAACACCTAAGCTTAGTGCCATGAAAATTATTGACAATGTTGAAAAATCAACTCGCAATTTATACACTGGTTCCATAGGCTATATTTCACTTGATGGTAGCCTTGACCTCAATATAATTATTCGCACAGCAATATATCAAAACGGAATCTATCATATAGGTGCTGGTGGGGGCATAACATACGAATCAGATGAAGCATTTGAGATGGAAGAGGTGCTTCAAAAAGCAAAAGCCGTTTTTCATTCTGTTTTGGTTTAAGGGTTTTTGGTTATATGGTATTTGACTTAGGTTTTCAAGCAGGCATAGGGGCATTTGAAACAATAGCGGTTTATAACAAAAAGCCTGTTTTTCTAGCCGAACATATAAAAAGATTAAATGATGCTTTAATGTTTTTTGATATAAAAAAGAGGATAACAAGCGATGTCTTACTTAATTACATAGCAAAAACAAAACAAAATACATATGCACTAAAAATAATGGTTTCAGAAAAAAACACAATACTAAAAAGAAGGGGCAACCCATACTTAAAAAGCCCTCTTTATATTGAAGGGGCAAAATTGAAATATAGCTCTGTTTTTAGAAACGAAACTTCACCTCTTACATATCATAAAACATTAGCCTATAGCCAAAACATACTGGAAAAACACAAAGCGACAAAAGAAGGAATTTTAGACTTTATCTTTTGCAATACTAAAGGGCTTATTGCAGAAGGCAGTGTGTGCAATATTTTCTTTATAAAAGGCAATGTAATCTTTACTCCATCAATTAAATCAGGCATTTTACCCGGCATAATGAGGGCGTATATTATTTCTAACTATAAAGTGAAAGAAGAAGAAATTTCAAAAGAATTTATAGAAGATGCTGACGAGTGTTTTGTTACTAATTCGCTTATGGGAATAATGCCTATCAAAGTGTTAGGCACCAAAATATTTAGCAAAAAAGAGCAAGCATCTTTAATGCTAAAAGAATACGAAGCTTTGCTAAAGCACTTGGAATAAGCTAAAAAAAAGTTAAGCTAGATTTAGTCAGTAATTCAAAGCAAAAACATTTGAAAATGCTCAATTTTCTTTTTTAAGTTTAGCTCTTCTTTTAAATGATTAACATTGCATCCCCATAAGAAAAGAATCTATAAGATTTTTCAATTGCATGTTGGTAAGCATTAAGTATTTTTTCTCTACTACACAACGCAGAAACCAGCATTAAAAGAGTGGATTCTGGGGTGTGAAAATTAGTAATTAAAGCATCCACTACATTGAACTTATATGGAGGATAAATAAAAATATCTGTTGACTTATCTCCACTTTCAAGCTTTCCTTCTTTTACGTTCCAAGCGGCTTCTAGTGTGCGGGCACTCGTGGTTCCACAAGCTATTATAGGGCGGCCCTGTTTTTTAGCTTCGTTAATAAAAGATGCTACATCTTCGCTGATAAAAAAATCTTCTTTATGCATCTTATGCTCTTCAATTTTTTCTTCTCTAACAGGCAAAAAAGTGCCAAGCCCTACGTGAAGTGTTACATAAAGAACATCTATGCCTTTCATTTTTATTTTTTCTATTATTGGTTCGGTAAAATGTAAGCCTGCTGTAGGGCATGCTATGGAACCCATTACATTTGCATAAATAGTTTGATAGCGAGAGGCATCTTCATTTGTGTCTTCTCTTTTTATATAAGGTGGCAATGGAACATGCCCTATTTTTTCAAGAATTGCATCATCAATGCTCTTTTCAAATTGAAGGAATTTGTCGTTTTTTTCTCCAGCAATTATCTTTGCATTAACATTTTCTGCAAAGCTAAAAGTAGTGCCTATTTTTAGCTTTTTCATCTTAGGACTTAGCATTTCCCATGTGCTTCCATCGTCCAAAGTTTTAATCAATAAAAATTCAATTGAAGTGTTAGAACCAATTTCTTTACCAAAAAGTCTTGAGTGGCGAACTTTAGAATTATTAAACACTAAAACTGCATTTTTAGGTAACAACTCTGGTAATGATGAAAACATTTCATCATTAAAAGTTCCAGTTGTTTTATTAAGCACTAATAACCTATCTTCGCCCCTAACTTTAGAAGGGCTTTGAGCAATTAAAGAAGGAGGCAATTCAAAATAAAAATCATGCAAATTCATAAACTATAACCATGAGAACACCTAAAAACGCAAACATTTTAGATGTTAAAATATTGAAATATTTTGTAAAAAAACTGTATTAGCTTTTTACAATATGCTTATTATACTGATTTTAGAAATTAATTCCATCTCGATAAGGAGATGCAATAGGTACCAAAGCATCTCGTACCAAATAATCTGAAGAAGCTTTGAAAGAAAGCTGTGGCATAAAGCGTTTTTCTTTGACAGTTTTATATGACGAACCTGCCCCAACAGATGCATTCCACCACTCGTATAAGACAACGTTTGTTTTAACACCCGCAGTTTCAATATCCCATTCATCTTTAACATATCCTATTGGGTCATACTGATAAAACCTTAAATTACGAGCTAATGTGTTAGGGTGTGTTTCATAAGGCAACCATTTAAGTGGAATAAAGTTTCCACCAATTATTGTTTCATAATCGCTAGGGGCTCCATAAGTGAACAAAAGATTTGTTTTAATATCTAAAGCTACCATAAAATTATCCAAAGATTTTTGAAACAAACGAGTATCTTTAGCAGCAATAGCAGTGAATCTAAAAAAAATAAATCTTTCTAATTTTTTTGCTTCTTTTTCATCATCATAGATAGGAACATAGCAAGGATGTGTATATTCGCATTTATAATATGCAACTTCGTAAATATTGTTGTAATGACCAAAGGCAACAAGGCTACCTTTCACCATGTCTTCTGTATACTTATATGTTTTGCCTTCTCGTCCCCATGTTAATTCGCTACCATCATGCAATTTAATAGTTTGTGTAGGGCAAGGAATCCAAGAATATTTTGAATCAAAGCGAATTTCAACTACAGGAGCAGAACCAGTATTTGTAGGTAAAATCTTTAACATGTGAATGGTGGCATCAGAGCCTTTATGCAACAAAGACTCTGAATATAAAACACGAAAAACAAAAAATAACAGAAAAGCTAGGCTTGCATTTTTATACATAGAATTAAAATAGGGATGCCCAAAGCATCCCTTAGTTTGAAGCTTAGTTCCAGCTTAAAGTATAGACTACTTTAACAGCACCATCTGCATAAAGATCAGGATTGTTAGCTGTATAGGTAACAGCAAAATCTCTTTCATTTCCTCTTTTTAGCACAAAATCTTTTTTATAGCTTACTTCAACTTTGTCTATATTATAGCTTGCATCTTTAACATTCCAACAATCTTTTTCCCCATCATATTCAAATTCTACAGCCCCTTTTCCATGGTCCACCATAAGCCAAGTATGATCGGTACCTATTGCAGAAGTAGCACTATCTCTTTTTGTAATTTTAAAATCTAATTTAAATTTTCCTTCAGTGTTATTCATGATCATATCTATAACCTTTGCATTTGCTTCAGGCATAAAAAGAGCAGAGTTTCCAGATCCTTGCATATATAAAAAATTATAAGAGTTTTGATCCCACAATAGGTGTGAAGCTTCTGCATTTGAATCATCTTTAACTAATGCCATAATATCCCAATAAAACCAAGCTCCATATTTATACGCACCCCAAAACCTACCATTTATTGAAACATTATCCACTCTAATTGATGTTATTGCTAACTTGCCTTTTTTTTGTATTTTACTAAAATTAACATATATAGATTGTTTTACATCATCTTTATTTTTAATTTTAATTTGAGCAATTTGTTTATTAGCTTCAACCTCAACTCCACCTTCCCATTTTTCAATTTCATAGCCATGGCTAGGTTTTGCAACAAACACAAGAGTAGATTCAGATTTTACTTTTATAGTGGCCTCTCCCCCATTTTCTACTATATGTTGCCCACCATCTAATGCTCCAAAAACCTTAACAGAGCCTTCACCAACACAGCCAAAGGTAAGATTATATATTTCTTCTATAACTATTTTTGCCATATCACTAGTTGCTGAAACAGTCTTTTCACCAGTAGCATTAGTGTTTGTGTTGGTTACTTCGCAATAATAATATTTTGTTCCTACTTCAGAAACTTCTTTTTCAAAGATATTGCTAGTAGCCCCTACTATCTTAGTACCCGCATTTTCAGTAGCACTTTCAAACCATTGATAGCTTAAAACACCTGAATCATTTAATTTATTAGCTTCCACTTTTAAAGATAGTTTTACATTTTCTCCTTCAACAAGAGAATATACTGCATCTTTAGGGTGTTTTTTAAAAGTAGGGGTTTCTGCATCAATCTTTAATTCATTTTGTGTTTGTGTAATTCTTACCTTTATTGGGGTGGATATAGTGGAAGCCTCTTTGCCATTCTTTGTGTTTTTATTTGTTACAACACAATAAAAATATGCATCAATTAATTGTTTTTCCACAACATAAGAATCTGCAACAGCTCCAGCAATTAACTGCCCACCTTTTTGCGAATTTTCAGTGTGCTTGAACCATTGAAATGATAATTCTTCACCTTCAGGTGCTTTTCGCATTTTAAGAGTTAATTTTGCTTCGTCAGCACTATCAAGTGTTGAATAAAAAGAATATGTTTGATCCAAAACTACAGGCTTACTAGCAGTATATCTTGGGTTTTCTTTGACAATTCTTTCTTTTGTGGTTTTAACTTTTTTATAACGATATGGTGAATAACCATAACCAGAAGTTTTTGTTGTAGCTTCTTTAATGAAAGTTGAATTAAATGGAGCTAGATAGTTCTTATTTTGTATATGCTGTTTACACCAAGTATATATAACACATTCTCCATTTTCTTTAACAAAACCTATAGGATCTGTCATATAAAATGGCTTATCAAACTGTTTATGTTCTCCATAATCTGGTTCATCATAATCTTTCCAATTAGAAGGTACTCCAAAAGTGCTTATACTAGCAGGATCACTATAATAAAATAAGAACTTTGTATGAGTGTCAACACAAAACATTGAACTATCAAGCTCTATGCCAGATGCTCTTCCTGTAAATCTAAAAAATAAAAATCTCTTTCTTTTTTCTTTTTCGTTTTCATCTATAGAAGGAGCATATCCACGTTCACGCCATCTTTCTTCTTGAGTGCTATACTTATAATATCTCAAGTTTTTAGTGTGATTTAATTGCCCTACTCCAATATCCTCTCCTTGACAAGAAAGAGGCGAGCCTTCCCAAACACCTTCTTTAAAAACATAGGTAGGAACATTGGTAGTACTAGTAATTTCTTTAATGTTTAAAACCCAGCCATCAAAGACTGTGCTAGAAAATCCATTAGCATTTTCTTTATAGTAATCAAATGGATCCATTTCTTCTTTTTTCTGGATAATTTTTACATTAAATTTATGTTCGCCTTTTTCATCAATAGGGTTATCCATTTCTGGAAGTTCAGGATCCTTTGGTTCGCCATTAGGTGGGTTGCTTGGGTCTTCACTTTCTCCACCACTTTCTCTAAATATTAAAATAACTTTTTCTTCAATTTTATATCTTCCATCTTTATCTTTAACTTTTAGATATAAAGGAGATGTTTCCCCAGCAACAAGTGGTACACTTTCTCCTACCACTTCAAAAGTAACATCTAAAACATGCTTCTTCTTTGCATCTCCAT
>JBQNBK010000100.1:0-6562 GCA_052169975.1 Treponema sp.
ACTATTACAGGTTTTAAAGACTTAAACTTAACAGAAGAAGAAAAAGAAATTATTGAAATCTTTAATAACCCTCATGAGAAGTTTTTAGGTAGAGAATGGAAGAAAGTTAGGATTGGGGACTTATTTAATATCCAGCCAACAAAGAATTATGGCATGACTAATGATAAATTATTTGAAACAAAAGGAAAAACACCAGTAATTGTTAATTCTAGTTTTAATAATGGAGTAGGTGGATATGTTGATTTAGAGCCATTGGAAAAAGGCGGAATCATAACATTTAGTGATACTACAACATCCGATGCTATTTTCTATCAACCTAGAGATTTTATAGGATATTCTCATGTTCAAGGAATGTACCCATATGATAAATGGACAAAAAGAAGCTTAAAATATTTTTGCCTAGTTTTTAGAAACCATACAAAAGGATTGTTTAATTATGGGTTTAAATTTAATAGAGCTATAGCAAAAGAGCTTTTAATTACTCTTCCATTTATAAATGGAAAGTTAGATTTTCTGTTTATGGAATCTTTTATCAAAACAATAGAAAAACTAGTTATTAAAGATGTTATAGCTTTTCTTGATAAGAAAATAAAAGCCACAAAAACTGTAATAAATAGATACTAGAAAAGAAAATGAGCTATTTCCAATACATTAATATTATAGCAGCAATTAATTATATAGTTTACATTTAATGCAAGAAAAATATAGAATAGGTTTTAGGTTTTGTTGAGATGAATAAACATTTTCAAGTTTTTCTTTCGTTAGTTATTGGAATTCTCTTGGTTTGCATTTTAATAGCATGTTATTCAAATGCTCCGTTCAAAGCACTAAAAGTCTTTTTCACAATAAATATAAGTTCATTATGGCATTTTGGGAATATGCTAGACAAAATGGGTTTATTGTTGTTTGCAAGTGTTGGCATCTGCTTTGCATTTAAATGCGGACTTTTTAATTTAGGTGGAGAAGGGCAGATATATTTGGCTGCATATCTTACTAGTGTTTTATTAGAACATGCTTCAAACATTGTAAGTCCATTATATTTATTTTTTGTTTTAATCTTAGTTTCTTTCACCTTGCTTATTATTGGCGTAGTGTTAGGCTTATTAAAAGCATTCTATAATATTGATGAACTTATTAGTTCTTTTCTAGTTTCATCAGCTTTGGTTCCCACACTCAATTATTTAATTATTTCAAGAATGAAAGGAAGTGAATTACTAGCCACGAGTAGGATAGATTCTAGCTTTGTGATGAAAAGCATCTTATATCCTTCAACATTTAATATTTCATTTTTTATAGCTTTGGTTTTTTGTGTTTTGGTTTACATGTTTTTCAAGAAAACAAAGATTGGATATCACTTTGCAGTTTCTGGTTTTGCAAAAGATTTTGCTATATTTGCTGGTTTTAATCAAAAAGCTTCTATTATAGTTGGCTTGGCTTTTAGTAGTTTTGCACATGCACTAACAGGCTTTTTTGCAATTGTTGGAACATACCAAATTTGCCATCTTAATTTTTCTCATGGCTTAGGCTGGGCTGCTATTGTTATATCTTTAATTGCTAGGCAAAATATACTTTTATTAATTCCATCTAGTTTTTTATATGCTTGGCTACAAAATGCTAGTGAAGCAACAGTTTCAACAGGAAATGTTTCTTTTGATGTTTCTATATTTTTTCAAGGAGCTATATTTTTATTTATATCTGCATCAATCATAAAAAATAAGATGAGCATTACCCCAAGAAACTTAAAAAAGCATGATGCTTTAAGTACAAAAAAATAATTAATATTTACCGAAAAAGCTTTTTTGTCCTGTCTTAATCCACTTACCTTGAAGTTTATAAAAATTTGGAAGTTCTAGTTGGTTTGAAAGCCAAGTGGCAGTTCCTGCTTCTTCTTTTCCTTCAAGCTTTACTAAAAGAGTTTGTACTTTTGAATCTTTTTGTTCTGCCAAAGAAGAAACAACTTCTTCTGCCATTTTAATAAAAGCACCAGATGCTGCCATTACAGAAACATTTTCTGAAGGAAGAGGAGCCGCTCTATAGACAAATACTAACTTACCCGCTCCTAGCTTTGCAAAATAATTTTTTAATATGAGAGTAAGTGCTATGTTTGCTGTGATTAGTTCTGTGCTTACGCGGTCAACACCCATTATATTAGAAGCAGGGTATAAGTTTAGATATGATGGGGTGTCAAATGTAATGACTGCAACATCCAATGAAGCTCCCATATTTTTTAGCTGAAGAGGCACAGATTGTAGTGAAAAAATTGATGCTCTATTCCATTCAATTTCATACTTACACTTAATGCTTTCTTCTACATCTTCTTTGTTTCCTGTTAAAAGAACTTTGGTTCCCTTATCACGTAAAATTGCTGCTAGTTCTTGAGAAAAAAACAAACGACTATCTGATATAAAAACCCCACCTTCCATATAATCTCCCCATTTAATGTTTTTTTATTTTAACATAAAAAAAATAAGTTGAAAAGATAAGCATTTGCACATTTTAACATATACGTTGACAAAATATGAATATTTATCATATTATACCTAACATCTTATTTTAAGGAGTTAAGATCATGCCCTGCGGAAAAAAACGAAAGAAGCAAAAGATTGCAACACATAAGAGAAAGAAGAAGCTTAGAAAGAATAGACACAAGAATAAGTAGTTCTTGTAATTTCTCAAGTGTTTTATAAAAGAGGATGCATCTTGTAAGGTGTATCCTCTTTATTTTTATGCGTAACAAAATTTAATAATTAATTTTTATTAATCATCATGTCTTTATTAGATAAAATAAAAGATCCGAGCGATTTAAAGCATCTAAATAAAAAAGAGTTAAAGCTTCTTTGTGGTGAAATACGAGAAGAAATCTTAAATGTTGTAGCAGTTAATGGTGGGCACCTTTCTAGTAATCTTGGAGTTGTCGAACTTACTATAAGCTTGCATAGAGTTTTTTCAACCCCTATTGATACAATAATTTGGGATGTAGGTCATCAAGCTTATGCACACAAACTTATAACTGGGCGTTATAAAGCTTTTCATACATTAAGGCAAAAAGATGGAATTTCAGGTTTTCCTAAAAGAGAAGAAAGTGAACACGATGCTTTTAACACAGGGCATGCAAGCACTTCTATTTCTGCAGCAATTGGAATAAGTCAATCTCTTTTTCTTCAAGAAATTGAAGGTAGTGTTGTTGCCATTATTGGGGACGGAGCTTTGACTGGGGGCATGGCTTTTGAAGCAATATCTTTTGCAGGTGAATTAAGAAAACCACTCATTGTTATTTTGAATGACAACCAAATGTCTATTAGCAAAAATACAGGTGCTCTTTCTCAATATTTAAGCCGTTTTACAATGCATTCAGGCTATCAAAACTTTAAATATTATTTTGATTCATTTGTGAATTCAATTCCATTAATAGGAAAGAAAATATCTCGTGCAATTTATGCAATGAAAAAAGGAATTAAGAGTGTTTTTTATAAGCATAATATTTTTGTTGAGCTAGGTTTTGAGTATGTTGGACCCCTTGATGGGCATAATATTACAGTGCTTGAAAAAGTATTAAAAAATGTAAAAAAACTAAAAAGCCCTGTAGTAGTCCATGTCAAAACCATTAAGGGGAAAGGCTATACATTTGCAGAAGAAAACCCTCAAACTTTTCATGGCACTCCACCTTTTAATTTGCTTGATGGAGTGTCTAAAAAAAGCAAAGAGATTACTTTTACACAAAGCTTTTCTAAACACCTAATTCAGTATGCAAAAGATTATGAAAAAATAGTTGCAATAACGGCTGCTATGGCATCTGGTACAGGGCTTTTGGCATTTAAACAGGCTTTTCCAAAAAGGTTTTTTGATGTTGGCATTGCAGAACAAAATGCAGTAACTTTTGCAGCAGGTCTTGCAACACGTGGCATGCTACCAGTGGTGGCAATTTATAGTACATTTTTGCAAAGAAGTGTTGACCAGATTATTCATGATGTTGCACTTCAAGGTTTACATGTGATTTTTGCAGTGGATAGGGCAGGGGCTGTCCCTCATGATGGGGAAACACACCAAGGAGCTTTTGACATAAGCCTTTTTAGATGTGTTCCAAATGTTTCGATTCTTTCACCTGCATCAGATACTGAAATGAAACTAATGCTTGAATGGGCATTAAATGAAAAGGGGGCAATTATTATTAGATATCCAAAAAAATCTTGCCCAAAAGACTGTCCTTCTTTTTCTTCTAATATAGTCAAAGGAAGAGGCATTTTTGCCAAGTGTAATGAAAACTCAGATATTCTTTTAATTTGCTTGGGCTCTATTTATCAAGAAGTAAGTGAAGCAAGTAATAAACTTAAAAAAGAAGGTGTTGATGTAGATATTTATAACATAAGATTTATAAAACCAATTGATGATGAATATCTTATTCAAATAACGAAAAAATATTCTCATATCTTTATTTTTGAAGATGGGGCTAAAATAGGTGGAATAGGGGAATATATAGAATCTTTGATTTTAAAGTCAGATATAAATAATAGAAGAAAAACTCATGTATTAGCTTTTCCTGATACTTTTTTGGCACAAGGAACAAGAGAAGATATCTTAATGCAAGCTAATCTTTCTTCTTTTTTAATTGCTCAATTTATCTTAGATAATAGATAATCATTTGATAATTTTTTTTATCTAATACTTCATTTTTAACAACTTTTTGAAAAATCATATAAAGAATTATGCTATAAAACTATGTAGTTGTCTCATAAAATATTTTTTGATAGACTCTTTTATAAGGAGATTATATGCCAACCCCACATATTGCAGCAGAAAAAGGTGAAATAGCAGAGCGTGTTTTGCTACCTGGTGACCCATTGCGTGCTAAGTTAGTAGCTGAAACTTTTCTTAAAGACTCTATATGTTATAATGAAACCAGAGGTGCATTGGGCTTTACTGGAGAATATAAGGGAAAGAAAGTTTCAATACAGGCTACGGGAATGGGGCAACCTTCCATGTCAATATATGCTAATGAACTTTTTAGTCAATATGGAGTGAAAAAGGCAATTCGTATAGGAACTGCGGGAGCTTTACGTAAAGAAATTAAATTAAAAACTGTTTTACTTGCTATGAGCTGTTCTACAGATTCAAACCTTAATGCACAGTATTTTAATGGCTTTGGTTATGCCCCAACTGCAAGTTTTGAATTACTAAAAACTGCTTATGAAGTGGCACAAAGTAAAAGCATTGTATGCAATGTTGGCTCCATCATAACATCTGATGTTTTTTATGATGATGTGCAAAGATGGAAAATGTGGGCAGAATATGGATGCCTTGCAGTGGAAATGGAAAGTGCTGCTTTTTATTTATTGGCTAGTAAATATGACGTAAAAGCTCTTTCTATTCTTACAATATCAGATAATGTCGCCACAAAAGAAGCTACAACAGCTAAAGAAAGACAAAGTAGTTTTTTGGATATGATGGAGCTTTCACTAGAAACCATAATCATGTAAATGAAACTATCAGATAAACAAAACAATTCTTCATTATTAAGAAGCGGAACATTTCTTTCTTTTCTTACATTTTTTTCTCGCATTTTAGGGCTAATACGTGAAATGGTGAAATCACGTTTTTTAGGCACTTCACCACTTGCAGATGCCTTCACTGTTTCTTTTTTAATTCCAAATCTTTTACGTCGTTTGTTTGCAGAAAACAGCATGACAGTAGCCTTTATTCCAACTTTTAAAGAACTAATAGAAAAACCAGAAGATGAAAGCCAAAAGCAAAAAGAAATGAAAGAATTCTTATCTTCTATTTTCAGTATTCTTACTTTTTTCACAAGCCTTGTTGTTATTATTGGAATTATTTTTACTCCTTTAATTTTGCATGTGCTATTTCCAAAACTTGAAGCCCATAATAGTGCTATTTTACTGACAAAAATTATGTTTCCATATCTTGTGTTTATTTCAATAGCTGCCTTTTTTCAAGGTATATTAAATGGGGTGAAAGTTTTTTCGCCTTCTGGTTTTACTCCTATTCTTTTTAATATTTCTGTAATTGGGGCTACTTATATTTTAACAAAACCATTAGGCAACCCTGCTATAGCTATGTCAATTGGGGTTGTCTTTGGTGGTTTTTTGCAAGCAATGTTTCAACTGCCTTATGTTATAAAGAATAGATTCTTTTTTTCTTTCACTAGCTTAAAGAATGCTTTACACAATCCTTATACAAAAAAAACACTGCGTCTTATAGCCCCAACTATAATAGGAATGGCAGCCTATCAAATTAATGATTTGGTTTCCACTTCTTTGGCTACAGGCTATGGTGTGGGTATTGCTTCAAGCTTGCAATATTCGCTTAGGCTGCAAGAGCTTTTGCTTGGAGTTTTTGTTGTTTCTATTAGCTCTGTGATATTGCCAGACCTTTCTTCTTACGCAATAAAAACTGATTGGGCTTCTTTTGAAAAGCTTTTTTTGCAATCAATGAAAATTATAGCAGTGATCACTATTCCCGCATCTTTTTTTGCGTTTTTTTCTAGTGAAGAAATTGTTTCAATAATTTATAAAAGTCATAAGTTTAACGCTGATTCAGTTAACCTTCC
>JBQNBK010000101.1:0-6501 GCA_052169975.1 Treponema sp.
AAACATGCCTTTTGAACCCCGTCAGGTCTGGAAGGAAGCAGCGGTAAATTGGTTTTGTTTGTGCCGTAGTTTTCCCGGTTTTTTTATCCAACATCTAACCTTTACTTACTCCAATGTTAAATTAAAATAAGCACTTTCATCATCATACTTTTCGTTTGGAACCCAAAGAGCAGTTTTCTTTGTTAAATTATACACAACGCTATGGACAGTGCATGTATTTTTGTCTTTATTATTCCAGTTTCTTCTTCCAACAGTGCTCAACACTCTCATAGCATCTTTTTCATCTTTAAGTATTCCATCTGTTTTGGCTAGCTCATTATAAACTGTTTCATACCTATCATATCCTGACTTTTGTTCATCACTTTCATAATAATCAGGCTGGATAATAAAATTGGTTACCACTTGATAAGTACTTTGGGCTTCGCGAGAACCAATATGAGCATCTCCATCGTTATAAATAACGATTAAACGTCTTTTGCTTCCATCATTGTCGGTTAAGTCTGTTCCATTAACCCATTCAAGAATTGCACTTCGCCCTGTTTTGTCTGCAACCATATAATGGTACGAAGTTTTTGCAGAATCATGCAAATCATATTTAGAAATTAATTGCACTGCTTCATCAACACTATCAGCATAGTCTAAAACCAGACGAAGCATTGTAGTTGATGTAATGTCTGGTCTATCAGTATTTTGGTCCGTTGCAACAGTTTTTTCTCCTTGATATGTCATATATATTCCACAACTCACCCCTGCGTCATTTATTCCATCAAGGGGAGCAAAAGGAGCAGCAAGACTAGTGATTTTGTCTAAAGTGCCACCTATTTCTTTATCTGTTTTGATTCCCACAAACTGTAAGTCTACAGTGGAAATTGAAGCATGGCGCCCGTTAGTTGGCTTAGTGTATACAATGCAAGTGTTAGTTTGCCCAAAATCATAATTTCTTGCAAACAAAACATCGCCTGTTTCGGTTTTTGCCGTGAAAGAAGAGCAACCAATGTTAGACTCCTTTATATCCATCTTTAAAAGGCCTTTGGTGATATTCTTTGTGATAAACTTTATGAGTTGCCCATCATTTTTGGCTCCACCTTGTTTTAGGAATTCATCAAAATAAAAGTTGCCTTTAACGTGCATTTCATAAACAGCACCATCCAAATGGGCATCGTTTCTTTCTCGTAGTTTTTTAATACTCATAATTGTGGAAATTTCATTAGCCCATATAGAATAAACACCTATTAAAAACAATAGAACTATCGTAGCCAATCCTAACGATATAAATGTAATGATTTTTTTAATTTTCATACAACCTCCGCTTAGCATATAGACTAGGTTTTTATAATATTGGTTGCAAAAAAACAAGAGTAGGTATGCAATAGTTTTGAGTAATGCTTAAGAGTAAAAGGCTAATATTCGTCTTCGGAATCTTTAAGTGTCACACCGGGAACTATCGACAAATTATGTGCATACTCGGGCAAGAATATCTTACTTTGCCCACTTTCAAAAAAATGAACATTGATAACATACTCTCCGTTTTCTTCTTTCACATCATCCACGCGACCATACCCATATTCTTTATGAGCCACACACATGCCAACTTTATACTTTAAGCCACCAATAGATGAAACGTTGGACAAATCTATTTTCACTTTGCTTCCAAAACGTATCTCGTAGGCTTCTACCAAACCACTTCCTATTTCTGACAAAAACACACTAGGCGAGGCATATCCACTACTATACACATTTCTCCTATACCTACATGAAGTGATGAAAAGGTTATCCATAGCTCTTGTGCAAGCCACATACATAAGTCTTCTTTCTTCTTCTACTTCGCTTAAGTCGTATTCGTTTCGAGGAAACAATCCTTTTTCCAAACCAGTTACCACAACATTCTTGAATTCCAAGCCTTTGGTATTGTGCATTGACATAAGCTTTACGCTTTCTTCATATCTTTTGCTATCTTTATTTTCCAACTCTTCGCGCAAAGCAATGTAGTCAAGAAAGTCGCGAAGACCATTAGCATTTCTTTCATAATGCACAGCACTATTAACAAGTTCGTTTAAGTTTTCGCACTTTTCTGTCTTATCTTTCTTATCCACTTCCCTATAATAAGCATAAATGCCTGTAGAAGTGAGTGCATAGTCTATAAACATTGCAAGGCTATTACGAAAAGCTTCATTAATGCCATCATTTTCAATCTTGATGTTATTAAAAAACACAAGATTTCTTAAAGATATCAATTGATTAATAAACTCTTTGCACTTTGCCTTTGCTGTTTTGTTAAGCTTCTTTAAGTTTTCGATTATAAGAGGAATTGTTGTGATGAAATCATTTTCATTAACAAGAGTATCTTCAAAAGAAAACCCAGTATGGTCTTTCATAAATAACTTAGCATTATTGATTATGTCTTCGCACTTAGTTTTCCCAATCCCTTCAATATGTTTAAGCAAAAGTCTTCTTAAAGCCACTTCATCACTTCCTGTGAAAATTAAAGAAAGAAGTGCTATAGCATCTTTAACTTCTTCACGTTGATAAAACTCCAAACTTCCAACAACAACATAGGGTATATTTTGGTATAAAAAAGTGGTTTCAAAAGTGTTTGATTGCTTATTTGTTCTATATATAATTGCCCAGTCCCCAACATTATATCCTTTATCTTTATATTCCATCACTAAAGACGCACAATAGGCTGCTTCCATGTCCTGATTTTCTAAAATTGCAACTTGAACAGCCTGCCCTTCTCCACGTGTTGCCTGCAAGTTTTTTTTGAAGCGTTCGGTGTTATGGGCAATAATGGAATTGGCAACCTTTAATATGTTTTCTTTTGAACGATAGTTTTTATCAAGTGTGATGCTCATTGTCTTTTTGAACATGTCTTGAAAGTTCAATATGTTTTTTATTTCAGCCCCTCTAAACTTATATATTGCCTGATCTTCGTCCCCAACAACACATAGGTATTGCCCTTCACCTGCAAGAAGTTTTAAAAGCTCCACTTGTGCAATATTCGTGTCTTGATATTCATCAACTAAGATTACAGAAAACTTATTTTGCATCTTTGCACGAATATGTAGGTTTTCTTTTAGTATTTGACCCGGTAGCAAGATTAAGTCGCCAAAGTCTACGTTTCTGGTTTCTTTTAATCTATTTTGATATTCAGTGTATATTTTCCTAAAAACAGAAGTTGAATCTATTTTGTAGAGGTCTGGGGATTGAGGGGTGAGGCAATAATCTTTTGCACGAGAGATTTTCTCAAAGAAATAAGAAACTTCTTTGTTAGTAAGCTCAACTTCATATGTTTGTTCAGTTTTAGGAACTTCAATAGCTTTTGCAAAGTTATATTCTGTTTTTTCTTTTTCTGTGATGAGAAGTTTAATATGTGCTAAAAGAGAACAAGAGGCTTCAACATCATAAATAGTGAAATATGGGTTTAGCTCCACATCTCTTGCAAATTGACGCAAAAACCAGACACCAAAAGAGTGAAATGTTTTGATTACTGAATCTTCTGCATTATTAGAAAGTTGCATAGCACGTTCTTTCATTTCTTTTGCTGCTTTGTTTGTGAAAGTGAGTGCTAATATTGAACTTGGAGGCACATTGAGCTTTTCTATTAGATATGCAATTTTAGTTGTGATGACCCTAGTTTTGCCTGAACCAGCCCCAGCTCGAATTAAAAGAGGAACACCAGAATGATACACAGCTTTTTTTTGCATTTCATTCAAATTTTCAAGGTGTTCGTCAAGTGTTTTTTCTTCTTCTGTCATAAGAAAACTAGTATAACATAGAGGATGATTCTTAAAAAGAAGTTGAAAAGGTTAATTGTTCCATACATCTTCTAAGAAATCTCTTTTTTTCATTAATGAAACATACTTATTACCTTTCACAAAGAATCTTAATTGTTTATAAGTCCATTCATCTTTATTGGGAATGCCAATCCTAGAAGAAGTGCAAATGCTTTTGGGAGTTTTGCTATTTTGAAAATCGATAAATAGTCTATCATCTTGCATTTTAGTCATGTTGTATGAATCATCTATTCCCATTGCTTGAGTGAGTTTTCCCGGCCCATTACTAATAAGTATTCCTGTCTTTTTTCTATTTTCTTCCATTAATGAAATGTTATAGACAGGTTCAATAGCACGGATTAAAACAGCTTGAGGCTCCCCTTTGGGACAAGACACAATATTTAGCATTTTATGGTGATGTAAGGTGTAAATGTAGATTGTGCCAGCTTGTTGATACATAGCTTCAACTTTAGGCGTTCTTTTCCCGCCATAGCTATGGCAAGCCTTATCGCTCACTCCTAAGTATGCTTCAGTTTCTACTATATAACCACCAACAAGCCCACATTTAGAAAGCAAGAGTTTACCAAGCAAGGCTTTTGCAAGCTCTATTGTGCTTTTAGAAAAAAAATCTTCCATAAAATATTAAATTATTTAGACAAAAATCACACAAACTAGAATTTCATTACAAGAGCTAATTTTGTTTGAGCTCTATTAAACACCTTTAACCTTTCATTAGGCAAAGGTTTTCTAATGCTCCCATAAACACCATCTTCAATTCCAAAACTTATGCCTAATCTATGAATAAAAAAATAGTCAAAAGAAATCGATACAACACTACCTATAGCTGTTGTTGCAGTGTTGGCTTTTGGTCTATAGCCATGAAACAAGCCTAAGCCAACACCTAAACGAAGCTTTAAGTCTTCTGTAAAATCAAGTGTATAGCCTACTAATATGGAAGTATTCCACAACATGCCTTCAATAACTGAAGCTCCTTTTTCAGCTATAAAATCAATATCACCATAAACTTGGGTTTCTTCCATAAAAGAAATAGCATTGTTTGCAAAAACTGTAAAACAGCTTTCTTCACCAACAAACATTAAATCTAGCCCCATAGAAACAGTGTGCAAATGAGTTTGCAAACTTCTTTCTTTATAACCTGTGTATGAAAAATAATTTGTGTAGCCAATTGTTGGGCTGATTATTGTTTCTATGGAAAAAAGAGAAATGAAGCTAATGCAAAACAAGAATAAAACAATAAAATATTTTTTCATAAAAGAGGCACCTCTAATTATAACGAATTTATAATTTTTTCTGATATTTCTCTTGCTTTTCTATCCATTTCATAAACGTTTTCGATAGAATCTATACTATAATTCCAATCTTTTTGCAAAACAGAAGAAACAACCGTAGCAATTTCAAGAAAATCTATTTTTCCTTCCATAAAATTTGCAACAGCTACTTCGTTGCTTGCATTAAAAGCAATGGGATAACTAGCCTTTGCTTTTGCCACTTCAAAACCCAAAGGCAAAAGAGGAAAATCATCATAACGCGGCTTTGCAAAACTAAGAGAAAAGGAAGTGGAAAAATCTAATGGTTTTAGGTAAGCTGGCATAGAATGAGGAAACATTAAAGCACCTAAAATTGGAGTCCGCATATCTGGAGGTGAGCATTCTGCATAAATAGTGCCACCAACTGTTTGCACCATTGAATGCACAATACTTTCTTTATGAATTGTTACCTTAATATCATCTGAACTAAAAGAAAATAACTTTGTAGCTTCTATCACTTCCAAAGCCTTATTTGCAAGCGTAGCAGAATCTATAGTTATCTTTTTTCCCATGTTCCAAGTTGGGTGCTTAAAACAATCTTCAAGAGAAACATACTTTAGTTTTTCTGATGAAACATCACGAAAAGCCCCTCCAGAAGCTGTTATAATAATCTTTGCTATTTCTTCTTTTTTTCTCATGCTTAAAAGTTGAAAAATTGCCCAATGTTCTGAATCTACGGGAATGATTTTTGCACCATGTTCTTCTGCTGTTTTTTTTAAGATTTCATAAGCTAAAACAATACTTTCTTTATTGGCAAGAGCTAAGTCAATGCCTTGCCTTAAAGCTATAAATGATGGGGTAAGCCCTCTAGCTCCTGCAATTCCATTCAAAATAAGATCTGGTTTAGTCTTATTAAAAAATTCTATAAATAGATTTTCATAATCAATTAAACTTTCAACATTATTTGTGGAAATAGAAAGAGAATTTGGAAATGCTTTGGAAATGTTATTTTTTAACTCTTTGTTTGTGTGATAAGAAAAACCTACAAGTTCAAATTTTTGAGGAAAGGTTTTTATAATATCCAACGTGCTTTTTCCTATAGAACCTGTGGCTCCTAGTAAGATAATTCGCTTTTTCATAATTAACCTGCCATTTATATCAATAAAAATTATAGACTAATAAAGGAGAGTTGTTCTTAAATAACAACCCATTTTCCACTACGTTTTGACCCACATCTTTCTATCTTATTCTTTTCTTGCAATGTCTTAAAAGCCCTTTCAATAGTCCTTTGGGTTACGCCCATTTTTATTGCAAGTTCTATAATAGTTAGACTTGGGTCTTTTTTCAAAAATTCAATCACCGTCTTTTCTGTTTTATTTAAATTTGCATTATTACCGACATTATTACCGACATTATTACCGACATTATTACCGACATTATTACCGACATTATTACCGACA
>JBQNBK010000102.1:0-6387 GCA_052169975.1 Treponema sp.
GGGCGGTTAACTCAGTGGTAGAGTGTTACCTTCACACGGTAGAAGTCGGCAGTTCGAACCTGCCACCGCCCAAAAATCCTTTTGTACAATTGTGCAAAAGGATTTTTTTTTAAGAGTAGCGTTATGGAGTTAACCAAAGAAAAAGAATTTGATCTTCTACATTCTAGTAAACATTCTGGCTGAGGGGCTAAGCTCGGTGCAGTTGCACTAGATGGTCTATTAAAAAACTTCACTGTCCTATCAGATCATTCTCTAATAGTTGGTTTTGACACCTCCGACGATGCGGCGGTATACAAAATCAATGACGAAACTGCTCTCATCTTCACTATGGACTTTTTCCCTGCAATAACAGGCGATGCTTACATGTTCGGTCAAATTGCTGCAGCCAATGCTTTAAGTGATGTCTATGCTATGGGGGGAGACCCTCGCTTGGCTCTCAATCTTTTTTGTTTTCCCACTTGCATGCCAACGTCAATGGCTAGCGAGATTTTGCGAGGTGGTTTTGACAAAGTGAGAGAAGCTGGTTGTGTTTTGTGTGGAGGGCACACTATTAATGATGATATTCCTAAATATGGGCTTGCAGTTAATGGCTTTGTTCACCCTGATAAGATATTAAGAAACTCAACTGCAAAGGCTGGCGATGTCCTTATCTTAACAAAACCTGTAGGCTCTGGCGTGCTCACAACAGCTGCAAAAGGCGGCTTGATTACAGAAAAAGAAATTGAAAATGTGTACCAAACAATGGCATTTCTAAATAAGTTTGCAAAAGATGCAATGATGAAATATGAAGTGCATGCTTGCACTGATATTACAGGCTTTGGTTTATTAGGTCATTGCTATGAAATGGCAAAAGCGGCAAATGTCAACATAGAAATAAGTGCTTCCAACGTGCCAATATTTGAAGGTGCGTTAGAATATGCTCGTATGGGAATATTAGCAGCTGGTGTCTATGAAAACACTAAGTTTGTTGGGGAAGCTGTTAAGTTCAATAACATAGCCCAAGAGATTCAAGATGTGCTTTTTGACCCTCAAACATCTGGGGGGCTCATTATTTCAATTGCAGAAGAAAATGCAAAAGCTCTTTACCAAGACTTGTGCGAGGCTCTTTCAAAAACTGTTTGCGGAAAACCTTGCATTATAGGTAGGGTGACAGAGCGAAAAGATGCACCTTTTTTAATTGTAGAAAATAGTATAAACTTATAACGTATATGAAAGAAAGACTTAAAGCGATAAGATTCTTAGATGTTCTCATTTTTTTAACAGTTGCTTTTTTAACATTGTTTTCATTTTTGGCTGTATATTCTAATGTGGATGAAGCTTTTAACGTTGTGATTAAATCGCAAGAGAAGGAATGGATATACCCATTAAACATGGATATAGATGTTGAAATTCCTGGCAAATTAGGAATTACAAAAGTGCGAATTAAAAACAATGAAGTTAGCATTCTTTCGTCTCCTTGCCCACACAAAACATGTGTTCAGTCCCCACCATTAAAAAAAGTTGGCGACTGGAATGCTTGCCTACCAAACCAAGTATTTATCTACATTCGTAAAAAATAGAGTGTCCATAAAAAGACTTCCTCAAAACAATAATAATTTTTGCCGTTAACTATATATTAACAACTCTAACATTCGGAGGGAGAAATATGTATAAGAAATTTAAAATGTTTTGCTTTGTGTTGAGTGCTGTTCTTTTTCTTACATGTAAGACAACAGACTCATCTGCAAAACCACAAACCTCTAAAAAGGATGGCTTTAGTATTGGTAAGCTTGAATGGGTGATTGACCAAGTGGAACCAGCATTTTGGGCAAAGAAGATTTCTAACAAAATGTTTATTAGTTTTTCACTTGAATATAAGGGCAGTTTTGACTTAGGCGTTGTGGAAAGCCTTGTTATAGATTCTCCTAATGACTATTACATAATTGAAGGCGAAGATATCCAAAAAGTTATCGAAGTGGATAAGGAAACCATTAATTGTAAGCGTCTTCCTTGTGGCAATGGAGAAGGAAGGGTTGGCTTAGGCGAATGGGTGATTACCATTACATTAAAAAATGGAGAAAAGATTGTGAAAACTCCTATAATTAATGGTTTTCAGAATATGGAAGTTGACAAAAAAGCTAGCACAAAATACATAGTGCCACAGGCAAAGTTTAAGAATGAAATATCTGCTTTGGCTCTTCCAAAAATTAAGTCTGTTTCTCGTGATGAAGATTCAATCGAAATATTTTTCACAATATCAGATTCTAGGGTGAAAAATGGCTATTTTTGGTTTGACGTGCCGGGTGAAAAAGTCTATAGAGATGCGGGGTCTATGGTTGATGGCAAAGGGAACCCAGTTAATGGTTGCAGAAAGTTTAGCATAGACGGAAGCACTTGCAGATACATTTTACGAAAAGATGCAGATAATGCAGAATGGTTTGATAAAGCTACTGCATGTTGCTTTGTTGTTTCTGAAGTGAATAGGGTGGTTGACCCATGGAACGAACGCATTAGAAGCATAAGCTCATTGGTGAAAATTGAATAAATGAGCGATGCAACCTTTGATAAACACTTTAAGAGCAATTCATCATTGTATGATGATTTTCTAACAGGCAAAACTTGGTTTTCAAGACTATTCAATCGCCTCTTTTGGCATGATTCAAGCTTGTTGCCAATAGCTAAAATAACCCTTGATATGCATCCTAAAGACTTTAAGGGTAAGTTGCTTGATGTGCCTTGTGGCACGGGTGTTTTCACTAAAGATTTATACTCTAGCATGAAAGATGCTCAAATTATTGCCCTTGACTATTCTGTTGAAATGATTGAGCGTTTTAAGCTTGCTATTAAAGAATGCTCCCATATCACTTTTGTGCAAGGTGATGTGGGAGCATTGCCTTACGAAGACGAAACTTTTGATGCCGTGCTTTGCATGAATGGCATTCAATGCTTTCCTAATAAAGATGGTGCATTTTCAGAAATTAAAAGAGTCTTAAAGCGTGGCGGGCTATTTATTGGTTCTGTTTATGTGAAAGGTGTGTATGCTTCTAGCGATTTTTTAGTTGGCGTGTATGATCGAAAAGGCATTATGGTGCCACCACACGAAAACGAAGCAGAACTAAAAGAGCATTTAAGTAGATATTTTAATCTTTCAAAGTATGTTGCATATAAGAGTGTAGGATGCTTTTCTTGCACTAAAGTGCAAAATTAAAAACAATGGGCAACCCTTCAATATTTAGCTTGATTGACAAAGCCGTAAAAGATTATTCTATGATTCAAGACGGGGATAGAATCTTGCTTGCAGCTTCTGGGGGCAAAGATTCAACTGTTATGGCAGAATATTTTTATAATAGAATGCTTAGAAAATCTTGCAATTTTGAAGTTATGGCATTCCATGTTGCTGCAAGCATATCTCCTTCATTTCCTATAAACATAAAAAAGAAGTTTGAAGAGTGGGGAATTGAACTAATAACAAAAGAAATTGACGTGCTTGCAAGGCTTAAAGAAGGCAAGAAAATGAATTGCTGGTTTTGTTCCAACCAAAGAAGGCTTGAACTAAGCCTAATGGCACAAAAGCTTAAATGTAATAAGATTGCCTTAGGGCATCACCTTGATGATATTTTAGAAACACTTCTTATGAATATGCTAAATAAAAAGTCTCTTTTTACCATGCCTCCTGTTTTAGCTTTTGAAAAGTTTCCCATTACAATTATTCGCCCACTTTGTTTATGCGACACTGCTAGCATTATTCGCCATGCAAACGAAAGAGGCTATCTTTGCTCTACATGCACATGCAACTATCAAGAAAATTCAGGAAGGAAAGAAGCTAGAAAAAGGCTTTTTAATTTGACTGAAGGAAGCTATGCATTAAAGCGAAACATCTTTGAAAGTTTAAAAAATATTCATAAAGATTATCTTCCTTAAAAACATACAAAAATTTAAAACAAAAAGCCTTGTGCTTTAAATAAAAACACAAGGCTTATCTTTATTTAGCAATGCTTATTAATGAACTATTCACATTCACCTGATACACTAAAGTCATTAACCCATCTACTAATTACTATAGATAAAGTACCATCTTTCTTCTTGCCTAACTCTCTTTCAGATTTTATATTACCTAATTCACGTGTAACGCCATCTGCAGTGAGTTTTTTTGGTTTTTTTCCATTAGTTCCAAGTAATTCAAAGTATAGTTTTTTATTATTAGTAGAGTCTTTTTTTACTTTAAGTATACCACTAGTATCTACCGTAATATCTATACGTTGTGCACCTATCATCTTATATACATTAATTTTTCCATTTTCTGGTTGAGTAATATTTATTGTATATTGCACCTCAATTACTTTGTCAAAAACTACAGTTACTTCATAGCCAGCTCTTTTTCCATTATTTTCTAGTATAAACACATATTTATTTTCATTTTTTCTAACTGTACTAAATGTACTATCTGATTTAAATACCTCAGTGCCATCTGCTTTAGTTGTGCTATCTTTTTTAGTTGCGTCTTTTATAATAGCAGTTGTAGCAGTTCCTTTCACTATTAAAGAAACATTAGTAGTGTCCCAGTCCTTATTAACATGCACTGTGTATTTATGGTCATCACTACCTTTTTCTGCTTTAAACTTATTTACATTTTCCTTTTCCATATCTTCAGTGCCAACCCAAAGTTCTTCAATTTTGACACTGTCATCTATATTGCCATCTAGATTATTTCCTTCTTTTTTTATTATGAATTTTCTACTGTATTTAAGTGCTTCAGCATCGGTGGAATCATCTTTCACTGTGATAGTTACTTCGTTTTCTCCATCTTTTATATCTGCTTCACCTGAGAAAATATCAAAATGTCCTTTTACTAAATTTACTTCAGAGGCATCTCCAACTTTCACAGTTACTGTTGTGTATTGAAAACCATCTTTAGGAGTTACTGAAACTGCTATTTTACTAGCATTTGTCTCGTACTTAGTGTCATTTTCAGGATTACTTACAATAAGAAAATCATTTCCTTTAACAGTGACTTCTCCAACTTCTAGTGGGTTTCTTTTTACTGTTATAGTGCAAAAAGGTTTGCCATCAAGTTTCACTGCCAAAGTGTTAGTTGCTTTGCCAAGCTTCCAAACTTTCCTAATAGAAACATCTTCTAACTTTGGCTCAGTAGTAATTCTTTTAAGTAATTCTGCATCTGAAGGTCCTGCAGCAGTACCTTTTGTAGTATAGAAATATACGTCAGTGTCTTGGGCTGCTGTTGTTATTTCTGGTATGTTAGTGAAATCTTCTATGTTTTTTTCTTCAAAAGATTTTCCCTTTAGCTTAATTCTTATTAATGTAGTTGTGGGTACTTTTCTGGTTGCAATTAGCTTAAATGAAAGTGCTTCATATTCTCCTGTTGCAGATTTAGGCACTGTTATTTTAATTTCTGTTGGCGTACCTGGCTCTGCTAGTGCTATTGGGAAAGTGCCTTCAACATCAAATGCAAGTGTTTTTTCCTTTCCGCCCAATTCAAACACTGCTTGTATGTCTGTAGCTGATTCAATTTTATCCATAGCAGTAGGGAGTGTAACATTGAAGTTATCACCTGATTTAGTTGCATCTGCCCATCCTGGGTTTGCACTAGTTTTCACTTTCAAAGTTTTTACTGTTAATGTTTTTGTTGTTTTGCCACCTTTCTTACCATTATTTGCTTGATTACAAGAAAATAAGAACAAAGTTGCAAACGCAACAAATGTTGTCATTTTTAATAATTTGCTTAGTCTCATAAAAGATCTCCTAAAAATTTAATAAGCTAATACTATTATTATAATTGGTTTTTAGAAATTGTCAAATTCATTTATTTTTATGTAGAGCTTTATATATAATAGAAGAGTATTAAAACCACTATAATTAATTACCCAAAAACACTATAATCAACCCTCGTATGAAACATTTTCTTCCATATAATACTCTTCACTTTCTCCCCACAAAATCAGCTTACCCAAAAGAGCCATTTAAAAAGTTAAATCAAATCTTTATGTTGGTATATTTTCCCTATGGGCTGCTTTACAAGTCAAAATCATACATTAGCACATGTCATACTAGTACATTAGATAATGTTATGGTTGTACATTAGTTAATGTTATGGCTAGACATTAGCTAATGTACTACCTAAAAGTATAATATATCTGGCCTCGTTAACGTACGTTTTCACTATGCGAGAACGTACGTTAATTGCATGCAAACTCGCATATAATTTATGTGAAAAATACATGGTTTTTATTCTATTGCATAGGGCTTTTTTTATTTGCAATAAATTGGTATTTGTAAGTGCTTTTATAGGGCGGGGACAAGACAACTATTCCCTATCGGGCTTTTCAAGTCAGAGTAGTTTTGGACTGATACAGTAAAAGGGCAGTATGATAAGTTAGAAAGAAGTATAAT
>JBQNBK010000103.1:0-6378 GCA_052169975.1 Treponema sp.
AGTGCATAAAGAAGAAGGGCAGATGGAAGACATCTACAAGAATATTCAAGAGTGCATTAAAAAGAATGAGCGAAGTTTAATACTTACTCTTACTAAACGTATGGCAGAAGATTTAAATACTTATCTTCTTAATCTAGGTCTTAAGGTAAGATATATCCATAGTGAAGTGGAAACAATCGAAAGAGTTGAAATCCTTAAGGGTTTGAGGATGGGGGAGTTTGATGTTCTTATTGGAATTAACTTGCTTAGAGAGGGAATTGACTTACCAGAGGTTGCATTTATTGCGATTTTGGATGCAGATAAGATTGGCTTTTTGCGGTCTACTACTAGCTTGATTCAGATTGTAGGGCGTGCTGCAAGGAATGAGAACGGGCGTGTCGTAATGTATGCAGATAAGATAAGCGATGCGATGAAAGAAACAATAGAAGAAACCAAAAGGCGACGTGCCATACAAGAAGCCTATAACAAAGAGCATAACATAACACCAACTACCATCAAAAAAGCCATTGAAGATATTCTAACCCGTGAAAGCGAAGAAAAGAAAGAAGAGGCAATGCAAGAGGCATCGCCGGTCATCAATAGTTTTAACATATTGAACCCAAGCGATAGGAAAAAGCTAGTGAAAAAGCTACGGGCTCAAATGGCAGAATATGCGGATATGCTCATGTTTGAAAAAGCTGCCGCAATCAGAGACAAAATTAAAGAGATAGAAGAATATGGTAAGGAAGGGTAGGTGTACGTTAGCTGGTGCAAACTGTGGGTAGTGGGCGGGCGTGCAAACCGCTCTGGTTTTGGGGAGGCGAAACTGCTCGGGCTTTGGGGAGAAGGGGCGTACATTAGCTGGTTTATTGTGTGGTAAATGTAAAAATAGTTAAGTATGAAAGATATGGAAGGAAACACTGGTTAATCAAAACTGAACTAATCAGAATTTCCTTTTAATACTGAAAGGAGTTTATATCTATAGCATAAATGCTAAAAGGTGAGCCACAAATCCTGCAAAAAGACCACCAATTGTATGGCTTAAAATAGCCTTTCCTGTCATTTCTTTTGTGTCTAGGGCGTCCATCATTGCAATGTGAGTTGAAATATATCCTGACCAACACATACAAATAGCAGTGAAAACTGCAATATCATTAGCTTTAATCATTCCTTCACCCACCATTCCTTTAATCATTCCAAGTGCTGCTCCTGTGGAACCCAAAGCTGTTATTGGTACTGATATTGCTTCTGGGCTTGTAAAACCATAAAGAGGTTTTAAGATAAAGTTAAGCTTTTGCCCAAGCCAAGGAAGAAATGCAATACCTTCATAAGCAGCTCCTGTATAAGTGCCATCTGGGCTAGTTCCTTTAGTGAGCATCATAACAAAAGTGCAAATGACTACAACACCAGGAATAATAGCAACACCCATTGCAACTCCTGATTTTCCTCCAGCTAGCATTGCTTGAATAAAGCGAAAACCAACTTTGCCGCTATGTACTTCTCTCATTTTTTCAGGAATGGTTGCAGAGCCTTTTGTTTTTACCATTGCTTCACTTCCATAGACTTTTTTAGAAAAGTAAATCATAAATCGCACAGATACAATGCTTCCTGCAACAGCTCCAATATTTCCAATCAATGCTGCAGGAAGAGCATTTTTCACATCTAATGCCATCATAGCAGTTGTTGCAATAAAACCCATTCCAAAAGCTGTTCCTAAGTTGGTGAGAGCAGGAAGTTGATATTGCTTAAAATAACGCCTAAAATTGTCATCATCTGCAAGTGTTAAAATAGCAGGATTATCAGAAAGATAGCAGTTAAGCATTCCAAGAGAAGCAGCTCCGGGCATATTATAAAGAGGCTTCATAAGAGGGGAAAGAAGAGCATTGATTAACGAAACAATTCCAAACTCAGAAAACAAACTAGAAAAAGCACCAGCTAATACTGCCACTGCCATTAGGTAAAAACAAGTATTAATTAAAAGATCAAAACCTGTTGCCATCATGGTTTTCATCATATTAACACCACCCATTATACTACCTATAGAAATAAAAAAAACTAAAAAGCCACCCAATGCTATAAAGTTTTCTAGCCCAATTTCTTTTTTAAATGCATATTTTTCCATAAAATACATGTCTCCAATTTATTAAAAAGAGAAAACCTCTTTTGATTAACAATTAATTTTTGAATACTGCTCTATAAGATGGATCATACATAGATTCTAAAACAATAGAAGGAAGATAATATTTTCCTTCATACACACTAGTAGCTTCAAAGATAAAGTTCTTTTCTTCTCCACTTGAAAGTGAAAAATATGTGTACACATGTGTGTCTTGTATGTCTTGATAGTCATAATTATACTTTTTCACACTAGTAATATCTGCTATTCTGGCATTAGAAATTTCCCAACCTGTAGGAATTGGTAAGCTTAAAACTAAGTTATCTAGCTTCACATTGCTTTTGTTTTTTGCAGTGATAAAAATAAAAAACCTGTCTCCTTTTTTGATGTTATCAAAATTAACTGCTTTTATAGGAAGATTGCTAGAATCATCAATATTCACATTCCTATCGCTTTTTGTGTAGCGGACATCTAAAGAAAGCCCACCTTTTTCTTCTTTTCTCTCATTTCCTTGTGGTAATGTTGATTTTGCAAGTAAGCTAACATAAATAGGCTCTACGTTTTTGTTTTTCACTTTTATGATTTGTTTTGTTTCACTTGTAGTTTTTAACTTTAACACTTTGCTATTCATGTTTAAGGTAACATCTTGTTTTTCATTCTTTGAATTAACTTCTATATTAAGAGAGGCTGCTTTTTTATAGTTGTAGTAAGGAGATAGTGAAATTAATATTTGAGCAATTTCGTTTGTAGAAAGATATTCATCTGAATTGCTAGCGTTTGCCAAAGCTAAAATGCAATTGTTAACTTTTTCATTTCTATCTTCTAGCAAGGTGTAAGTTTGTAATTGCATAGCCACATCACGCAAAGAAGAACCATAATTTTGTAAGCCTCTTCTGTTATGCTCAAAATGAAGTTCAATTGTACTTGCAAGAGATTTACCAACATCTTTTTTGCCAATAAGAATATAAGCATTTGCTAAAAGAGACTTTGCAAGAGAAGATAAGTCATCTACTGTTTTAAACTTATTCATAGATTGTAAGTCGCTACGTCCAGAAAGAGCTAAAACATAAAGACGATATGCTTGCTCTTCAGGATTATTTCTATAACCGACTTTCCAAGTTTTTGCAGAATCAACTTGGTATTCTAAGCATCTTTTATATAGAGAATCTTCTACGTTAAAGCCCATTTTTTTAGCTTCTACCATAAAGTGAAAAGCGTAAATACTTGCCCAAGAAGCAACAGTGTTTCCACTAGGCCAATATGAAAAACCTCCATTTGATATTTGATATGAGGGTAGTCTTTGCAATACAGAATATATATTTTCCTTTCTCTTTTCTGCTTCTTCATTTGAAAGCTCTAAAAATCTTGTTAAATAAAGGTGAGAAAAAGCTTTTGATGTGATCTGTTCCAAGCAGCCAGAAGGGTATTCAAGTAAGTATGAAAGACGATTTTCAAGCCCTAAAGAAGGGAATCGAGATATTTCTAAAGACAGCTCTCTAGTTCCTACTTCACCTGGTAATTCTATTTCTAGTGTTTTTTCTTCTTTTCCTTGTAATAATTCATTTCTTACACTTATGTATGGAGTGCCACGAGAAATGCTATCAATTTCTATGAAAGAGGCAGCTTTTAAGTTTCCATTTCCTTTTCCTTCAATAGTGAATATGCTTTTTCCTTTTCGCTCTGCTTTTACATTAAAACTAACAGTCTCATTTTGCAGTGCTTCAACAGTTATTGTCTTTTCTTCTGCCATTGTAATGGCACCTTCACCTTTAAGGCTTACTTTAATATTTGCATCTTTATTAGTTCCATTAAACACAGTTATAGGTACTTCCATATCTTCTCCAATACCAAAGGTTCTTGGAAATGTAGGGATCACAATTAATGGGCTTGAAACTCTTACAGTTTCTTCTTTAACTCCATAGCTTACTCCTTCAGTTGCTACTAACATAAGACGCACAGCACCAATGTATTGAGGCATTTCAAATTCAATGGTTTTTTCTTCTTTTGCTTCAATTATGTATGGTCCTAATAAAAGAGCTACGCTTTTAAAACGTTCAGCTTTTTTGCTTCCATTAGATGTTTCTAAGCTTTCGTCAGAACCACCAATTGCAAGCATACTTTCAATTCTTCCATTAAAAGCACCGCTAATAGAATTGAACATATCATAAGATGCCAAAGATGAAGCTTCTTTCCTATAAAAATGGTTCCATGGGTTTGCCATTTTAAAGTTTGTAAGACCTAATAAGCCTTCATCAACTACCGCAATGGTAAAAGCCATTTTTCTTCCATTTTTTTCTTTTACTTTAAAGCTAGCTTTCTTATTCGCTTCAAAACTATCTTTAACTAAAAGAATTGGTTCCAAATGACTTTCTTCATTTTCTATTTTGATTGGAATAATACCATAAAGTCTAATTGGAAGACTATTTTTTGTATTTTTGTATGGTTGCAGTAAACTGACATGAACATAAACATTAGGTGCCATGTTGGCATTTGCATTAAATGTGTATTTGCAAGTTTTTCCTGTTCCTTTTATAACTTGCCTTTCTATAATTTTTCCACCTTTTTCTAGGGTTATATAAGCAAAGGAATCTGTAGCTGATGGGAATGAAACTTCAACCGTTTCTCCACTTTTATATTTTTCTTTTCCAGCTTGTAGAATAAGAATTGATTCTGCATCTGATGTTCCGTTGGAGGAACGAGATGACCAATAAGGAGTATCAACATAAAAAATGCTAGAGCTTACATGTCCACCTTCATTATCTTGTGCAACTAATAAATATCGCCCCCAATCTTCATCTTTTATATTAAAAGTCCATTTGCCCCTTCCATCAATTGTTTCAATTTCTGTGCTTAGTTTGTTTGTTATAGAAGAACTTGAAGAATAAATACTTCCTGTGTAGGCATCTTCTTCCCACCACCATTTCCAGTCAAGGCGGTATAGTTCAAGTATGATTTTTCTATTTTGTTTAATTAGTTTTCCGTCTTTATCAACTATAACAAAGCTTACTGAATTATCCTTGTTTGTATAAATAAGATCATTTCTATAGGAATCATCACCTTTAGGAAGAAGTATACCAACATATGCACTGTATGGTGAGAAATCTAGCACCTTATTTTCAGTTGAAAATGCTCCAGAGCTTTCATAAACCCTAGTTCCAAACACTGCTTTTAACTTTCCCGGTGCTTTTTCAACATTCATAGCCACTTTAATATTTGCTATACCCTCTTCGTTTAAGGTGCCATCCCACAATCTTTCGCTAATAGTTGAAAACCTATCATGTTCTGAAATAAATGAATAACCTGACCAATCTTTGAATGGTGAATTATCGAGTACATACTTTAAGTCAACTTCAGCTTTTAGTCCTGAAGCTTTAGCACCATGTAACCATTGGCTAGAAAGAGTTATATTGTTTTCTCCATTATGCAGATAATTATTGGGCTCTAGTTTAACAAAAAGTCTATTTGGAATGATGCTTTCAACATTTATTTCTTTTTGCCATGTGTTTCCACCAATCTTAACTCTTGCAATGTATGTTCCTGTTTTTGCATCTTTAGCAGTTTTTGTGTCAATTCTATATATTCTGCCAACTGAAGAATTAAGAATTTGACGGTCGATTTCTGTAGAAAGAACATCAGAAAGAGTGAATTCAAGTGGAATATCTTTAGGTAATGTATTCTTTGTATCTTGCAATATAAAACATAAATGAATCTCATCGCCTGGTCTCCAAATACCTCGCTCACCATATATATAGCCTTTTATGCCTTCTTTTGACACCTCACCATCAACTGCAAAATGACTAGTTGACATTTGAGAGCCTTCATTTACTTTAAGATATGCAAAACTCCCATCTTTTTCTGCCTGAATAAAAAAAACATCTTTTAAGTTTTCAAAAAAAATAGAACCTTCTTTATCTGTTTTGCTACTTGCAATTTCACGTTGTGCAAATGAATAAGCTTTAACAATTGCTCCTTCAACAATCTTACCTGTTCTTATATCGCAAACTCTAACATAAACACCATCTTGCACATCTTTTTTTACTATTAAAGCAAGGTTTGAAACTAAAATATCTTTTTTTGCAACTAAATCATAATTATATGCGGAAAGATAAAAAGCAGGATGGCATGGATTCTTTCTTTGATACCAAAAATTATCATCTTCTATAAGATCTCCATATAAATCCCAATATTCACTTCTTGCTTTCCAAGAATTGGAATAAAACTTAGCTTGAGGAAATGGAAGATGAGAAAAATCAGTTTCAGGATTTTTAGGCTTATACATGCTA
>JBQNBK010000104.1:0-6238 GCA_052169975.1 Treponema sp.
GGAACAGGCAAACTTCGATTGTTAGGCGGTGCGTGAAAAAGTTTAGTTTTGAAAATGATAGTGCTATCAGAGTAAAAAACATAAGCTGATAAATTATGGAAAAGATAAGAGCTAGCAATAATCGAACTTTAATATTAAAGCCTGAAGAGGTAAAAATATTTAGATCAAAACTAATAACAGATAAAAATATAAACACAATAAGCAATTTCATTAATAAAACTATCAATGGTGATGTAATCGAAATGCTAAAATACATTCCGAATGAATTTGCTAATTTGATTATAATAGATCCTCCATACAATCTGACAAAAGATTTTAATGGAATGAAGTTTAATTCTTGTTCGCAAAGTAAGTATGAAGAATATATTGCAACATGGTTTAGTGAAGTGTGCAAAAAGCTTAAAGCAAATGGTTCTCTTTATATGTGTGGGGATTGGAAATGTTCATCTTCATTGCAAAAAGCAATTGAAAAAGAATTAACTATTATTAATAGAATCACTTGGCAGCGTGAAAAGGGGCGTGGAGCAAAACAAAACTGGAAAAATAGTATGGAAGATATTTGGTTTGCAGTGAAAAATCCTCAAGATTACTATTTTAACGTTGATGCAGTGATGATGAAAAGAAAGGTTTTAGCTCCATATAAGTTGGATGGAAAACCCAAAGATTGGCAAGAAAGTAAAGAAGGAAACTTTAGGCTTACTCACCCTTCAAACTTTTGGGATGATATTTCAATTCCATTTTGGTCAATGCCTGAAAACACAGACCATCCAACTCAAAAAAGCGAAAAATTATATGCAAAATTGATTTTAGCTTCGTCCAAAGCAGGAGACGTGGTTTTTGACCCTTTTTTAGGCAGCGGAACTGCAAGTGTTGTGGCAAAAAAATTAAATAGAAAATACTGTGGTATTGAATTAAATGAACAATACTGTATATGGGCAGAAAAACGCCTTGAAATAGCAGAGTCTGACAAAAGCATTCAAGGATATTTTGATGGAGTTTTTTGGGAAAGACACACATTAAAACAACATCGCTAAAAGCTCGCTCCTAAACACACAAAATCTGTTTTAGAAAAAAGCTACAATTCACTAGTATAAAGAATAGCCTGCATTCTTTATACGTTGCAGAATGCAGGAAAAGAAATATTAAAGCAATTAGTTTTCTTTAATAGATGCCTTAGAATTTCTAGTAAATATATAAAAATAGATGCTATTTTTGCATACTTATGGCAAAAACTAGTTTGATTTTATATTTTATTTCCGATACATTTAGATATCTTGCAAAATAATTAATAGGAGAAGTAAATGATACTTGAATTTTCTATTACAAACACTTTTTCGATTAGTGAAAAACAAACTATCAGCTTTGAAGCTGTTCCAAATAAAGAAGATGATGGTATTTTTCAACATTGCATAGAATGTGAAGGTAAGAAAATTCTTAAATTAGCTTGTATTTATGGTGCAAATGCCTCTGGTAAAACAAAGATGCTTGAGGCATTAAACTTTTATATGTGGTTTATGATTAGTTCATTCACAGAATTAGAGCCTAATAAAAATATAATTTTCATCCCTTTTGCATTCGATCCCGAACTTAAAAATGCTCCCGGTGAATTTGAATTAATTTTATACATAAAGGATAATGACAGTAATAAGTTCGTACGTTATAACTATAATTTAAAGCTAACAAAAGAGAAAGTTGTCTATGAAGAATTATCTTACGTGCCTAAAGGGCAAAAGAAACTTATTTTTAAGCGTGATGAGAATAATAGTATAAAATGGGGAAGCAATATTACAGGAGCAAAAAAAATAATTGAAGATATAATTCGCCCAAATTCTTCTGTTATTTCTACAGGTGCACAAGTTAGGCATCTATTACTAAAATCTTTTTATGACGAAGTAGTATCTAGTTTTAAAGGAATTATAGAACCGTCATCAAATGATTATTTATCTGAGTATATTTTTAATAAAATTGAAGAGGAAGAAGATGTATATTTTAAAAACATTCTTATTAATTTACTTTCTGCTTCTGACATAGGAACAATTGATGATATAAAAGTAATATTACAAGATTTTCCAGAAATATTAATAAAAAGATTACCTATTGAAATTCAAAAGAAAATCACAAGCTACAAAGAAAAATTAAGAATGGTGATGCTTAGTCATATTTATAATGACAAGAATTATCCTTTGCTATTTGAACTAGAATCAAATGGAACTAAAAGATTTATGCAACTTGCTTTGCCACTTTATGATCTTATTGTATCTAAATCCATAGTTTTAATTGATGAGCTAGAATCTTCTTTACATGGAGCTCTTATTGAATTGTTTTTAAAACTTTTTCTTGAATTATCTGATAGTTCCCAGCTACTTTTTACAACTCATAATCAAGATTTATTAGATTCGGGTCTTTTACGTGATGATGAAGTGTGGTTTTGTTATAAGAAAGATGATGGAAATAGCATATATAATAGTATCACTGACTATCAAGGAATTAGAAAGGGTATTTCTCGCAAAAAACTTTATAATGCTGATAAATTTGGTGCCTTACCTAATATAAACATTAGCTTATTAAAGGAGGTGTTTAATGCCGAGAAAGACAGGAAAAGTAAAGAGCAATAAGACTTTTTTAATTATTGTTGAAGGGAAAACTGAATACTGGTATTTTTCTGATATGAAGGCACTAGAAAAAATACATGGTCTTAAAATCGAAATAAAAAAAAGCAAAACATAGTTCACCTGATTATATTTTAAGTGTTGCAATAAAAGCACAAAAGAATAAAAAAGAGTATGAGTCTATATGGTGCATCTATGATTGTGATGTGATTGTAAAAAATGATGAATTAGAAAAAAACATAGCACAATTAAAAGCTAAAGCCCTAAAAAATGGGATTTTTATTGCAGATTCTCTACCTTCTTTTGAAATATGGTTTTTACTGCACTATACTATTCCTAAAAAATACTACAAAGACCAAGATCCACTTATTGCAGAATTAAAGAGTTACGAGGATTTTTCTAATTATGAAAAGGGAAAGAGCAGTGTTTATTCTAAATTAAAAGATTTAACTGATAAGGCAATTGAAAATAGCTATGTATTAGCTGATCGAAATAATAAAGACGAATATGATAAGGATGCTTCATTTTGTAATGTTTATAAACTAGTTGAAGAACTTAAAGCTATAAAAAAATAGCTAAGTAAAAAAAACTTATTAGGCCCCCAATCTAAACACACAAAATCTGTTTTAGAAAAAAACTACAATTCACTAGTATTAATCAATATATTTTTGTATTATTATAGGGTTTTATTCTTAAAGAGGAGTAATATGTATAAAGAAGTTAATCCTAAAATTGATTTTGCAAAACAAGAAGAAGAAATCCTTGAGTTTTGGGAAAAAAATAATGTTTTTAAAAAGTCGATAGAAAATAGAAAAGAAGCTGAAGAGTTTGTTTTGTTTGATGGTCCTCCTTTTGCAACAGGACTTCCACATTTTGGGCATTTTGTTCCCGGCACTATTAAAGATATAATTCCACGTTATAAAACCATGAAAGGTTATAAGGTGCCTCGTCGCTTTGGTTGGGATTGTCATGGGCTACCTGTAGAAAACTTAATTGAAAAAGAATTGTCTCTTAATTCAAAAACAGATATTGAAAAATATGGTGTTGCTAATTTTAATGAAGAATGCCGTAAAAGTGTTTTACGCTATGTTGCAGAGTGGAAAAAAACAATAACTAGGCTGGGTCGCTGGGTCGATTTTGATAAAGATTATAAGACAATGAATCCTGAATATATGGAATCAATCTGGCATGTAGTTAAATCATTATTTGAAAAAGATTTACTTTATGTAGGTCATTATATTTTGCCTTATTGCCCAAGATGTTCCACAGTTCTTTCCAACCATGAGCTTAGCATGGATGGCTACAAAAACGTGCAAGATCCTGCCATCACTGTAAAATTTAAAATTACTGGCATGCTAAAAGATTCAAAAGCAAAGTTTGCTGAATTGCCAGAAAATACTTTCTTTCTTGTTTGGACAACAACTCCTTGGACATTGCCTTCAAATTTGGGCCTTGCAGTGGGAGCTGATTTTGACTATGTATTAATAGAAGAAAATAATTCTCATTACATATTATTAGCTTCTAGGCTGGAAGCTGTTTTTCAAACAAAAAAAGATGAAGAAGCTTCTTATAAAATACTAAAAACATTTAAAGGAAGTGAGCTTGAAGGCTTATTGTATGAGCCAATTTTTCCTTACTTTTCTCATCTAAAAGCTGACATAGATGGCAAAGCAAAAGATGGTAGTGTTGGGGCTTTTAGGGTGATGTGTGGCTCTTTTGTAACCACAGAAGATGGTACAGGTATTGTCCACATGGCACCGGGCTTTGGTGAAGACGATAATGCACTATGTAAGAGTTTTTCTCTTCCTACAGTCTGCCCTATAGACGCAGAGTGTAAGTTTACAAAAGAAGTGCCTGAATATGAAGGAGTTTTTGTTAAAGCAGCTGATAAAGAAATTATAGAACGCCTTAAAAAAGAAGATAAACTCTTTAAAAAAGACACAATACTACACTCCTACCCTCATTGTTGGCGTTGTTCTTCTCCTTTAATATACCGTGCTGTAGAAAGCTGGTTTGTTAGGGTTACAAAAATTAAAGAAACAATGCTAAAAGTGAATGAAGGAATTCACTGGCAACCAACGCATATAAAGAATGGGCGTTTTGGTAAATGGCTAGAAGGAGCTAGGGACTGGGCAATAAGTAGAAATAGGTATTGGGGAAATCCTATTCCAATATGGAGATGTAAGGAGTGCGGGTCTCTTCACTGTGTGGGAAGTAGGAAAGAACTTGAAGAACTTTCAGGGAAAAAAGTAACTGACTTACACAAGCACTTTGTTGATGATATAACCTTTCCATGCAAAAAGTGTGGTGCCCCAATGAAGCGAATAAGCGAAGTGTTGGACTGTTGGTTTGAATCTGGGGCAATGCCTTATGCACAAAACCACTACCCTTTTGAAAACAAAGAAGAGTTTGAAAGGAAATTTCCTGCTGACTTCATTGCTGAAGGCTTAGACCAAACACGGGGATGGTTTTATACTCTCACTGTTTTAGCTTCTGCTTTGTTTGAAAAAACAGCTTTTAAGGCTTGCGTGGTTTCAGGCTTAGTGCTTGCAAAAGATGGAAAAAAGATGTCTAAATCTTTACGCAATTATACAGATCCAAATGAAGTAGTTGATAGCTTTGGAGCAGATGCCTTGCGTCTTTTTTTGGTTAATTCAAGTGTAGTAAAAGCTGAAGACTTAAAATATAGTGATGAAGGTATTAAGGATGTATTAAAAGGAATTATAATTCCGTTTTGGAATAGCTATAGTTTTTATGTTACATACGCAAATATAGATGGAATTTATAATCCTGAAATTGCAAAAGAGCCTTCCCATTTTACCAACTCACTTGATAGGTGGCTACTTTCAATAACAGAAAAGTTGGTTTTTGATGTAACAAATGCTTTTGACGACTATGATCTTTCTGCTGCAATTCCAAAGATGGTTGCATACATAGATCTCTTAAACAATTGGTATATTCGTCGCTCTCGTCGTCGCTTTTGGAAAAGTGAAAATGATGGGGACAAAATGCAAGCATATCAAGCTTTATACACTGCATTAAAGCGTTTTTCTTTGCTTTTTGCTCCTGTGGTTCCATTCATTACAGAAGCTATTTGGCAAAATCTAAAAGATGAAAAAGATATGTTAAGTGTGCATTTAGCTAACTATCCTACTTATGATGAAAAATGGCGAGATAAAGACTTAGAGTTTAAGATGGAAACTGTCCAAAAGTGCATTTCAATGGCAAGAAGTCTACGATATCAATTCAACTTAAAAGTTAGGCAGCCATTAAAGGCAGTTGAAATTGTAACTAGAAACAAGAAAGAGCAAACTGTATTACTAGAAATGGAAGACAGTATAATAGAAGAACTTAATGTTAAAGAAGTAATTTTCCATGAAAGAGAATATGACATGGTTGATTATAAGGCAAAGGCTAACTATAAGGTGCTTGGAAAAAAACTTGGAAGCCAAATGAAAGAAGTTGCAAAAAAGATTGAAGAATTGCATTCAAGTGATATTCAAGGCTTATTAGATGGAGCCACACTTAGCATTGAAAGTTCTGATGGAATGATTGAAATAACTCAAGAAGAAGTTATAATAAATAGGATTGAAAAAAACTCTCTTAAAGTGGTTAATGATGGCACTTTA
>JBQNBK010000105.1:0-6188 GCA_052169975.1 Treponema sp.
AGCCACTGCTGTGCTGTTTTATCTTCTTTCCAATTATTAAATTTATTTGCTATTTCTTTTTCATTTTTAAAACCTCCTTTAGCAGTAAGAGAACCTATAGCTTTTCTATTCATTTTAGTACCCCATTAATACACTGTAATATTTTTTGAACCACATCAACTACAAGGCTATTTCCAAATTGTTTATATGCTTGATTCTGATTTTTGTCTATTATAAAGGTGTCAGGAAAACCTTGTAGTCTTGCACATTCACGAGGTGCAAGGCGTCTTATTTTTCCATTAATCAAATATAAGCCTGTTTTTGCTCCTACTCCACCCCCATAAGCTGAAAGAGTTATCGCATGTCCTTTTTCATGATAAATTCTTTCTCCTTGACCTCCCTTGTTAACGCTACCAATTCTAATAGGTTCTTGTGGAAAATTACCAAAAATATCAGCTGAGATGTCAACATCATTTAAAACTATGTCTTTCCTATTTATTACATATTGTTGTGTTTCAGAATCTGGAAGAACTATGTCGCTGAGATTTATCTGTGAATTTTCTTTTTGTGGAAAATTAAAGTTTAAGATTTCTAAATCTTTTCTAAAACATGCAAAATAAATTCGCTTCCGTTGTTGTGGAATAGAATAGTCACTAGCATTTAATATTTCGTAATATATGTTGTAGCCTATAGTTTCTAACATATTTATAATTGTCTTAAGCGTTTTTTTATTATCGTGTTTTGCAAGATTAGAAACATTTTCTAATAAAATTATTTTAGGCTTATGATATGTGGCGATTCTCATAATTTCAAAAAATAAAGAACCCCTTTCATCATTAAAGCCTTTTTGATTTCCTGAAATGCTAAAAGCTTGGCAAGGAAAACCTGCACATAAAATATCGTGAGATGGAATATCCCTTTCTTTTATTCTAGTAATGTCTCCGTCTACTTCTTTTTTGTAGTTTGCCTTATAAACAGCCTTTGCCCACTCATCTATTTCTGATGAAAACACACAACAAGCTTCAAAAGAATCAAGAGCTTGATGAAAGCCTCCAATTCCACAGAATAAGTCTATATATTTTAAGTTTTTTAACTTTGTTTTATCTGTTTCTTTTATATCAATCATACATCTATTTTTTAAAAAAAATATCTAGTTGTCAATATAAGTTCTTGTCGTTAATATAAACTTTTAAAAAGATATTTGTTTAATTTTTACTCTTGCAAATAGGCATACTATAAATATAATATCCGCTATGCAACCTAACAGCAAAGAAACAAAGCTTTTAGATGCTTTAACTGATAATTATCTTGTTTTAGTGCTAGAAAGCCTTTTAATAGGAATACTTACAGGTTTTGTAATCACATCTTTTCGCTTTTCAATCAATTATGTGGCAAAAATAGTAAATGCTACATTTCTATATTTAAGGTCATTCAATGTTTTATACTTACTTGCATTAATTCCTGTTTTTGCAATCTTTGGGCTCATTATGGGCTTTATCATCAATAAATACCCTATGATACGTGGCGGGGGAGTGGCTCAGCTTGAAGGCGTCTTTCTAAAACGCTTAAAGCTTTCAGTTTGGCCAGAGCTGCCATTAAAGTTTATTGGTGGTGTTATGGACATAGGCTTAGGTCTTTCTATGGGGCGAGAAGGTCCTTCTGTGCAGATTGGGGCTTATGTAGGAGACGCTGTCGAGAAGATTGGTAAACGCTCTTTTACAGAGCGTGTTTGCCTAATAACGGCAGGGGCAGCAGCTGGTCTTGCAGGAACGTTTTCTGCTCCTTTTGCAGGCATTCTTTTTGCAATTGAAGACTTACATCAATATTTTAGTCCAATACTATTAGCTTGCGTTATGGCAGGTTCTTTTGCTTCAGACTTTGTTGTTGGTTCAATTTTAGGAAGAGGCAATGCTTTTAGCTTAAATGCAAGTTCAAACTTTCCATTAAATAATTTTGCTTACCTTGTAGGATTGGGCGTATTAATTGCGATTATAGGGCATCTTTTTAAGAAATCTATTTATATGTCTCAAAGTATTTATACTCATTTGCATATTCCTTTGGTGCTTCGCCCAATCGTCCCGTTTCTTTTGGTTATCCCTTTTTATCTTCTTTTTGGCTATGTGAACGGTGGCGGGGATGCTTTGATAGAGGCCATTCAAGGACATAATTTCCCTTTATACATGCTTTTGTTGTTGTTGTTTGCAAAGCTGTTTTTTACAGGTCTTTCTGCTGGTTCTGGGGCTATTGGGGGGATTTTTGTTCCATTGTTTGCGTGTGGGGCTTTGGGTGGATTGATATATGCAAAAGTGCTAGTCAACTACAATCTTTTAGACCCAGCTTTTGAAGAGACTATGATGATTTTTGGTATGGTTGCCTGTTTTGCCACTGTAATCAAAGCTCCACTAACTGCCTGTGCCATTATTATTGAAACATGTGGCAACTTGCACTATTTAGGTGGGCTTATTCTTACGTCGCTAATTGCTTACACAACAGCTAATTTGATTGGTTCAAAAGCACATGATGAAGTATTACTTTCTCAAATATTAAAGGAAAATGTCTTTAAGGATGATGATATAAAGGCACAATAAGTTAAATAAATAAAAAAATAGCTTGCAAGGCTAATAAAAGCTGTGCAAGCTATTTATAAAGATGCAGAAAAAGCTCTTATTTCATTAAAGCTAAAGCACCCATTGGATCCCATGGTTCAAGCTCAACAAGTGGTTTCTTTAGAGCATCGAGCCACTTACTTTCAACAAACTTCTTTTCCACCATAATCTGGTATGTGTATTCATCAAACCATTTATCAGACATTGAGAAAATACCTTTTTGTCCTAGTTCATCTCCCCATGAGTTTTCAACTTGCCACTTAATAGGATTGCCTTTTGAATCAAGGTCAACACCTGTAAGCACCATAGCATGAGTTAAAAGGCTGTCCCCATAGTCAAGTCTTTCTTCTTTTGTGAATGTTGGTAACTCGCCAATAGTTTTGTCATAAGCAAAAACGTCCATATCCATAATTCCATCTTTCCTACTGATGTATGGCCCCATATCGCAACCAAACCAGACAGGTTGCCCTGCTTTGATTGACTCAATTGCTGCTTTTTTTAGCACTTCTATAGGCACATTTATGTAATGAATTGGTTCTGCTTCTTTTACTGTTCCTAAAAACTTAACTGTGTAAGCATTGCCAAAAGGCTTATCTTTAGTTGGTGCATTAATCAAGCTGATTTTTTGGTCTAAATCCCAGCCTACAAAGTCTTTGAAAAATTGTTGAGGTGTTAGGTTTTCAACCTTGTGGAATTTCTTGTCTTTGTCTTTGTATTCAAAATCAAACACTTCAGGCACTTCACCTAAAGCTTTAACCAAAAAGCTATAGATTTCTTTTAGGAATCCTTCTTTTTCTTTTCTTAAAGCTTCTACTGACTTACCACCAGCATAACCACTTCTTAATATGTTTGCATATTTGCGTAAGCGGTGAGTTAATTCCATAACCATAAAGCCTGTATCAGAAGAATGGAATGTTTCAGGCATAACATCTTTTGGAACAACTCCATACTTTTTTAATAATCCTGCAAACATATCCCATTGCCCACCATCTTGCACAGGATTTGCCAATAAATGAGCTAATAAGCGACCATTAAGAGGCTCGTTTAATGTTTCCAAGATACTTTCAAGAAAGTAGTTGGATTTTTCTAGTTTATCCCAAAAGAGTGTATAGTTTTGTGAAAGCTCCAAAGTTTCTATATTGCACTTTTCCATAACATTAACACGTGCTGCATTAAGTGATGAAAACATCCAGCAACGTCCACTTTTCTTTTGGTTGGTTATTTCACCACGCTTTGTCTCGTTTGAAAAGAAAAAATTGTGTTTTCTTTTCACTTCATTTGCAAATGAAGCTTCTTGAATACCTGTCTTTGCTATTGCTCCGGCAACTGCTAAATTTACAGGATTTTTCTTGTATTCGTTGTGGAATTCTTTTAACATTTCTTTTGTTATTTTCATAACTTTACTCCTCAAAACAAATAATTTTGAAAAAGTATAGTGCCCCTAAAATTCTTTCCCTGCAGTGAAAGATGTTGTTAGAAGAATCACCATGTTCTTTTTCTAAGTTAGCATAAGTATACTTAAATTTATGGCTTTAGTCTATAAAACATATATAATTGAAAGTGGTGGTGAAGTAGGTTAGCATATTAATTATCATTTTTTGAAAAACTCTAGCTAGAGTTTTCAAAATATAGGCGGCATCTACGTCGTCATTACACAAAAATAATGATTTTTAATTAAAAATCACCTAGCCCTCGACGTACTCTAATAAAATTCCACTTTGAATATTTTTGTTTACAAAAATATTCGCTACAGAATAACCTATAGGTTATTCTGAATACGCCTACGTTTTATTTTTGTTAATTCCTAGTAGCTACCACCTCTATTTTGAAAAGGTATTTTTATCAAAATAGAATAACTTTGAGGATTTGGCTCTTAGGGGAACTCCCCTTATAAAAAAAGTTTAAGGTTATATTTTTTTTCATGTTGTGATAGAATTACAAATTAAGGAGTGTATATGAAAGTTTTAGTTATTAACTGTGGTTCTTCTTCTCTAAAATATCAAGTGATTGATATGCAAAATGAGAGTGTTTTGGTTAAAGGTTTGGTTGAGAGAATCGGTATTGATGGCTCTCAAATTAAACACGAAAAAACAGGAGAAGAAAAGTATATTATAAAGGAAGATTTAAAAGATCATAAAAAGGCAATCTCCCTTGTTCTTTCAACTTTGCAAGATGCAAAGCACGGCGTTATTAAGTCTATGGACGAAATTGTGGCTGTAGGTCATCGTGTGGTTCATGGCGGGGAAACTTTTAGTAAGTCTGTTTTGATTGATGACAAGGTTATGCAAGGAATAAAAGACTGCATTCCACTAGCACCTCTTCATAATCCTGCAAATATTATGGGTATTGAAGCTTGCCAAGCCTTAATGCCAAAAACCCCAATGGTTGCAGTTTTTGACACTGCTTTTCATCAGACAATGCCAGCTTCAAGCTATATGTATGCTTTGCCTTATGAATATTACACAAAATACAAGGTGCGTCGTTATGGTTTTCACGGCACATCACACAAATATGTTTCTAGCAGAGCTGCTGAAATGTTGGGAAAGAAGATTGAAGAGCTTTCGATTGTTACATGTCACTTAGGCAATGGTTCTAGTTTGGCTGCCGTGAAAGGTGGTAAGGTGCTAGATACTTCTATGGGCTTAACTCCTCTTGAAGGGCTAGCTATGGGCACTCGCTCAGGCGACCTTGACCCTGCTATTCTTCCTTTCATTATGGAAAAAGAAGGTTTAAGCCCAAAAGATATGAGTAATGTGTTGAATAAGAACTCTGGTGTGTTGGGTATTTCTGGTGTTTCAAGTGATTTTAGGGACATTGAAGCGGCAGCAAACGAAGGAAGCGAAAGGGCAAAGCTAGCACTCGATGTTTTTTGCAACAGAGTAAGAAAATATATTGCAAGCTATGCTGCTGTGATGGGTGGTATTGACGCTTTAGTTTTCACAGCTGGTATTGGAGAGAACTCTATAGAGCTTAGGGCAAAAATATGCGAAGGCTTAGGCTTTTTAGGAATTGAGATGGATGGCGAAAAGAATAATGTGCGTGGCAAAGATACAATTGCAAATAAGGATAGTGGAAGGGTGAAAATCCTCATTATTCCAACTAACGAAGAATTGATGATTGCTCGCGATGCTGTAGCTCTTTCAAAAAGATAGGAGGAGGGTTATGAATAATAAAGATATTGCAAAAGCTCTTACAATTAAACTTGACGCTACCTTGCCACCAAAGCCCACATTCAAAGAAGGGATTAGGCGAGCTCCTAGTCGTGGCTTTAATTTGACTCCTGCTCAAGCAAAAGTTGCATTAAAGAATGCACTTAGGTATGTTCCCGAAGAACTTCACAAAGAACTTGCAGAAGAGTTTCTTGATGAGCTTATGACCTACGGACGCATTTATGCTTATAGATTTAGACCAGAAGATGAGATTAAAGGGCGACCTATAAATGAGTATAAGGGAAAGTGTCTTGCAGGCAAGGCTTTTCAAGTAATGATTGATAACAACTTAGATTTTGAAGTTGCTTTATATCCTTACGAGCTAGTAACTTACGGGGAAACAGGTTCTGTTTGCCATGATTGGCTTCAATATAGACTTATCAAACGCTATCTT
>JBQNBK010000106.1:0-6171 GCA_052169975.1 Treponema sp.
ACCGACATTATTACCGACATTATTACCGACATTATTACCGACATTATTACCGACACTACTGCGAGCAAAATATCTAGGTCTCGGTTCGCAAACAAGAAAACAACCATTATCCTGAGGCCTTTGATACATAAAAGGTTTTTCAAACGGAATTGTGCAAAGAATGTAGTCGCTTTCAATTTCAAATGCTTTTTTGCCATACTTACTAATAATAGTAGGAATCCCATGTCCAGTGTGTTCAGTAAAACCCATGCTCAAAAATATTCTCATCAAAGTTGCATTTCGTGGTTTACTAATGCCATTAAAAAATTGCTTTTCGCTCATTCCATTCGGAAGCCCATCATGCGAAAGAATCTCTAACCTGTCTTGATACATGGAAATTTGGGGTTCAGTAATTGTCCAATCATTATGCACTAAAGCATTTAGCACTGCCTCATTAACACAATCATAATCAAATAAATAAGTGTCTTTTCGTGGACGAATCATCGTGTTGGAAAAGCAAATGTTTTCAGCTTTTAATCTGTTTTTTATTTTTTCATAAGTAGTTAATAAGCAACCATAACCATAATCGCTTCGTTCGGAAATTGAAGCTTTGTTCCATCCTTGAAACTTCACAAAAATTAAGGGAATGTTGTTTTTGTCTGATAATAATTCTGCCAATAAATTATATTGCCCTTCTTCATTTCTTAAATTCAAATTTTCTTCAAATGACGAATCTTCTAAATGATATTCTTTTTCAGAATAGTATATCTTTAATTCTCTAAATGAAAGGTTGGATAAGCTAGATTTCTTTTTAAGCATATATTCTGTGTTAATATATTTTTTTTCATACCTAGCTTTTATTTGTTCTTGAGTCATCTGCTTGGAAGTGGTGCCTATCCTTATTGCACACCCAGTAGAAGAAAAACCATATTTCTTTTGACAATAAATATAATTTGACCCTTTATTAATGTTGATTGAAAGAATTGTTTTGCCATCATCAAATTTCAAGCCTATGCTTATATCATCTTGAGGGTTTGGTTCAATTTGTGTGGTGATAACATCAGAAATCTTTCTGCTAATTTCATCAATCTTTTCCACACCAATTACGCTTCCATCATCTTTAACGCCAATAAGAATTACACCCCCATCCCCATTAAGAAAAGATACAATTTCTCTTACAATCACATCAATATATTTTTCTTTTAATTCTAACTTTTCTGATTCAATATATTTCATTAAAAAGCCCTTCCAGCTTTTAAATTATAGCATTTTTAACTTTTTCTTAAAACCTAAAGCAATATTTTTATTATTCATTTGCAATTTATATTGTTTTTTCTTCTATTATATAACACTTAATGATGCTTAAAATATTTGAAAAAAATTGCAAATAAATATTGACACATGGGGGGGGGGTATACTGTATAATAGGCAAGGAAGAGTCGAGACTATAGGTCTTTCTCTTCATTAATATTTTAGGAGGCTTTATATATGAAAAAGCTATTTTTAATGGTGCCAGCACTTTTGTTGGCTATGTTTATGGTTGTGAGTTGCAATCAAGGTAATGATAATTTCAAATTAACTGACGCACAACAAAAACAATATGATACTTTAATTGATCAGTATGCAATGACTGTTGAAAAAGCTCAAGCAAATATCCCTGCAACAGAAGTAGAAAAGAAAATTACACAAATTAATGAACAATTAGCTACAACTAAAGCAGGATTTATGATCGTTGACAAAATGAAGGGAACAGAGCTTGCAAAAGGCACAACCAAAGAAGCTTTAAAAGCTAGATTTGGCGTTGCAAAAGCATAAATAAAATCAATTTCCAAAAGCTTGAGTGGCCCGTAAAGATTCCATACTTTATGGGCTTTTTTTATATTTGTGTTTGTTAGTATGCAAATTCTGTACACTTCCCTCAAACTATCATCAAAAAACAATCAATAACACTTTTCCTGTGTGTCCCCGCATTTTTTCTTAATTAAAGTTTTTGCTTTTTAATTATATATCTTAATATTTTTCTTATCTTTTGTTAAAATAAACTCAATGAAAAAGAGGAAAATAAAACCTTTTAATGATTTAACCATTCAAGATGATTTTATGTTCTATAAAATAATGCAAAACACTAACTTGTGTGCAAAAATTATTCAAACGCTTTTATGTGAAAAAATTGGTAAAATCACTAAGGTTATCCCTCAAAATAAAATTGAAAATACTTATACTTCTAAAGGTGTTAGGCTTGATGTTTTAGTCAAAGATGAAAAACAATGTTTATATAACATTGAAATGCAAATGATGACTGAACATTACATTGTCTTTAGGCTGAGATACTATCAAGGTTCTATAGATGTATCTTCTCTTGATAGCGGGCAAAGCTATAATGAGTTGCCAAATGTTATTATTGTGTTTTTATGCAATAAGGACCCATTAGGGTATAATCTTCCGATATACACGCTAAAGAATTATTGCTTGCAAACAAATAGCGTAATAGAAGATGGCACAACTCATATAATAATAAATTATTCACTGTATGAGAGTTTATAGAGGATAAAGAATTACGTGCTTTATGTAGGTATTGCAAAACTAGAAAGATTACTAGCAAACTAACTATGGAGATTGAAACTATGATAAATGAAATAAAACAAAATGAACTAGCAAGGCAAGAATATACTTTTCTATTTAACCGATATCCTGATGATATACAACGTGCAATAAAAAGAAGTGAAAAGAAAGGATTAAAGAAAGGCATTGAAAAAGGTCTTGAAAAAGGGATCGAACAAGGTATACTAAACACAGCTCTTAATATGAAAAAAGCTAATTGTGATGTATCTTTTATTTCATCAATAACAGGGCTTACAAAAGAAGAAATAGAAAAGCTATAAAGAATAGGTAAGCATAATTAGCCCCTATGTCAAACCCAATTCTATACCAACATTATGCAAAAGCAATCTCTATAACCACTAAGCTTAATCAGGCTTTTCTTTTTATTTACTTATAAAATACTTAAACATCACATAAAAGACAGGGGCTGCAAACAAAAGTGAATCCATGCTATCTAAAATACCACCACGCCCAAGTATCAAACTACCCGAATCTTTAACATTGCAAGCTCTTTTCATCATAGATTCAATTAAATCGCCAGCAATAGCAGCTGTCGTAGTAAAAAAAATCACAATCAAAACTTGAGAAAGCGAAAGAGCAAATATTGGAAACAAATAATATGCCACAACAGTAATAAACATGGCACCCAGATACCCACCAATAAAGCCTGCAACGCTCTTATTGGGGCTAACCACAAAAACACCCCGATTCCCTTTTCCCAAAAACTTTCCAAAAAACCAAGAAGAAGAATCGCAAAAAAAGACAATTAAAAAAAACAAACTTATTGCATAACGTGGTGAAGGAAGCGAAACAATTCTCGAAAAGAAAATTGCAAAAAACCATGGGTATGTCAAACTAAACATACCAGCAGAAAGACGATGAAGAACTAAGTCAAAATCACCTCTAAACGAAGCAATAAATTCTTTCAAAAACAATGCAAAAAATGAAAAAAGATATAAGGCAATAATGTTACCCCATGTAGCTTCACCCCGATTCATAAAATATCCACAAGCAATAATAATGATACCTAAAAAAGAAATAAGAGATGAAGAAAAACTAACACCAAAACGCTTAGAAAAAAGATTTTGCATTTCTATTGTTGCCACAATAGAAGTAATAATAATTTCTAAATGAAAAGCTAAAAAATTGTAATGTGGAAGGTAATAAGCAGGCAGTATAATTGTTGGCACGCCTACAGCAAACATAATAAGACGTTGAGTGGTTTTTTTACTCATTTTTCTAATCCAAATCTCCTATTACGAGCCATATAATCATCTATGGCAATTTGCAAATCTTCTTTTTTCCAACTAGGCCAATATTTATCAGAAAAATAAAGTTCCGCATAAGCACACTGCCATAACAAAAAATTGCTTAATCTTTTTTCTCCTCCAGTACGAATCACTAAATCAACAGGTGGTACATTCTTAGTGTCCAAACATAGAGAAAAAGCATCTTCTGTCATGTTCTTCTGTTCATCAGCACTAAGATGTTTTATACTACGCACAATTTCATCTTTCCCACCATAATTTATAGCAAGAATCACAGAAGAGCCTTTGTAGTCTTTTGTTTTTTCTTTCACAGTAATAATTTCTTCTTGAACTGCTTGTGGTAAGCCAGATAAGTCTCCAATATGCAAAACACGAATATTGTTGTCAACATAAAACTTTAACTCAGCTCTAAGATGTTTTTGGATTAAGCCCATCAAAAAATTCACCTCTTCACTAGATCTTTTTTTATTCTCTGTGGAAAAAACATAAAGCGTAACAAAAGGAATTCCAATATCTGAGCAATATTTCACAATCTCTTTTGTGACCTTCACCCCTTCTTGGTGCCCTTTAAATCTTGGCATTCCTTTCTCCATTGCCCATCTACCATTACCATCCATGATTATTGCTATATGCTTTGGAGGAGTCATCAATTTAGTCCTTTCTTCTTTTGATTGGTCCAGCATTAATATTCAATATATAACTTTGAAAATAATTAATCTTGTAATATTTCTTTTTCTTTTTCTTCAAGCACTTTCACAATTTGAGATGTATAATTATCTGTAAGTTTTTGAAAATCTGCTTCAACAGTTTTTAGCTCATCTTCAGTAACTTCACCAGCTTTTTGCTTTTTTTTCATCTCGTCAATGCCATCACGTCTTAAATTCCTAAGAGAAACCTTTGATTGTTCTGCCTTTGCTTTTGCTTGTTTTGCAAGCTCCTTTCTTCTATCATTAGTTAAAGGTGGAATCGCAATACGAATAATCTTACCATCATTAGTTGGATTAAGAGAAAGTTCAGATTTCAATATAGCTTTTTCTATTTCCACAAGCAAAGACTTATCCCATGGTTGGATTACCACAAGCCTAGCTTCAGGAATAGAAATTGAAGCAACCTCTTTTAGAGGCGTTGGTTGCCCATAACAATCCACCTTTATTTTTTCAAACAATAAAGGAGAAGCACGCCCAGTACGCAATAATGCAAACTCATCTTTTAAAGCTTGCAATGTTTTTTTCATTTTTTCTTCGTATGTTTTACAAATCTCGCTCATATTCACATTCACTTTTACACCCAACAAGTTAATAACTTGCTGGGGTATTTTCTCTATTTTTTAACGCCTAATTGCCACAACTCAACTTTAGAAAACTCTAATTTGCAACCAGCTTTTTTGCCAACTTCTTGAAGTTTTGCTTTCACAGATACTTTATCATCTTTAACAAACATTTGTTCCATAAAGCATATTTCACTCAAGTGCTTATTTATCTTGCCTTTGATAATTCCTTCTTTAACTTTTTCTGGCTTATCAAGATCTGCAACTTGTCCTTTAAAGATTTCCTCTTGTTCTGCAATATAAGAAGAATCCACATCTTCCATCTTGATATAAGGAGGCAAAAATGCTGCTACATGCAAGCAACAATCAAAAGCAAATTGCTTCACATCTTCGTCAGCAAAAGCTTCTTTTTTGTCTGCTTTAAGGACCACCACAACACCAGTCTTTTTGTCTGAATGTATGTAATTTGCAATGTATTCATCATCTTGTGCCTTTATAGACATAACACGTGAAAGAGTCATATTTTCTCTTACTCTTGTTGCAAGGTCTAAAAGTTTTGCATTAAGAGAATCTGTTACTTCATTAATGTTTTTCTCAGAAACTTCATTTGCAATTTCATTACCAACAGCAATAAAATCTTCGTTTTTTGCAACAAAGTCTGTCTCACAAGTAAGTTCTACCATTGCAACATGTTTTTCATCACCTTTTATTATGATAATACCTTCACTTGTTGCCCTATCAGATCTTTTTTCAACTGCAGCAAGACCTTTTTCTTTTAGATACTTTTCTGCTTCTTTAGCATCGCCGTTACAATGTTGCAAAGCTTTTTTGCACTCCATCATTCCGGCACCTGTTTTTTCTCTTAATTCCTTAACATCTGATGCTTTTATTTCCATAAAATTATTCCCTCCATAAAAATCAAAATTAATCTTTTCCGTAAAGCTCTTCATCACTAATTAAAGCATTCTCATCATCTTCAGAAACATCAGTAGAGCCTTCATTTTCTTTTGGAGTATAATTTGAATAATCTGTGATTTCTTCTTCCCTATCTTGATA
>JBQNBK010000107.1:0-6158 GCA_052169975.1 Treponema sp.
CGTAATCTTAATATCTTTTTTTTCATCTGGCTTATCGGGCTTAGGGGGCTCCTTACCATTTCCTTGGCAAGATGCTGCTACAAAGAAAAGACACAACAAACAAAAGTTAAATACTTTTTTCCTGAACATAAAATTCTTCCATAAATAAATTATTAGGGCCTATTTTCTAAACCCTATTAAGCTTTCAAACTTTATTTTTATATCTGTATAGTGGTGAATTAATTGCCTATTATGACTTATCAATAAAACAATCTTATTTTTAAATAATGGAATGCTATCGTCCAACAATTTTTTTTTGTGTTATTACATCTAAAGAAGAAGTGATTTCATCTAAAAGCAAAACATCTGGTTCCCCTAAAAGAGAGCGAGCTATGCTAAGGCGTTGCAACTGTCCACCAGAAACTTGGTTAGGGTATCTTTCTAAGATTGATAGGGGTAAATTTATTGGTTTTAGTATGTTTTCAATTGCAAGTTCCATACTTTCTGTTTTTATTCTTTCTTTATTCCAGTTAAACATTTCCATAAACGAACAATATAGTTTTTTTTTTCAGGATTAAATGAAAAAAAAGGGTTTTGAAACACAACTTGAAAAGCCTTTCTATCTTTTGTTTTTTTCAATTCTTTTCCATTATAAAATATGCTTCCTTCATATTTTATTAAGCCTAAAATAGCTTTAATAAATGTAGATTTTCCTATTCCCGATTCTCCTTCTATTCCATATATCTTTCTTTCAAAATCTATACTGACATTAGAAAACACAGGTACATCATATTTTACCGAAAGATTTTTTATACTTAACATATTTTTATAGATAAGATGCCTTTAACATCTCTTTTGTGTAAGAAGATTTAGGACTAGAAAAAATATCATGCTTACTAGCATTTTCCAAAACTTTACTATTTTTCATAACAAGCACATCATCTGCTAAGTCTTTTACAACCCACATATCATGCGAAATAAAAAGAATAGATAGCTCATTTTCTTCTTTAAGGGTTTTTAGAAGTGTGATGAGAGAAAGCGAAGTGTCATAATCTAAAGATGATGTTATTTCATCACATATAAGTAAGCGTGGAGAAAATAAAAGTGAAAGTAAAAGCATAATGCGTTGCATTTCACCTCCAGAACATTCATATGGATATTTATTACTCATTTTATACATATCAAGTTGCATCTTAGAAAATAAATATTGAATTCTTTTTTCATCTATCTTTTTGTTTTTTATTTTGTAAATATTTTTAATGGTTGTTTTAATTTTTTCCACAGGAGATAGACTACGAAAAGCATTTTGCCAAACAATAGCAATTTCTTCTAAAAAAAGCTTTTTTCGCGTTTTATCTTCTAAGCTAAATAAATCTTTGCTATTGAATAATACTTCACCTGTTACTAGAAATTTATTAGTGTCTAATAAACTCATAATTGAAAGAGCTGTAAGTGTTTTGCCTGCTCCAGATTCCCCTACTATTGCAAGGGTCTTACACTTTTCAACACTAAAATTAAGTTGTTCCACAATAGGTATTGCACAATTATCTTCTCTTTTTATTGCACTTCTTTTTTTAGAATATTCTTTTTTAAGACTTATCGTAAGATTTTTCACTTCAAGCATTTTCACTTAATCCTTCCCCTATTAAATGAGATGAAATTGTTATGCAAAGAATTAAGATAAGTTGTGGAAGCCACATATACGCTTTTTGATGTAAGTTCATAATATCAAGGGCGACAGAAAGCATACTGCCCAAACTTGCATTTGGTTCTTTTACCCCAACGCCTAAAAAAGATAAAGAAGCTTCCATTAAAGAAACTTGGGCAATAGATGTAGTGAAAATTACTAAAATTGTATTCTTTAATAATGGAAGAATGTTAAACAATAATATTTTTATATAAGACTCACCATTTATCATGCAAATATGAATAAATTCTTTGTTTTTTATAGCCAATATTTCTGTACGTATAAGGCGAGCTGCCTGTGCAAAGGTGAGACTAGAAATGATTATAATTAGATGAAAAATAGAAGTGCCAAAAAATGCTATAAGAGAAAGAGACAAAACATAAAATGGAAAGCATAAGATAATGTCTATCATTCACATAATAAGAATATCTAGTTTCTTAGAAAAGCTTGCTAAAAAGGCAAAAAAAATAGAAAAAAAGGTTTTTATAATGGTTGTAGTAAATGCAATAAATAATGAAAGTTTTCCTCCCATTAAGGTGCGTGCAAAAAGGTCTCTACCTAAGCTATCTGTGCCTAAAATATGGGAGCAAGATGGTGGTGCTTCTATTTGTGTTAAATCTATTTCAATTGGATCTTTTTTATATATTATATGGAAGAAAAAAGAAGAATATTATAAGTGAGAAAAAAGAAATTAAACCTATAGATATTTTTAACTTTTTATTCATGTGCTAAAGCCCTATACGTTTATCAAAAGAATAATTTAATATATCTAAGATTAGATTTGAAAAAAGCACACAAATAGCAGTGATTGTTGTGATGCCTAAAAGAAGAGGATAGTCCCTAAAAAGCACAGCATCAAAGTTGAGTTTGCCAATACCCGGCCATACAAATATTGTTTCTGTGATTAATGCTCCTTGAATAAGATTGGGCACTTCCATAAAAGCCATTGTTAAGATTTTAGCTCGCACTAACGACATGCCTACTTTTTTATAAGCTTGGTATTTTTGCATTCCAAAACTTTCATAAGTGGTTATGGCATCTGAAGTTTTCACTGAAAGCATAAAAGCACGAACATAACGCACTAATGGAAAAGTTTGCAATAATGTTAGGGTCGTAATAGGCAAAATTGCATGATAAACATAGCTTAAAAAATTGGATGATGCTGTGATATCTTTCATGCCAGAAATAGGAAAAAGTTCTATATCAAAAGCAAAAATCTTTATTAAAAAAAGAGAAATAAAAAAAGCAGGCACACAAAGCCCAATAAAAGAAATAAAATTAATTATTGTTGAAAAACTATTATTATAATAGGCTGAAAAACTTCCTAAAATAATAGAAATAAAAATAGCAAATAATAAAGATGGGATAGTTATGAAAAGTGTATTTGGTATTCTTTGAAAAATAAGTGTTTTTACAGGTGTGCTATATTGAAGTGAATAGCCAAAATCAAGCTTTAAAAGAGAGAATGACATTCGCTTCCATTTTGAGAAAAGCGAATCATAATAGCCCCTTTCTTTTAGAATTTTTTTAGTTGTTTCTGGTGACATACCCGGCTTAATAAAATTAAGATATGGGTTGCCCGGCTGGAGCTCAAACAAAAAGAAAAGAAGTGTTACAATTCCAATAATAATAAAAATAGATGTAACACTTCTTTTTAAAACAAAGTATAACATGATATTAAACTTTTTAAGGCAAGATTGAACAATTAGCCTTGAAAACCTTGCCTTAAAGAATATTATTTAATTTCCCAGTTTTCTACGTTATAGAAATCTACAAAGGTATTTGGTTTATAGCCCATTACAGAAGAACGATAAGCTCTTACGATATCTGCAACATATAAAGGTAATCATGGAAGTTCTTTGTTTAACAAAATACCAAATTCTTGCAACACAGCCTTTCTTTTGTTTTGGTTTGCTTGTTTTCTGTTGTTATCCATAAGAGAGTCTGCTTTTTCGGAGCGGAAAGCAGCAATATTCCAACCAAAATTACCTTTTTCATCTGTGGCTTGAGTTGAATACCAATATGAAGTTGGGTCTGGGTCTGGGTCTGCATCAAGTGTGTTGCCCATTAAATAAAGCTCAAATTCATGGTTGCCTACTACTTTTTGCATTGTTGCATTAAAGTCCATAGGCTCCAATATGATTTCTATACCAATCTTTTTTAAGTCAGCTTGAATAATAGGACCTGTTAATTCTCTTACTCTGTCTCCTTTAGGGATTGTAAGAGTTAAAGATAATTTTTGCCCATCTTTGTCTACAATTCCATCGTTATCAGTATCTTGATAACCAGCTTTTTTTTAAGAAACTCATTGCTTTGTTTTTGTCAAAAACATAGTGAGTTAGCCCTTTTTTAGGATATGACCATAATGATGGAACCATTGGGGTATCAATTATTTTACCGTTTCCTTCTATAAGGTGTTTAACAATTGCATCTCTATCAACTCCGTATGCAATAGCATTACGTATATTCATATCAAGCCTAGTATCTCTAAGGTTAAAACCCATATATTGCACTTTAGAATTTGGATAATGAACTACTTTTATTCCTTTTTTCATTAAATTATCTGAATCAGCATTTTTGATAAAAGAAACATCTGCAATATCCACATCACCACGCAATAATTCAGCTTGCACTGTAGCTTCATTCACAACTTTTAACACAAAGTTAGCTGTTTTAGGTTTTCTAAAACTACGTAATTATCAAATGCTACAAGATGCACATAAGAGCCATTCACAAATTCTTGCAATTTATAAGGACCTGCTCCTATTGGTTTAGAAAGAATGTCCATATTTTTGTCCTACGTTTTTCCAAATATGTTCAGGCAAGATGCCGAGTGTTCCAAGATTGGTTAAAGCTGGTGCATAAACTTCATTAAAAGTTATTTCAAGAGTTCTATCATTTTTTACTACAATACCAGAAACATCACTAGCAACTCCTTCATTAAATTCCTTAAAACCTTTGATAGATTGCACATAACTTTGAAGCTCCCCTTGATAATCTTTATGAGCCAAAGCTTCAAAAGTAAACTTTACATCTTTTGCTGTAAGAGGCATTCCATCATGAAACACTAAGTCTTTTTTTAAGGTGAAAGTAAGCATCTTTCCATCTTTACTAAAGCTATATTTTCTGCCAAAGATGGTTCAAGCTCGATCTTTGAATTCAACTTTAATAAAGAGGCATACACCAATCGGTTTACATATTCATCGTACTGTGTGTTTTCTATTAGTGGATTAAACTTTCCTTCAGGTGAGGCACTTATAGCATACACTATATATTCTGACCTCTTATCCATACTAATGTTTTGCCCGGCAAGTGGCAAAACAAAAGAAAAAGCAAAAACAATTGCAAAGAATAAATTCTTTTTTTTCATAACTATATCTCATAATAAAATGTAGTTGGTAGGTAACAGTTTATTAATCTTAGTTTGAAATGTCAATATATAGATATAGATATAAATATATTAAAAGATACTTTATTAATAGAGGAATAAAAAAAAGCTTATTTCAAGTATACACTTAAAATAAGCCTTTTGGTTTTTTGCTAAAAACTAAAAACTATGTTCTTAGGAGTTTTAATAAGAAGCTGGTTCACTAGTAGTCGTAAACTCCACATGTTTAACATCAGAGCGTATTCCAGTTTCAGGTTCATATACAAAGTATAAGATAGAAAATTCACTTCCTGAAGGAGTATTATCTTGCAAAAATCCTTTAAAAGCAGAATGATCAATATTTTTAGTACCAGCACCATGGAATAGTGGTACCTTAGCATTCTCAGCACTACCTTCAAAGTCTGCAACTATCTTTTTTGCCCAATCAGTTAAATTATATTTATTTGAAGCTAAATACCACTCAAGATTTTTCTTAGTACCAATCACAATTGTATATATATCATCATTTGTTGCTGTTACGCTAACATCCACACCATTTTTATAAGCTTTTGTAACAGTTAAGTTTAAGACATTAGTGCTAGGTGTCACAGCAGTTGTTTTGAATGGTTTAATGAAGATTTCACTCTCTGGCACTTCAGATGTTTCTTTAATTAAATACCAATAAACAAGGCATTCAGTTTCTGGTGCAATATCACCTTTATAAATATAACCTGAAGAAACAACATTGTCGACATCTTGTTTTCCTTGCTTATAATATCCGTCTTTTTTTGCTGCTGCCTGCCATGTTGGAAAGCCATAATTTTTCTTTTGAAATTCACTCCATGATTTATCATGATAAAAAGCAGCTAATTTAGGATCTTTTCCATCCTTAGTAGTTCTGTCGATCGCATCTTCATACTTTTTCTTTGTCATTATCCCAAAAGCATAAGTTACTGTGTCATCAGATGGTTCAATTACACATTTTGCAGCTATAGGCTTTATATCATAAACGTCAACTCTGAAGGTTACACTATTATTAGTCCCCCCCCCCGAGCTATCATCGTCATCATCTTCGCCAGTTTTGCTACCTGCACCTTGCCTACAACCAGCTAAAACTAATGCCAC